>NZ_JBFODL010000009.1:0-385992 GCF_040908295.1 Aeromonas sp. R4-2 | reverse complement strand
GGTGATGGCATTGACGACAAGACCGAAGTGGACAACGGCAGCAACCCGCTTGACCCGAACGATCCTGTTGTTGACCCGAACGGTGACAAAGATGGCGATGGCCTGACCAACGGCCAGGAGAACCAGCTCGGCACCGATCCGGATAACAAAGACACCGATGGTGACGGTATTGACGACAAGACCGAAGTGGACAACGGCAGCAACCCGCTTGACCCGAACGACCCGGTAGCTGATCCGAACGGGGACAAAGATGGCGATGGCCTGACCAACGGCCAGGAGAACCAGCTTGGTACCGATCCGGATAACAAAGACACCGATGGTGACGGTATTGACGACAAGACCGAAGTGGACAACGGCAGCAACCCGCTTGACCCGAACGACCCGCTTAACGGTGGTATGAAGTTGAGTGATAACAGCCTGACTGTTGTGCGCAATAACGCTGTACCGAATGGCGTTGACAGTAACGAGTTGCAAGTGGCGGTAGTCGATGCGGCGGGCAATCCGAAAGCCGGTGTGACCGTCGAGTGGACCACCAGTGCCGGTAGCCTCTCCGGAGCAACCAGTGTCACTGATGTGAACGGTATCGCCCGCATCGAGGTGAGCCATACCGAGATTGCTAGCGTCACTGTGACTGCATCCCTGTTGGGCGCCAGTCAACAGGCTGATGTGAACTTTGCTGCCGGACAGATCGCCAGCGATGGCGTGCGAGTGACCGACCAGAGCGGTAACGAAGTCCCTGCTGATGCACCTGTGGGCACCATCCTCTTTGCCCAGGTTCGCCTGGAAGGAGAAGCAGATGCACAAACCGGACGGGGCGACGAACAACTGACTGACGGTACGCGGCTGACCTACCAGTGGCAGCGCACCAAGGATGGCGTGAACTGGACCGATATCGGCACCCAGGATCGCTACACCACGACCGGGGCGGATCAGGGTTACACCTTCCGTGTCCACGTCACCACACAGTGACGGCCAGGAGACGAAGGTCTCGTCAACCGTCTTGTAATAAACAGGTTGCCCATCTGCTGATGGGCAACCAACACCAAGTAGTAATTAACAGGAAAAAGTAAATGAACCATATCAACAAGTTTGGCCGCAAGCGCCCTGTAATCCGTCGTTCTACCCTGGCAGCTGGCCTGCTGGCCGCGCTGTTGAGCAATGGCGCTGCCGCACTGGTCTCAACCAACAGCGCAGGCCCCATTCACGGCCGTCAAATCACCGTCGTAGCTGCTCCCCAAATCGAGGGCTTGGGCGTAGTCGGTGTGCCGGTCACGCTGCCATCAGTTCCCGGTACTGCCGATGCGGACGGTGATGCCCTGGCCGACTGGTACTACGTATGGCAACTGGACGGCGTTGACGTCGGCACCGAACAGCTCGCGGGCAGTATTGATGCGATCCCGTCCTACACCCCGTCCGCTGCCGATGCGGGCAAGAAGCTGACCCTCAAACTGCGTGCCGTAGCGGACGAGCGCAGTTTCCCGGTGGCCACCCGTTATTCAGAAGAGAGCCTCTCCAACGTTATCACCATTGCTGCCGGTGAGCTGGAGATTGGTGGTGAAGGCCCGATCGACCCGAATCCGGAGATCCCGGGCTCTATCGCTATCGATGCTAACGGTAACGGCCATGGCCCCGAGAACCAGGAGATCAAGGTCGATATCGGTTCTTCCGTCACTAACAACAACGCTGGTGGCGAGCTGGAGTGGAGCTTGGGTGGTGCAGACAGTGGCCAGTTCTCCATCGATGAAAATGGCGTGCTGACCCTGAAACCGCAGGATGCCGAAAACCCGCTTGATAGCGATGGCAACGGTACCTATGTGGTGGAAGTGACTGTGAAGGATCCGGTAACAGGTGCAGAAGATACTATCACCATCACCATCACAGTTGACAACGTGGTTGAACAAGCTACCGCCGTCAAGGTAGTGGATGCCGCTGGTGCAGAAATCACCGGTAACCCGGTCGTCGGCGATGTGCTGCACTCCGAAGTGACCTTGAATGACGGAGCCGGCGCCAAGCGTGACCGTACTGATGCCACCTACCAGTGGCAGCGCCGCAATACCGTCACCGACGGTGAGTGGGAAGAAGTGACTGGGGCGACTAGTGCAACCTATACTCTGACTGGTGCAGATCAGGGCTATGAGTTCCGAGTGGATGCTAATGGAAAGTAAGTTTCACTAAGCTAAACTGAGGTAAAAGAATGAGGCTCGTACCTACGGGCCTCATTTATGTCGGCGAGTAAACGTGCATCATACTGGTGAAAGAGATATGTAAAACCAGTGTCACAGTGTTACGCCGATACTTTCTAGATATGGGTGAGTGAAATATGAGTATCTATTCGCATAAATACGGCCACTATAAGAAATTTATTTTCATTATTATTTTGTTATTCCCATGCTTTTCGCATGCAAAGAATAGCAGTAAAACTGAGGTAGTACATGGACATCAAATCGCTATTACCATGGCGCCAGTAATCTCTGGTGCTGTGGAAACTTTGCCGGTAACCATAAATCAGCCACCTTCATATACTGATCAGGATGGTGACTCGCTAGTTGATTGGCAGTATGTTTGGGTGGTTGATAATGTCGAGCAAGGTCCCGCCGCATCTTTTAATAACAATTGGCCTAGCGTATCGTTTGTGCCGCCTGTTGGTAGTGGTGGTAAAGATCTTAAGTTGAAAGTAACAGCGATAGCTAATTCGCAAACAAGCTATCCTCCAGAAACTGCAGTATCTATACCATCCTTTTCTAATAGTGTAAATATTGTTCCGGCCACAATAAGTTTTAGTCAATCTGAGATCACGGCGCACGTAAGAAGTGGAGTTTCGCGAGGTATTCAAGTGGGTCAATATATAGTTACAAATTACCATATTAACAGTTACGGAAGAGATCTTGTTTGGACTATAAGTGGTCCTGATGCTCAATATTATAGTCGCGCTTCAGAAAGCTCTGAGTGGATAAATCTAAGCGCCCGTAGTTATAATAACCCGACAGATCAAAATGGTGATGGAATATATGAGGCTACAATTAGCGTGCGAGATCCAAAGACAAATGCTCAGGCTGCTATACGTTTTATATCACACATACTGCCATAAACTGATGGTAGGCAAAGAAAAAAAGCGAAACGCTATGAGATACTAGAAGCTGATAGGGGCACGCGATACCAGATTGCATGCCTCTAACCGTTCGTTGTTTCCCAAATAGATGCAGCTTGAATGGAACTAACTGAGGACTTGGTGAGCTGATCACCACCATCTCCTTCAAGTCTGCATCATGAGTACGTCGCTTCACCCCATCACCAACTGGCCTCAATACAATAAATCATTGATTAGCCGTGGTTCAATCACCTTCTGGGTTGATGCCGAGGCCATGATCAACTGGTTTCACCACGGCCATCATGGGGGCTGCAGGGCGTTGTTTCCCAAATCAACCATCAAGCAGCAACTGCCCTAGCCCCTGGTGACCGCTACACTCGGGGCTTTCTGATAGACATGCCCAGAGTATTCAGCTTGTTTATGGCGCTTACATACGCCATGACTTCTCCCACTTGGCCATTGTAGTTACGCAGACTGATTTTCCCCGCCAGCAACTGCTTAAACCGATACATCGCCGTCTCGACCAGCGAGGGACGGTGATACCCCGATATCTTCTTCCTGTGTGTCAGCCCTTCCTTGTGCATCACCAGCACCGACTGTATCAATGATTCAGAATTTGCCTACATACTGTCGTAAAAGAAACTGAAATAATAGCCAAATATTTAAGTCGCGATATCACAGCCTTTTTTGGCGATGATCTCACTAATCTGAAGGTTGTCAGGCGTGGTTGACTGTATGCGATATCGAGATGGATGATAAACTATAATTAACTGATCAAGTTTTGTCTTCGTATTTTTATGTGGAATATAAACTCTATCTACTGAAAGATGTGTTTTAGTATAGTTACCACTAATGGTTTTAGCGCTATCAACACAATGAAAATATGCTAATTCTGATATTGTTTTGCAAAGTCCACCATTGGATAAAATTAATATGCGTAACTGATTTTCTTGACGCAGATTTTGGATTATTAAATTTAGCAGGCGTTGTCAGCCTTTGCGGAGGTGTTTGACCATACATAATGTTCATCGGCATTTTTTGTTTTTGATGTTGTAAATGGGAAAAAGTTTTGATGGTATCGCGGAACGTGACCTGCATAAGCTAGCAAGGAATATATAAATGCTTTTAGGTGAGGAGGACCACTGATAGTTATATCGTAATAGACTTCTCAGAAGAGAATATTATAGGTGTGATAAAAATACACTAAGTGGCATTAACTTCATTGATTGCTGGTTTTGTGTAGATAATATTGTTGTTGATAATTTACAAATGGTAAGTAATGATGCTAAATAAATACAAAACATCTATGATCATCATGCATTGGCTTGTCGCAGTTCTGATGGTATTGGTTATCCTGCTGGCCTGCTTCTATTGGTCTATTAAGACTTTCCAGTTGCCCTTTGACAAAGACACAGTGTTTGCCGCTTTTATCGGCCATGAAACGGTCGGTTTCTTTTTACTGTTGGCGACCCTGGTGCGGATCTGCAATACCCGACTGCACAGCGCGCAGAGACCCCATTCAATCAATGTGGAACACCTGCTCAAGCACGCTCTTGAGCAGGCTGCGCACCTGTTCCTGCAGTACGGGGTGATTATTCTGACCCTGTTGGGGTGGGCCACCGCCAATGCCAAAGGATATGAGTTGCGCCTGTTCTGGCAAGAGTGGCTGACCCTGCCCAACCTCGTCGAGTTGGGTGATCCCAAACAAGCGGCCACGAACAGCACCTACCAGATCTTGTTGCAGTGCCACAGTGTGCTGGCCTTTGCCATGATCGCCGTGGTGCTGCTGCATATCACAGCGGTGATGGTGCACCGGCTCAAAGGGCACAATCTCTTGGCCAGAATGTCATTACGCTAGGCGTTGTATAACGGTCGGCAGGGATAATCAGCCTGCCGACTTGCCCACGTTTTGATAATGTTCTAGATTATAATCAATAACTTACTGACTTAATCATTGGCTTGATAGAGGAATCACATGGCAACAATCATGATTGTGGATGACCATCCGGCCATCAGAATGGCTGTTGGTATCCTGTTAAAAAATAAGGGCCACCAGATCTCGGGTGAATTTGATAATGGTATCGATGCCCTGGCCCAGATCCGCCTGCAAGCGCCCGACATCTTGGTGCTCGATATCAATATTCCCCGTATCGATGGCTTTGATGTTATCAAGCGTTGCCACGAGCTGGCCATGCCACCAAGAATTATCGTGTTAAGTGCCCATGACAGCGATCATGTCAAAACCCGCTGCGTTCAACTGGGTGTCTCTGCCTTTGTCTCCAAGCTTGATGACCTCACCAAGCTCTCTTCCGTGGTAGAGCAGGTGCTGGCTGGCTACGTGCTATTTGACCATGCCCTCCGTTTTGATGCTGCCAGTAAGTCAGATATCGACAGTGCAGAGGTGTTGAAGACGCTTTCTATGCGTGAGATGAGTGTGCTGATGGCGCTGGCAAGAGGCGATAATAATAAGAAAATTGCCAACGATCTGGTATTAAGTGAAAAAACCATCAGCACTTATAAAACAAGGCTGATGACCAAGTTGCAGCTCAACAATATTGTCGATCTGCTTAACTTTGCCAAACGCCATAATCTGGTCTGAGCTATGAAAAACATTCTGACACTGTTTTTTTTTATCACTTGCTCCGCCGTTGTCGCTTCGGAAACAACGGATCAGAGCGTAATTCCAATCTTTTCCCGTGAGCCGGCCCCCGTCAGTCGAACCGCTAGCCCCTTTAATACCGCCGAGCAGGCGTGGTTACACAATAAAAAGCAGTTGGTGTTGGCTGTGCCTGCCCCCGACAATCCACCGCTCGATATCTCCATGATGTCCGGTGACTATGAGGGGGTTACGGCTGACATTGTTGGGCTGCTCTCTGCCACCTTGGGTATCCCTGTCATCGCCAAGCGCTATGAGACACGCTCAGCAGCGCTGCAGGCAATCAGGCGTGGTGAGGTGGATTTTATTGGTGCCGCAAACACCTACGAATCTTTTCAGGGTTTTTTACTCACCAAACCCTATATTAGCGATACCCCGGTGCTCTTTATTCGCCAGGGCATAGAGGTAGATGACGTTGAATCAGTTGCGGTGCCACAAGATTACCTGCCAGATGAGTTTTTCAACTCCTTGTTCAGTGATAAAAAAGTCATTCATTACTCAGGACGTTACAGTGCCTTGGCCAGTGTCGCCTACAAAAGAAATGACGCAGTTTTGATCGACTTGTTATCTGGGAACTTTTTAGTCAACAAATTCTATCTGGAGAATGTTGAATTCGGAAAAACGATACCATTCAACTCTTACGGTTTCTCATTTGCCCTCTCTCCTGAAAACAAACTCCTCCAGCAATTAATAAACAAAGCCATCGACACCATCCCGGCTACATCCATCAACGCCATTTATCAACGCTGGGCTGGAGGTGGCGTTTCACTGGTTGGCGAGTCGCTCAATCTGACCTCGGCCCAAAAGACATTTCTGGCACAAAAGAAAGAGATAACCCTGGCAGTCAATGACCGGATCCCGCCGATGGGATTCGTCGATCAGGATGGCTATTTTCGAGGCATCTTGGCTGATTTGATACAAACGATTCGGCTACGGCTCGGGATTAATGTCAAGTTGGCAGTCATGAATGACTTGCGTCATCAATTGGATGCGGTGCAATCTGGTGATGCAGATGTGACCATTGCCAGCCCCAATAGAAAATACAGCCAGCCATTGGTTTTTAGCAGAGCTTTTGTATTAGATCCGTTGGTTTATGTGATCAGAAAGGAAAATTACGATAAGTATTCAGATGTTGAGAGTGTGCTGAAGGATGGCCCGTTAGCCTTGGTAAAGAGTACCGTAGCGGAGAAATTGGTTGAAGAGTACCAGTCCGATAATCTGAAAGTCACCTATTTTGACAAGTACGATAATGCATTGGCATGCGTTGCCAATCTGTTGTGTAATGCTGCTATTGTGCCATTGAGGCCTGCTCAATATTTCATCAACAGTAATCATACCGATTCACTTGCTGTGGGGGGGGAACTTTATGACTCGCAGCCGGTAGCTGCAGCCTTTACAACACGGCCAGAGAATCGTGAGCTGATTGAAATATTGGATAAGGTCATTGCATCAATTCCGCCAGATGAACTGGAAGTATTATCCAGTCGTTGGCGAGTCAGTGCCAAGCAAGATATATTGACCTTGAATGATGTGTTTCATCAATTCTGGCTGGAGATCGTTGCGGCAACCGTCACGCTATTGATAGTGGTATCATGGGCATTGATCTTGCGCCGCCAAAACAATGAAAGAAAGCGTGCTCAATTGGCGCTAAAGCAACAACTTAAATTCATGGACGATCTGGTTGACAGTATTCCGCATCCTGTATTCGCCCGAGATAAAGATAACAACTTTATACTATGTAATAAAAGCTACTGTAGCTTTGTTGGGGTTGAAAAAAAGCGCATGTTAGGCACAAATATTGCCAACCTGCCGATATCGGAACAATCACAAGAAGATCTTCGAGAGATTTACCGTAAGCTTCATGAAAATGGGGTTAGTTATAATAATGATCACTTATTGAAACTTGCGGATGGTCGAGCCTTTCATGTTTATTATTGGCTGCATATCTATCATGATCTATCAGATGAAGTCAGTGGTATTATTGGTGGTTGGCTAGATATCAGTGAACGTCATCGCTTGATGGAGGAGTTGGCAGAAGCCTCACAACGTGCAGAATATGCTAATAGAGCCAAGACAACATTTCTGGCGACCATGAGTCATGAAATTCGCACCCCGATGAATGCAATAATTGGTTTGCTTGAATTGACCCTTCGCAAGGGCGGCATTAGTGCACAGGCGAATGATTCAATCGAAATCGCACTCAAGTCTTCGAAAGAATTGCTCGGATTGATTGGGGATATCCTTGACGTATCCAAAATTGAATCAGGCAAGCTTGAGCTATCTCCTGCTCCTCATAATATTGCTGAACTTAGCCGCTCAGTCATTAATGTTTTCACAGCGAATGCACGAGAAAAGGGGCTTTACCTCACATGTTCCATCGATGATGAACAGACGGTTTTGATCGACTCGATGCGTTACAAACAGATCATATCAAACTTGATCAGCAATGCGATTAAGTTCACCCACAGAGGGGGTGTTGATCTTGCTCTTACACTCTTAAGCGAGGGTGACGAGTGCGTGGTGACGATAAATGTTACGGATACCGGGATAGGGATAAGCCAGGATGATCAAACTCGCTTGTTTCAACCTTTCAGTCAGGTAGAACAGTCTCAAGATGAGTATCGTTCTGGTACCGGGCTCGGTTTGATGATTTGTCGTACCCTGTGCGAAATGATGGGAGGCCGTCTCGAACTGATGAGTGAGCCGGGTCAAGGTACAAGGGTTCTGATATCACTTCGGTTACCAATCGTTGCCAGTTCTGCTATGGTGCGGCCATCACTCCCGACGTTGAGTGACCTATCAGCTATTGCCACCCGGAGCAGTCGAATTCTGATTATCGATGATCATCCAACTAATCGATTGTTGGTGAATCAACAACTGACCTTTTTAGGGCACGAGGTTACGATGGCTGAGTCCGGTCGGGATGCCTTACAGCAGTTAGTGGATCAACGCTTCGATTTCATTATTACTGATTTTAATATGCCGGATATTAATGGCCTTGATTTTACTGAGCGCTATCGTCAGCAAGAGCGAGACGAGCAACGAGAACGGACTGTTATTATTGGGCTGACCGCCGATGCGAGACAAGAGCAGATCCAGCATGCGATCGAAGTAGGCATGGATGATTGTTTATTCAAGCCTGTCAGTCTGGATCAGATTCGTGATTGTCTTGCCAAGCATGATCCACGACCATCGGGTAATGATGCACAAGTGACGACTAGTGCAGCAATAGCTGAACGGATTGACCAGGTGCTTGGGGGATTAGCAGCCGGAAACACCCAGTTTATGTTGCCTTTGTTACAAGAGTTCTTGAAGGCAACGGATGAAGATATCGCGATGTTGACATTGGCTAGTAACGATAATGATAGCCGGCGTTTTCTCGATTACTTGCACCGAATTAAAGGTGGTGCAAGGATCATCGGTGCTGATCACCTTGTTGAATGTTGCACCGAGTGGGAACAAGCACCCCATTTGAGTGGGTCTATGTCGAGAGCGCTGGAGCAGGTTAATGATATTTATGGCCAAGTAAAACAGGGGGTTTTATATTGGCAGGAGAGCAAAGGCGTAATTGAATAAGAGAAGAGATGAAGGATAGTTTAAATTATCACACTATAATTGAGGTGATTTTCAGACCCCTTGGATTAAAAATGCAAGGGGTCTTTTTATTTTAAATTTACTCGAATCCAGAATTTAACGTTACTGACTTAGCTTTCCAATTTAGATGCCAACTGCTCAATTCATGATATGGCATCGCTTTTCCTGCAATATAACCTTGGCATATATCACAACCCAATTTTTTTAGAGCTTGCCACGTATCTATATTCTCTACGCCCTCGGCCACTGTTTTTAGTCCAAGGCTATTGGCCAGTTTGATACTTGTTTCTATGATAGCCAGATGTGATGGCATGTTGTGGCAGTGATCGACAAAAGTACGATCAAGTTTTAACTCGGTGAAAGGGAGCAAAGCCAGCTGCTGTAGTGATGAGTATCCTGTGCCAAAATCGTCAATAGAAATACCGAACCCATGCATTCTTAACCGTGTCAATACTTCAAGTGCTTGACCGATATCTTCAGTAAACGCACTTTCCGTAATTTCCAGAGTGATTTTCTGAGGGGGGATCTGGTTCAATCCACAATGTAGTAGCAGAAAATTGCTCAAGCTTTTATCAGTAAGTGAACTCGCCGATAAGTTTAGAGCCATATTTAATGATGGTTTGCCTTTGGCACACTGATGGTATTGTGACAGGGCATCACGAATAATCATCTCGGTAAGTAGGTGCATGAGATCATGTTTTTCTGCCAATGGTATAAATAGATCCGGTGGTATCATCCCATATGTTGGATGAAGCCAACGAGCAAGCACTTCAATGCCACACCATTCACCAGTGAAAAAGTCAACCTTGGGTTGATACCATGGGTATATATGTCCATGCAGAATCGCATATTCCAGGTCAATATTGGTGATTCGTGGTTCTTGTTTCTTATCGGATAAAACGGTTGATACAGGTGACCAACGTTCGATTAATGCTTCTAGCTGAGAGGGGGTGGTCGGTTTATCAACTTTACCTAATATTTGTAGGCCAAATTCTGCTCCCATTCGCAATACCGCATCAACCACATCGTTCTCTAGCACACTAGAAAGAATGATTCCTCCTTTAAATTCTTTAGAGGAAAGTCTTCGTAGCAGCGCCATGCCATCCATTCCTGGGAGCCTTAGATCACAGAACAGAATGTCGACACAGTTTTGTTCACAAACCTCCAGCGCATCAAACCCGTCCTCTGCCTCTAAAATATGTTGGAAACCCATGTTTCTAAGCATACTGACCAGTATGGTGCGGTGAAGTGCGTAGTCTTCTACAATCAGGAGAACCTTGTCTCTATTGTTTCCGATATGTGCATGTGCCTCCATCTTGCTATTTTTCCTCTTGAAATGATGCATGAGTGGTATCGAATGGTTCTTAATAAAGCTGATGTCTATGAGTGACTTGACCTTGTCATCTATTTTAGCAGCTTATATGAAGAAGTGTGTTTGCGGAGGTACGTAAATATTCTGACAGGCAATCTCTTGTGATCTACTACAGGAGGCACTGGGACGGTGACAGCAAGTCGTATGATATGTGTTACAGGGTAGACCTTAACCACATGAAAAGATGATTAAAAGCTTTATTTTTTACACGGTTAGATTTTTGATTTTCTATACTCTTGTCAATATATGCTGATTGCAAAAAGAGTGTGACTACCAATCTGGTTGCCCCTCCAAAGAGGGGCCTTTTAGTTATTGGATTGATGACTTGTTTATTCATTCTTGTTTATGAATATAAGCCTGACTATCTTAGGTTAGATTAGGGATTCTCTAAGGATTCACAATGATTATCTACTTGCAGTTAAATTGTTACTCTGTTCCTTAATTAAGGGTCAGACCTGCATCAACAATGAAATCTTGGCCGGTACAGCCATTGGATTCGTCAGAACCCAGGAAGAGGGCCATGCGAGCACAATGTGAGCCATCGAGACGGAATTTGAGTGCTTGCAGTTCGACAAACTGGTTCACCGCGGCAGGGTCGAGTTGCGCCCACATAGCATCCTGTTTGGGGGTACGGATTGCGCCTGGTACCAGGCTGTTAACCCGAATGCCTCTCGCGCCCAACTCCTGCGCCAGGGTACGGGTAAAACCATGGATGGCGGCTTTTGACAGGGAGTAGCAGACTCTCCCGGGGCGGCCCCGCATCCAGTTGATGGAGCCCATATTGATGATGCTGCCGCTCCCTTTTTGCTCCATGCCTGGCAGCACGGCTTGGATCGCAAACAACTGGTGACGCAGATTGATATTGATGCGGTTTTCGAAATACTCCTCGGTCAGATCCTCAATTTTATGGTGATCATCGCTGCCCGCGTTGTTGATCAGGATATCGACACTGCCCAGCTGTTGTTCAATGGTCGTAAAACACGCTTTGAGCAGAGTCAGGTCGGTGACATCGCAAAACAGAAACAGGCAATCGAGCTCATGCGCGAGTGCTTCGCCTGCTGATTTATCAAAATCGAGGAAGGCGACTTTGGCACCCTGGCTGACAAAGGCGCGCACCAACTCTTCGCCAATGCCACTGGCACCGCCTGTGATAACGGCGACCTTGCCGACAATAGAGTGATATTGTACTTGCTGGGAATAGTTCATAACTGCTCTCCGTGAGTCATAGATTGAATTCATCTGGCAACATTAGAAAAAGTATTTAACACCAATGCGGATCCGGTATGCTTCTGCATCATAGGCAATATTTCTATCGTACCACTGTAATTCCAGATAAGGCATCCATTGTGGATTGATTCGATAGCGGGTTTGACTGGTTAGCTCCCAGTGATGATCTTTCCCATTAGCACTGTTGAAATTGTTAACACGAGAAAAATAGTGCGATTCAAAAGTATGGGTCAAGGCTGGCGTTATTTTATTGACAATATAGAGTGCGTATTCATTGGTATCGTTATTATCGCCATGACCATCAAGATCCGTAGTTAGATAATTTTGATGATTGTAACGGTATCGTGCAATAACGGAAAAGTTATCGGTAAAGTTGTACTTTCCATCCAGATACGCAGAGCCACCAGAGCCAGAGCTAGAGGAGTTAACCAAACCACCGGCATTGACCGAGAGTTTAGTGGTTAAATTTAATAGCGGATACCACCCTTCAATTTCGTTATAACTGTGCTTTAGCTTGTCTAGTTTATCGGTATTATACGCATTGCTGACCATAATACCCGCACCAGATTCCCAGTTATAGCCGAGTCGCAACAATAACTCATGTTGGTCGGTAGCAAAGTTAAATGCCTCACGGCTTTCAAAATAACCGCCCGCGAAAGCTGCATTGCAGCATATAAGAGGGATTAAGCATATTTTGGGGTGGATATGCATAGTGATTGACTCGCCAATGGTAAGTTAATATTAAATCGTGCAGCGATTGGCATGAGGTAAATTAATTACCTCATGCGATGGTTTTTATCAGCCGGCTATTGAATGTTTTGCTTTACCAACTTATAAGTGGCACAGAAATCCTCACGGCCCAAACCGTTATTCAGGCCTTGCTGGTAAATGTTATTCACCAATTCGACTCCGGGCAGGGTCAGCGCCTCTTCGCCCATGAGGTTCTTCATAATGCCGATATCTTTGGCCATGTTCTCCAGCGAGAAGACTGTGTCGTAGTTCTCGGCGATCAGGGCACCTATCTTGCTGGTCAGATAGAAGTTGCTGCCGCCACCGTAAGAGACTGCGGTGTTGAAGCTCTCTTTATCGATGCCGAAGTGATCGGCGGTGGCCAGCATTTCGTTGACACTGTTCTGAATTTGGGCGACCAAGGTGTTGTGCAGCACCTTCATGATCAAACCACGGCCGTTACCCCCCATGTGGATCTGGTTGCTGCCCATCATGGCCAGCAACGGCTTGACCTTTTTGTAGGCGGACAGGTCGCCACCTATGTAGATCCCGAGCTCGGCCGCCACGGCGGCAGGGACCGATTTGACCACGGGCGCATCGAGCATCACGGCACCGGTTTCTGCTACCTGGCGGGATAAGGCGATTGACACGGCTGGGTCAATGGTGGACATGTCGATGGTGATCTTGCCGTGACCAAGGTGTGGCAGCAGTTCGGTATAGACAGCTTTGACGTGTTCGGAGCGCGGTACCATGGAGATGATCACATCCGCATCGGCTGCCAACCTGGCAATGGAAGGGGAGGCGATGGCGCCTGCATCGACCACACGGGCGACAGCCTCCTGATTGATATCGAATACCAACACATTGCCATCAAATTTTTTGACGATGTTCTTTGACATCGCTTCGCCCATCAGACCAAGACCGATAAAGCCGATAGTTTTCATCCGTTGTTTTCCTTAAATGTGGGTTTAGCAAGACCGGCGATGTCAACACGCATGCTGAACAGCGCACCTGAGAGCGGACGTGCTGCCAGTTCGGCGGCGTCCATATTTTCGCGAGTGGTAGTGATGAAGAGGGTCTTCATGTCCTCACCACCAAAACAGACCATGGTGGGGCAACGTACCGGCAAGGGATATTCGGCCAGCAATACCCCCTCTGCAGAGAAGCGGGCGATACGATGGCCATCAAACAGGGCGCTCCAGTAGCATCCTTCGACATCGATTGCAGCCCCATCCGGGCGCCCTTCGCCGGCGCGGGCTGCAAACTCGCGCAGCAGTTGCCGTTGACCGAGTGAACCGTCGCGGGCCAACGGAGTGCGATAAAGGCGGCGGTTGGGGGTATCAGTGGTGTACATCCAGCGCATGTCCGGGCTGAATGCCAAGCCATTGGCTCCCAGAATGTCGCACTGGATCACCGACATCTGCAGCTCGGCATCAACCCGGCATAGCAGGGCGCCGTTGTAATCTCGTGGGCTCCAGTAAGTGCCCGCATAGAAACGACCCGCCTGATCGGTACCGCCATCATTAAAACGGGCCAGCGCTGGGTTATTGGGGTTATCGGCGACTTTACGCTCAATTTGCCCGTGTTGATCACACAGATAGATCCCGGTGCGCATCGCGGCGATAAAGCCACCCTGTTCGCGCAGGGCAAAACAGCCCACTTCTTCGGGGACGGGGATTGTCGTCATGGCGCCGCTTTCGGGGTGATAGCGGTGCAGGCAACGCTCGAGAATATCGGTCCAGTAGAGCGCCTGTTCATCAGTGCTCCAGGTCGGGCACTCGGGCAGATGGCCGCGGTAGTCGGCCAGTAGCAGAGCAGGATTAGGCATAGTGAGAAACCTCAAGCAGCATGGCGATCTGCAACTGCCCATTGGCTGGCACAGTGGCCATGGCCAGCGCAGGGTCACCAAAGCCACCGTTGTTGATGGCATCATTGATATGAGAAACCGGCTCGATGGCGATGAAGTCACGATCGGCGGGCGGCAGAAACAGGATGGCGTGAGACGCATCGGGTGAGCTCAGGGTCACCATCAGCTTCTCATCTGGCCAGCGCACCCGTGCACAGCCACTCCAGTGATGGAAGCAGTTATCGACACTGGCGGGTTCAGGTTTGCGCCAAGTGCGATAGTTCCATTGGGTCGGTAGTGGCGCGAGACCAGTGGGCAGGGACTTGTGGTCGTTGAGTACCACACCGCCTGCGTCGAACTGGATCTCGGCGTGCGCCGCACGGGGAAAATAGGGGTGAAAGCCCAGCCCGGCCGGGACCGCGTGATCGGCCAGATTGTGGTAAGTGAGTATGATATGCAGCGCATTCTCTTGCAGGGTGAAGCGCTGAGTTGCCCGATAAGGCCAGGGCCATTGCGCCGCGGATGCTCCCTGTGCATCATGGTGCAGGGTCAGCACGACAGAGTCATCATCTGCATCCCCTTCTTGCCATGGCTGCTGCCAGCCGTTGCCATGAATTGAGTGGGGATGATCGCCAAAGTTACACAGCAGGGCGTAATCACATCCGGCGAAGTGAAACCGTCCATGAGCGATACGGTTGGAGTAAGGTACCAGGGGAAAACAGCCCCCCTGGTTGACCGTGACGTTCTGACCATCGGGCAGAGAGCGCAAGATCTCCCTGCCATGCCAGGTCAGTTTGCCGATAGCACCACCGAGCTCGGGGATGAGCTCCAGATCAAGCGGGCCGCTTTGGCGGTGAAGCCTCTTCATCAGTAAACCTCGCCACCGGATATGCTCAGACGTTCCCCCCGGATCGCGGCGAGCTGTTCACGGGCGCGAGCCAGCAGGTAACTCATGTCGGAGCCGAGCGCCACGAAGCTAAAACCCATCTCTTGATATTTGTTCACCAGCTCGGGGTTGCCACCGACGATCCCGCAAGGCAATCCCAAGCGCTGGCATTTCTCCAGCCCTTCGCGGATCTTGGCTTGCACCTCGGGGTGAGAGGGATTGCCAATATGGCCCATGGCTGCGCTCATATCGCCGGGGCCGATAAAGAAGCCGGTCACTCCTTCAATGGCCATCTCTTCCATGGCATCAATGGCGTCAGGGGTCTCAATTTGCAGGATCAGGCAGAGCTCTTCCCGGGCTTTACGCACGAATTCGGGGTCGGCACCGTAACCGGACGCACGATGCACCGCGGCAAAGCCGCGTTTGCCGAGGGGAGGGTAGTATGCCGCCTCTACCGCTTTGCGGGCTTCTGCTGCACTGTTGACAAACGGCACCATCAGCGACGTTGCACCGCCATCCAGCGCCCGTTTGATCAACACAGTGTCGTTCCAGGCCAGGCGGTAGAGTGGGGTGGTGGCTGGGTTGCTGGCACGAATGGCGCGATCGATGCGGATCGCATCCAGGCTATCGACCGGTACATGTTCCTGGTCCAGCACCAAAAAATCGAAACCGACAGTCGCCATGGCTTCCGCCACCGTATCGCTGCCAGTCATCATCCAGGTGCCCAGTGGGCGTGGACCTTGAGTAATCGCAAGTTTGAACGGATTCATTGTTTGCTCCTTTAAAAAATCGGGGGCTCGGGCACTTTGCTGCCAGTCTGGAGGAAATCGAAGTCACAGCCCTGATCGGCCTGGGTCACATGTTGTTGATAGAGTGCGGCATAAGAGCGTTCATAAACTTTGTGTACCGGTTTGAGCGTGCGGCGGCGCTCGGCCAGCTCTTCATCACTGACCAGCATGTTGAGACGGCCATTGGCGATATCGAGCTCGATGAGGTCACCGGTACGTACCAGTGCCAGTGGGCCACCAATTGCCGCTTCAGGGGCAACGTGCAGGATGCAGGTGCCATAGTGAGTACCGGACATGCGGGCATCGCTGATCCGCACCATGTCGGTGACGCCTTGTTGCAGCAGCTTTTTCGGGATTGGCAGGTTGCCCCACTCCGGCATGCCCGGCGCGCCGACCGGGCCGGCATTGCGCAGGATAATCACTGACTCCTTGGTTACCTCAAGGGCTGGGTCATCGATGCGATCCGAGAGCTCCTGATGGCTGTCAAAGACGATGGCGGGGCCCTTGTGGTGACGCAGTTCGGGTTTGGCGGCAGATGATTTCATCACAGCTCCGTTGGGACACAGATTGCCGCGCAGTACTGTCAATGCACATCCACGGGAGAGCGGTACCACAGGGTTATCGAGCGAGCGGATCACGTTGTCGTCATAACATGTCGCGTTGGCAATCCACTGTGCAACGGGACGATTGGTGACCCCGATCGCATCGAGGTGGAGGAATGACTCCACCTTTTTCAGCTGGGCCATCAGACCGCCGGCGAAGAAGAACTCCTCCATCAACTGATCACCAGAGGGAAACAGATTGGCCAGCACAGGGACTTCCCGTGCCACCGACCCCATGTCTTCCAGAGTGAGGTTGATGCCTGCCCGGTTGGCCATCGCAATCATGTGGATCGCGGCATTGGTGGAGCCGCCGAGCGCCATGTAGGCCACTACGCCATTGAGGAAGTTGGCTCGGGTCAGCCAGCGGGAAGGTTTGTGATCATGCCACACCATGTCGACAATGATTTGGCCGCATTGGGCTGCCATCTGGACGTGTCGCGAGTCAGCGGCGGGGATGGAGCTGGCCCCCGGCAACATAAAGCCCATGGCATCGGCGATGGAGGTCATGGTGGATGCCGTGCCCATGGTATTGCAGGTGCCGATGGAGCGAGTCATCGCCCCCTCCAGTTCGATCCAGTCATGCTGGGTAATGGCCCCCAAGCGCAATTGATCCCAGAACTTCTTGGTATGGGTACCGGCACCGGTGACATGACCGCGCCATTTGCCGCTCGACATGGGGCCTGCGGGGCAGAAGATCACCGGCAAGTCCATCGAAATGGCGCCCATCAGCAGGGCTGGCGTGGATTTGTCGCAACCGCCGAGCAGCACGGCCCCATCGATCGGATGCTGGCGCAGCAGCTCTTCTGCCTCCATCGCCAGAAAGTTGCGATAGAGCATGGTGGTCGGCTTGACCAATACTTCCCCGACCGACAGCGCGGGCAATTCAACGGGGTAGCCTCCCGCGGCCCAGACGGCTCGCTTGACGGCCTCGGCGCGCTCACGCAGGTGGCTATGGCAGGGGCTCATTTCACTCCAGGTATTGATGATCCCGATCACTGGCTTGCCCATGAATTCGTCGCGGTTCAAGCCACTTTGCTGACTGCGTTGACGATGGGCGAAGGCTCGGATGGTGTCGGGGGCATACCAGCGTTGGCTACGCAGCGCCGAGATATCGAGCTTGGCCAGGTTTTCACTGTTGAATGACATAGGAATAGCGCTCTCTTTGTCTGATTTGGTTAAGGATTAATTCAATAAAAACAGCATGTTAAATTCAGCCATTCTGACCCGTACGAAGAGGGGGGGGGTCAGGCGATGGAGTAGATTGTTCACTCATTCGGTGATGGGGTTTCCGGGGAGAAGCAAGGGCATGGCGTTGTGCCAGCTCCCGGACGATCTGTTGATAGCGAGCATCAGTGAGCGGGTAGAACAGCAACATCAAGGCAGCAGCGCAAATCAGGGCGCAGATCGGGTAGAGAAACATCAGATTGGCGATGCTGCTTTGGGTCTCGGTGCTTTGCGTCGCGTTGGGAACATAGCCTGACCATGCCAGTACCAGCCCGGGAATGAGGCCCGCAAGCGCAGCCGAACATTTGCGGCAGAAGGTCAGACTGCAGTAGACCAGCCCCTCGGTGCGGATGCCTGTTTTCCATTCCCCATACTCGACGGTGTCAGAGATGAACGCCCAGTTGAGACTGTTAACGAAAGCGGATCCCCACAGGGCCAGGGAGGTGAAGAGGATGTAATCGAGAGCACTCTCGCTGTAGAGGTAGTTGAGCAGGTCACCGCATATCCACACGCCAATACCGGCCAGATAGACAGGCAGTTTGCCAAAACGGTGCACGGCAAAGGGGACCAGCAATACCCCCAGGTAGATACACCCTATGCTGATGAAGCTCATGTAGGCGATCATCGATACGTCGCCAATCACATATTGGGCGTAAAAAACCTGAACAATCAGCTTGGTGTTGAACGCTGCCAGCGTCAGCAGATTGGCCAGCGCCAGGATGCCCAGCGGACGGTTTGCCAGCACGGCCCGTGCGTTGGTTTGTACTGCCGAAAACCCCGATTCGTTGACAACCGATGGCAGCACATGGCGTTCACGAACTCTGCTGTAGCAAAAGAGTACTGCTGCAGCCCCCATGACCGAATAAATCAGTACCGCAACGCTATAGCCGACCTGTGGCTTGTCAAACAGCAATACCAGCGGCATGAACCCCACCGAGCAGAGCAGTAATCCGGTATTGGCTCCGCCCTGGCGCCAGGCGGCGAGCTCGGCTCGGTCCTGGAGTCGCTTGGTGAGGGCCGGGACCATGGCGCCATAGGAGGCATTGCCAAAACTGTAAAAGGCACCAAACATCATGAACAGCAGGGTAAACAGCACTGTTTTAGCGATGACCGGGAGCTCAACGCTGGTAAACAGGGCGGTGTTGATAAGAGCCAGTGGCACTATGGTCCAGAGCAGGAAGGGGCGAAATTTACCTCTGGGGCCGAGCTCGGAACGATTATCCAGCACGCTGCCGGTCACCAGATCGGTGCAGGCGGTAAAGAACTTCGAAACCAGAAAGATTGCTCCGGCCCATGCTGCCGGAATGGCTGCCACATCGGTCAGGAAGATCAGCAAATAGAGAGTTGTGCAGTTGAGCAGGAAGTTATAGCCGAGATCACCCACTCCGTAGGCCATCTTTTCCTGCCATGCCAGACGGTCACTTGCCACATTGCGATATGTCATGGGATCACATCCTTGAAGAGAGCAACAGCGTGGCCAGCACGCCGCTGCCAGTTGCATGAGAGTCAGCTTTGGGTGGTCGCCACACGGCGGGCACCAAGGCTGGCGATGATCTCTTGATAGCGCTGCTCGTTGAGGGTGTAGAAGAGGGCCATCACCAGTGCCGTTAAGATGGCCAGGCTTGCCGGGTAGATGAAAATCAGTCCGGTGATCCCGGCTTTGGCGGCATCGGTTTGCTCCACATTGGGCATGTAGCCAACCAGTGCCAGAGCAAACCCGGGGACGAACCCTGCGATAGCTTGCGAACACTTTCTAAAGAAGGTCATGCCGCAGTAGACCAAGCCTTCGGTACGGGTACCGGTTTTCCACTCACCGTACTCAACGGTATCTGAGACAAACGCCCAGTTAAGGCTGTTGACGAAAGAGGTGCCAAAGAACGCCAGCGAGGTGAACAGCACGTAACTCATGACGGTGCCACCGAACAGGTAGTTGGCAATGTCGCCGGAGATCCACAGGCACAATCCGGCCAGATAGACAGGTTTTTTGCCAAAGCGGCGTACCAGCGCAGGCACAGACAACACCCCGAGGTAGATGCACCCCATGCTGACAAAGCTCATGTAAGAGACCATGGAGACATCACCCAGAATGTACTGGGCGTAGAAGACCTGCACGGTGAGTTTGACGTTGAATGCGGAGAGGGTCAGCAGGTTGGCTACTGCCAGCACCAGCAACTGGTTGTTCTTGAGTACCGCCTTGAGCCCCTCCTTGATGGTGGGCTTCTCGACTATCTGGTCAGGGTCATTACCTATGATGGTGTGGTGTTCTTTGACGTTGAGGTAGCAAAAGAGCACCGCCGCCAAGCCGACCGAGGTGTAGGCCAGGGCTGCCACCATGTAGCCGGTCTCCTGGGATTCAAACAACATGGCGATGGGCATGAAACCGACGGTGGCTAACAACAGGCCGGTGTTGGCTCCGCCCTGACGCCATGCTGCCAGCTCTGCGCGATCCTGAACATTTTTGGTCATAGAGGGCACCATGGCGCCATAGCTGGCATTGCCCAAGCTAAAGAACAGGCCAAAGGCCATAAAGCAGACGATGAACAGGGTGGTCTTGGTCTCGCTGTCGAGCTCAAAATTGCAAAACAGCAACATGTTGCAGACAAACAGGGGCACTATGGTCCAGAGCAGCATCGGACGAAACTTGCCGCGAGGTCCGAAGCTCTTGCGGGTGTCGAGGAAAATGCCGGTGCCCAGGTCGGTGAAGCCGGTGAACACTTTCGCCACCAAAAAGATGACGCCTGCCCACGCCGCATTGATACCTGCTACATCGGTCAGAAATTTAAGCAGGTAGAGGGTGGTGATATTCAATACAAAGTTGTAACCAAAATCGCCGACGCCATAGGCAAGTTTTTCCCTAAAAGGCAGTCTGCTTTCGATATGCGCCTGAACAACCATTTTATTCTCCATAGTGTGGAATCCATCCGGCAGCTCAATAATCGTAGCGATGCGATTATTGGCGCAAGTGTGATTGTTGAAAAGTGGGATCCAGATCGAGAGATTGCGCTGGTGGTTAAGGATTCTCTTACAAATAGTGTTTGCAAGCGAGCCAAACGTTTTCATGTGGCGGGTGTTGATTGGTGATCGAGATCGCTGTTTGGGTTTTACGCGATTGAAATGAAATCGTAGCGCTATTATTGTGTTTGCGAGCAAGCGGGGATGGCCCGACTAAACAGGAGCTTATGCAATGCAACTCGAATTTTCGTCACAGGCGTTAACGATTCAGCACCAGCAGCAGTTGTTATTTTCTCATCAAGCGGATGCCCCGGCGTTTTATATAGGCAAGGGCCGGGAAAAAATGGAAATTTATCGCGGCAACTTTGACATCGAAGACTACATCGAGTCTCGCGTCGCATTGACTCATATCGAACAGGTTGACAACAACCTGTTCGTTTTTGCCCCGAATGCCTTGACCCCGGCTTTGCTACAGGTGGCTGTGGTGTGTGATGGCGATGATGTGATGCTTTATCCGACCATACTGGACGAGGCATATAACCGCTTTTGGGTCAGATTGCCGGCCGAACGTAAAGAGCATGTCTGGGGTTGTGGCGAGCAGATGTCCTATTTTGATTTGCGTGGCCGTCACTTTCCGTTGTGGACCTCAGAGCCCGGTGTTGGTCGCCATCCCCACAGCGAGATCAAATGGAAAGCCGATGTGATGGGCAAAGCCGGTGGGGATTACTACCACACCAACTATCCGCAACCCACGTTTGTCTCCTCTCGTAAATACAGCTGCCATATCGACACCACCGCTTATGCCGATTTCGATTTTCGTCACGAAGGGTTTCATGAGCTGCAAGTGTGGGCGATTCCGCAGGCCATCGAGTTGCGCACCGCAGAGAGCTATCTGGGCATTATCGAAAAACTGTCCGCCCGATTTGGCCGCCAGCCCAGGTTGCCTGAGTGGGTTTACAAGGGGGCGATCCTTGGTCTGAAGGGGGGAGAGGTCAATACCTTCAGTCGTCTGGAAAACGCCCTTGACCATGGTATCAAGGTTTCGGGTCTGTGGAGTGAAGACTGGTGCGGCTTGCGGGTCACCTCGTTTGGCAAGCGCCTGTTCTGGGACTGGGATTGGCAGCACCATCAGGATCGCTACCCCAATCTGCCCGCCAGGATCAAGGAGCTCAATGACCAGGGCATCGAGTTCATGGCCTACGTCAACCCCTACCTGTGTGAAGATGGCAAGCTGTTTCCGATCGCCAAAGAGCTCGGCTATATGGCGCTGGACAAGGATGGTCAGGTTGCGCTGGTCGACTTTGGCGAATTCTATTGCGGCTGTATCGACTTTACCAATCCAGACGCCATGGCCTGGTTCCGTGATACCGTGCTGCGTAAAAACATGCTGGACATGGGGATCAAGGGGTGGATGGCTGACTTTGGCGAGTACCTGCCGACCGATAACATCTACCTGCACAACGGTGTCGATGCCAAGCTGATGCACAATGCCTGGCCGACTCTGTGGGCCCAGTGCAACGCAGAAGCGATCGCGATGAACGGCCAAACCGGTGATGCCCTTTTCTTTATGCGAGCCGGTTACACCGGGGTGCAGCAATACTGCCCGCTACTGTGGGCAGGCGATCAATGTGTCGATTTCAGCCGTCACGACGGTCTGGTCACGGTGATCTCGGGGGCGCTCTCCTCCGGTATGTTGGGGAACGCGTATCACCACTCGGATATCGGTGGCTACACCTCACTGTTTGGCAACCGTCGAACCAAGGAGCTGTTTGACCGCTGGGTTGAAATGGCTGCCTTTACCCCAGTCATGCGCACCCACGAAGGTAACCGCCCTGATGAGAACTTCCAGTTTGACCAGGATGGCAGTACGTTGGCGCATTTTGCCCGGATGACCCGAGTTTATTGCCACCTGACTCCTTACTTACGTAGCCTGGTGGATGAAGCGGCTGAGAAAGGGTATCCGGTTCAACGTGCCATGATGCTGCATTTTGAACATGATCCCGAGGTCTACGTCATACAGGATCAATACCTCTATGGGTCAGAGTTGCTGGTGGCACCGGTTCACCAAGGGGATGTGCGTGAGTGGACAACTTACCTGCCTGCAGGTGAGCAGTGGACTCATATCTGGAGCGGCCAGCGCTTTACAGGGGGCCAGCGGGTCACTCTGCCTGCACCGATTGGCCAGCCCCCAGTGTTCTATCGTGCCAAAAGTCCCTGGGCTTCGCTGTTTGCCGAGCTAAAGGATCTGGCGTAAATCGCACCGGCGTTCGCCATAGAGGATGCGACCCGGATAACCCATGGCCGTGACAATGTTCACGGCCATTATGTTTCACCAGAGGAGCAGAGCAGCATGATTGACACTCTTGACGTTGTGCAAAACCCCAGCCAGGACGACATCGATTTTTTACGAGACAATCTGATCACAACCAATCGTGAGTTTGTTGGTGAACAGATACGTCGCCCACTTGCCATCTTCTATCAGGATGAGCAGCAACGTCGTGCCGGAGGATGCAGCGGCCATACCTACGGCAACTGGCTCTATATCGAGTATCTGTGGGTGGCCAGCAGTCTGCGGGGGCGCGGTGTAGGAGGCCGGTTATTGGCAGCGATGGAGCAGGCTGCCCGCGAGCGCGGCTGCCGTTTTTCACAGCTCGATACTTTTAGTTTTCAAGCAAAGCCTTTTTACCAAGCGCGGGGGTATTCAGTCGTCATGACGTTGGAAAAGTGCCCGGTGTTTCATCAGCGATATTACTTAATCAAAACCTTGTAGCGCTGGCAGTAACTGGTGCCCTGCTTAAAAATATCTGACGCAATGGATAGTGTTCTGGTAGATACATGGGGGGCATTTATCTTCATGGGCTATTTATCAAGGCCATGGTTTTGTGATGGATCATGGTGTGACTATATTGGCTTGGTCACAAAACAAACCGGGTACTCTGTCTGGGGATCAAGTCAAATCCGGCATCAATGATCTCGCCTCTATAATCGGGATCGCGAGCCATCCGTAACATCATGGATGCAGCCTGGCTGGCAACAGAGTGAATATTGATATTGATACTGGACAAGGTCACGGGGGCCAGATAACCGCTGCCTGGAAAATCGCCAAACCCGATGATAGAGAGTTGCTCTGGTACCGGGATATTGCGTGCAATCGCCTCCATCAGTAATGCTGTACCAATTGTATCGTTTGATGCAAAAATACCGTCGAGTTTGCGCTCTTTGAGCAGTGTCTTGATGAGTAGTTCGCGTGCGGCGGGGTAAATATTGTCGCTGTAAGGGATTTCGACCAACAAGGGATCCATACCCGCCGTCTCAAGTGCCTGGCAAAAGCCGCTGTAGCGGCTCTGCGCACGCACGTCATCGTTAAAACGGGTCGTGAAATAGGCAATTTTATGGCAGCCGGAGCGTATCAGGTAAGACGCGGCATCGTAACCCACCTGAAAATGATCGATACCGACCTGCGCGACAAACGGACTGGCTTCACCGATTTGCCATGCTTGAACCACAGGCACCGCACTGTGCTCCAGCATACGAATCGTAGTATCACTGTGCTTCGCGCCAGTAAGGGTTATGGCAGCAGGAGACCATTGTAAAATGGAGCGGATCTGCTGTTCCTCTTTTTCCATGGAGTGATCATGAGATGCGATATAGAGCTGAAAACCTGCATCACTCACGATATGTTCAATCTGTTGGACAAAGGTACTAAAGGTAATATTGGAAATGGAAGGAACGATAATTGCCATTGCCGAGCTTCGCCCGGCAGTAAACTGACTGGCAATTTTGTTGTGCACATAACCCAATTCATCAATGGCACGCTGAATTTTATGGCCGGTATTGGCTTTTACCTTGTCTGGATGACGTACATAAAGTGAGACAGTCGAGGGGGATACCTTGGCCAGGGCCGCGACATCATTAAGCTTGACGGTTTGTTTGTTTCTCGAGGACACGTGTTCTGCTTCCTGATCGGTTTTACTGGGCTATAACTCTCTGTATCCTGATGGGATACGAAGGTTAATAGCTCTGCGAGCTCCTAGTAAGTGTATAAAAAACAAGGTGAAAAAAAAAGCAGTAATTACAGCGGAGACTGCAGCTCATAACTGTAGGCTCGACTCATAACTAATGTTGAATAGCCCCATGTTTCATCAGTGTTTAACTGTATGCGTCATAATATAGATCTTGGTTTTAAAGGTGCATAAAATACTTTAATGCGCTTCTTTTAATGATTAGGTTACAGTATGTATCTATTGTTCTTTGTCTAACTCAAATAATGACTCTTTTCGTTTTAATATCCAGTTGTTGACCTCCGAAACAGAATGAAAACCAGTGTTATGAGGCGCTAGAAAATTATACCTTTTAATCCATCTATACAGAGTTGAACGAGAAATTCCCAATTCCTGTAGTAAATGTTTTGTTTTTATTAACATGGTTTTGCAATTGTTCATATATCCCCCTCATGTTGAAGCGACTCTAAAACACCTCTTGGGCATAGTCAAATCCACGAAAATTGTTTTTATGATATATAAAAGCAAGTTTCACGGGTTTATATGATGAATTCATCGTAGATCTTGCTTTTTAATAATACGAAAACAGTGAAAATAAAATTAAATTTAACATGTCTTGTTTAGAAGACAAGAGGATTTCATCAAAAATTGTAGGCTGCCACTTTGGATTTGATCCCATGGGCGTTGTTGCCCAAATCGACGCAGCTTGAATGGAACTAACTAAGGACTTGGTGATCTGATCACCACCATCCCCTTCAAGTCTGCATCATGGGCAAGTCGCTTCACCCCATCACCAACTGGCCTACATACAACAGGCCTCTGATTAACCGTGGTTCACTCACCTTCTGGGTTGATGCCGAGGCCATGAGCAACTGGTTTCACCACGACCATCATGGGCGGCGGGGCCGCAGCCAGCTCTACACTGACCAGACCATCTGCACCTTTCTAATGCTCAAGGGGATTTTCAGCCTCACGCTGCGAACAATACAGGGGCTACTCGACTCCCTGTTCGAGTTGATGAACGTACCGCTTTGTGCCCGTGATTACAGCTGCGTCAGCAAGCGAGCACGCACCGTGACGGTCGCTTATCGACTCAACCGGGCTGAAGGTGTTTGGTGAAGACGAGTGTAAGGTCAGAAAACACGGCGCTGAGAAGCGGCGGGTCTGGCGCAAGCTGGGGCGTGTTTATGCGGATGATGCCTATGACAGCAAAGCCAGCCATCAGCTTATCTCTCACAAAGGGGCGACAGCCAGTATTCCGCCTCGTAAAAAACGCAGGGCTATGGGAAAAGGGACATCCAAGACATGAGGCGGTGCTGGTGATGCGCAAGGAGGGGTTAGCGCACTGGAAGAAGATGTAGGGATATCATCGGCGCTCGCTGGCAGAGACGGCGATGTATCGGTTCAAGCAGTTGATGACGGAAAATCAGCCTGCGAACATACAACGGTTAGGTAGGGGAAGTGATGGCGTATGTTGGCGCAATCAACAAACTGAACACCCTTGGTCTGCCTGTCAGAAAGCCCCGAGTGTAACGGTCACTTGGGGCTGGGGCCGTTGTGGCTTGATAGTTGATTTGGGAAACAACGCCGTATCTGGCCACCAAGCTGAGAAGACCCTAACGCCAGGTCGGTGGAGTGGTTTGACTATTAAATCAATCAGAAATACCTTATTTACACTATGTTTCCTGACAGGTTGAGATGTTGCGTTAGGGTGCTATTGTGGTTAAGGAGAATGCATTCCATGTGCCTGAGAAGCCCGTATTTCCCCCTATATGGGGGCTTTTTATGGTTTCAATTCTCCACTTTTTGGGAGTGGCTTGTTTATAATTATAGTCTGGTGATAATTAGGGTTAAATAAAAACTGCAACTATTGATCATTAGTATGCATACCGTAGCCTGACGGTAACTAACTTCAAGCACCTACTGAAAATTTAGCTAATTGGTTATCTCTTCGCGGTATCCCTCTGGGTGGGACAATGCATAATATCTTCAGTGTACAATATCTCAAATGTCATCAAAGATCCTTTATTTTTATATTTGTTGCAATTATGGATGGGTTTGTACTTCGTAGAATAGCCCACGGTCACGAAATCATTATATTAATTCCCTGCATTGAAGAATCTTTTTTGAGCTGATGGTGAAATTATATTTATAATTTGTATCGCATGGCCACAAAACTTGCCAATATATTATGCCAATTAACCTGCTTTGGTAATGAGACATAAATACGCGAGTGAAATTATTCATAACTACGACATGTGATGCTCTTAAGATTAATATGTGGCGCTTTTTAATGGACATATATCATATTTAGACTGCAAAGGATGTATAAATAATGGTTATTTAGAAGCTTGTCGTTATATTGGTATGGGGTTTAGTCATGAATTTTATTGTAAATGGTTAATTAATATTAATTGTATTATTGGCCTAGGCGTGCAGGTCTTGATTAGATGATTGCAAGAAGGAGACATTGATGAAGTCTTTATTTTTATTGTAGGTAAGGTTCAGGTTTAATAAGTTTTCACTCTGGGTGATAAGACGTATTGTACTTGTTATTTCCTTCGCCAGTAAATGAAGTTGTAATCCTGCTACTTTCCTAGTTAGAGGGCTAAAATAAATATATAACGCAGCGTGATGCTTAGTGAGATGGCATGAACTGCCACTCAACATTATTTTTGATATGGCATTTACATCCTCTGTATTTCATCTTGAAACACAGAGGATGTAAATTAAGGTCGGAATGAAAAGGTATAATAATAATGCATCTACAAGACGGTGTTGAAGGCTGCATCATATGCATGATCAGATGTCTACTTGTAGGGGCTTGAAAGAGTCCCGCTAAGGCTGCCTGGTTATAATTAATGGTATCCCATTGTACTATCATAGGATAAGATACTTAGATGAATATTTAGGCGGCTTTCGATGCTTTTTATTCGCAGAGTGTCATGTTTTTGATGAGTTTTCTGTATGGTGAACAGGTTTAGCGAAACGTTGTTTATAAGTGTTGCCACCATATGGCAGCACCAAATGCTCATTGCCATATAGTGGCACGGATTTTTGACATCGAGATAGTAGTATCACTAAGTTAAGTCTTTGTTTTTAAATGACTAAGTTTTAAATTATTAAAGTTTGCGTACATGACAAGCTAATAGCAGTTTGCATGCAAAAATTTGGAAAAATCTCCGATAAACATTGCCATAATATGGCAATAGAACCTTTATATGCCATCAAACATGGTGGATACATTGACCTGTATGGAGATTGATTTTTAATGGTGGGGGCTTGGTTTGTTGATGTCCCTGGCGGCATAAATGGTTTCTGAAATAGGATGTTGTACGGACATCCATCACATCATATGGGGGAGCCTACCTTTCCTAGTTGATACAGATTACTCAATGGAGTTAATTTTTGAGTAACCTGTTGTGGTGTTGAGGGAAGACTTGAATTGCCCCATATTTTCTATACACTCTGTTTCTGAAAACATACAGCTTTCACACTCAGTCCACGACATATCATCATTGTAACTATTGCATCTGATTGGGTTGTAAAACACTCCGATATAATCAAGTACGTCTCTGTAGATTTAACTTATCAATGCAACAACCATTAGACAACTTCTTTTGGTGTTTTAAATTTCAAGGTCTTTCTCGGTCTGCTTTTTAGTTGGGTTGCAATCTATCCAGCTCCTGCTTGTAATTTTGGGCAAGGCATGTCTTTTTGGGGGGAACTGTCGTATCAGACCACTGGTATTCTCGTCCGTGCCCCATTGCCAGGGACTTTGGGGAACTCGGAAATAAATTTTACTCCTGTACTGGCAGTAAGCATCCAGATGCTTGGCCAGTTCCATACTGCGCTCCCAAGTCAGTGATCACCTAAGCTTGGATGGAAGTTCCTAGCATTTATTTATAAGTGTTTTATTTACAGACCATGTATCCTTTCCATTTAGCTTGAGAATAATTGTATAGCGCGATGTTCTATTTACAAGTGTGGCTATGTGAGAGTTATTCGTACCGGACACAAAATATCCCTCCCAGTGATCGAGATATTGTCGGTTATCTACGTGCTTGGAGCGTTCGTGGATTGATATGCTGTGCACGATATTGATAGTGCCTCTTTCTACCTTGCGAGTATGGCTATTTCCATGGTGCAGGCTATGAGAACGGAGCAGATGTTTGACAAGCAAGTGGTGAAGCGCACTCCGGCGGTGAAAATACAGCGTTTAATGAATCGTCTCGGCGGAGATCTACATCATGTTCTTGCGAGGGAGCATACTTCTGAGCCACCCTGAGATCTGCTCAGGAGACCATTTTAATTCGATTTTTTCCAGAACCCGATTTCGCAGTTGCGAGTTCCATTCCAGAAGGCATTCCTTGAGTCTCTTGGTCACTTGACTTGCACGATTATTGGCATCAACAGCTTTGTAGCCACGTCGGTTAAGATTGTGCTGAATTTCCCGAGATATTGTTGAAAGAGAGAGGTTAAGAGAGCGTGCGATGGAACTAATACTCATTTATGTTTATGGGGTCGATCTGTCTCATTTCACCCCAAAAAACGTCAGGTGAGCCACTACTCGACAGCGTTCGCTCGGTTTGATGTCTCCCGTATCCCTTAACATGGTAAAAAAATAGTATCGGGCCTCGAACCTAGGATTCTCGCTATCTCACTGAAGCCGGTTCCGCGTTTCCAGAGATCAAAAACAAGCGCTTTTTTCTTTGCTGTAAATGTGCGCTTCATTCAACAATCCTCCGCAATAGTATGCTTTCACATGGTTGTCGTGTTTCTCAATTGAAATCGTCTCAGCCTCTTTTAAATGTTGCGTTCCTCGGTGACTTGGTGCAGTTCTTCTTTCAGAAGGCGTATCTCGGCTTGCAAGGCTGGTTTTTCGTGCTGCAGTTCGTACTGTTTGAGCTAGGTATATAGACTTTGACTGGATGTGGTAGAAGCAGTTCTATGATGTTTATGGCATGGTGACGATCTGGCCAGAGGCGAGATATTACTTGCCGTATTGTTGGGGCGGGGTAAGCGAGTGCGGCTTGTTTATGATCTGCTGGTGGGTGCTTTCTACATGAATGAGCCCTTAAGGCTTGGATAAGGTTGTTTGAATTGTTCAGCAAGTGATTTAAATATAACAGAAAAATGAACTTCTGCAGTTTATGTCCACGAACTTCTGCATGTGGTGTTTCAAATATGAAACGGCTGGACGGGTCTGGCCTGGCTCTATTACGGCAAAAACGGATGAAATCCTGTCGGTTCAGTTGCTCAGTCGAAGAGTGTTACTATCTGTAGCAATGCCCCTCAAATTTCACCACGTCCCAATTGTGTACCACTATCATCAGCGTTAGAGCCATAAACCTTTATAAATCAGTTCATTAAAAAAGACATATTGCAAAACGTGGATAGAATGTTGGCTCGTTGCCCGCGTGTGCTGTTTTGCTCATGTTGCTCGAGATGAGGTATCCGATGACGGCGGCTAGCGCCTGGGTGGGCGGTGCCAGGCACCACAATTGTGTGCATGGTAAACCATAGCGCAGACAGAACGAAGGGCGAGCCGTGCAGGTGGCGGTTTATTGGGCGGTTGCTCCCGATATCTTAGGCACGTCTATCTTGCTTACCGGGACTATACGACCAATTTATCTCGTAGGATGCGATGATTTTTTATGACATCAGAATGTTAGCCTGGTCCCATATCCGCTGGTTATAAGGGGTATAACCAGCGTGTGATAGCGGGAGCCTTTAGACTGCAGGCCTCAAAACAGCAATTTTGCAGGTGGTGCAGTTATGGTGATTACTCAGGGTCCACAGTTCAACGGCAAGGCATCCAAGCGGATGCATGTGATGGCCAAACCTATCGGGGCCGTGTGTAACATCGACTGTACCTACTGCTACTACCTCAGCAAGCAGGATCTGCTGGAATACAAGAAGGGGTGTTCGCCCCAGATGGACGAGCAGACCCTTGAGACCTATATCCGCCAATATATCGAGGGGCAGAATACCCCCGAGATCATCTTCTCCTGGCAGGGGGGCGAGCCGACGTTGCTTGGGCTCGACTATTTTCGCAAAGTGGTTGAGTTGCAGCGCAAATACCAGCCGCAAGGGGTGGTGATCGCCAACGACCTGCAGACCAACGGCATCCTGCTCAACGATGAGTGGTGTGAATTTCTGGCCGCCAACAACTTTCTCATCGGTTTGAGCATCGATGGCCCCGAGCTGCTGCACAACGCCTATCGGGTCAACCGAGCCGGGCGCGGTACCTTCAATCAGGTGATGACGGCGGTGGCGTTGCTGCATAAATACAAGGTGAAGTTTGCCACCCTGACCAGCGTCAACAACCTCACCAGCAAGAATGCGCTGGAGGTTTATCGCTTCCTGCGTGATGAGGTGAAGTCGCCCCAGATGCAGTTTATCCCCATCGTCGAGCAGAAAAGTTTTCGCACCACCGCGCCCCAGACTTGGCAACCGCAGGAGCAACTCAAGCAGGGGGACAAGCGCCTCAATCCCTGGCACAAAAATTCGGTGGTCGAGCCCTGGTGCGTTTCGGCCGAGGGGTGGGGGGATTTTCTCATCACCATTTTCGATGAGTGGGTGCAGCGGGATCTGGGACGGGTCTTCGTGCAATATTTTGAGGCGAGTGTCGAGACCTGGATGGGTCGCAAGAACCCCCTCTGTACCTTGGGGGAGATCTGCGGCAAGGGGCTGGCGATGGAGCCCAACGGCGATGTGTTTGCCTGTGACCACTATGTCTATCCCAAGTACAAGATCGGCAATATCCACCATCAGCCGCTCAGTGAGCTGGCGTATTCGCCCGCCCAGCAAGCGTTCGGCTTTGCCAAATCGCGCAGCCTGACCCGTCAGTGCCAGCAGTGTGACTACCAGTTTGCCTGCTATGGGGAGTGCCCGAAGAACCGCTTTATTCGCACCCACGAAGGGGAGGCAGGTCTGAATTACCTCTGTGCCGGTTGGTACAAGTTTTTCAGCCATATTGATCAGTCGATGGCCTATATCCTTCGCCGTGCCGGTTATCCGGTGGCCCATGGCAAGTACCGTGATGCGGTGATGAATAACGGCGTCTTGACACATGGTCAGAGGAAATAAGCGATGCAGAACATGTTGAGTCGCTGCGAGTTTCGTCACACCCGCTCCGGCACCATGGGCGCCTTGTGGCTGGCCCTTGGCATGACCCTGTCTGGCGCAGCGCTGGCGGTAGCCAGCCCTGAGCCGCCGGTCACCACATCAGCGAATGGGGCACCCACCGCATCCGTGGCAGTCACTGCGCCCTCAGCCGCCCAGATCCAGCAGTGGGCCTACCGTGCGCAGGATATCTCCCTGCCAGCGGTGGAGCGGGCCGATGCCCTGCGTCAGCTGGCGTCTTATCCGAACCAGAACAGTCTGGTGGCGGTGGCCAGAACTCTGCGCGACGAGAGTGAGCTGGTGCGAGAAGCTGCGGTCGTGGCTGCTGACCCTTATCAGTTTGCGCACCGCTGGCGGCTGCTCTCACCGCTGTTGGCTGACAGCAGTGCCGAGGTTCGCCGTGCCGCTACCCTCAATCTGGCTCGCGATTATGGCGTCATGAATGAGGGGCAACTGAGCGCCATTGGCCAGCCGCTGGCGGAGGTGAGCGAGTATCTCGCACGGCAGCAGGACCCTGCGCAGCAGCTGTTGCAGGCAGATCTCTATCGCTGGACCCGGCAGTGGGACAAGGCGCAGGCAAGCTACGAACAACTGCTGGCCAATCAGCCCGATAATCCCCTGATCTGGCTTGGTCTCTCTGACAACTTGCGGGCCCAGCAACGGGATGCCGAGGCGCTGGCCTTGCTCAACAAGGGGATCCTTGTGCTGCCGCAGAATGCCAACCTCCATTACGCCAAGGCGCTGACCCAAGTGCGCCTCGATCAGAAGAGCGAAGCGGCAGTCACCATGGCACGGGCGGCGGAGCTCGCTGGCAATAACAGCTACTTCTGGTATCTCAACGGGGTGCTGCAAGAGCCGCTGGATCTCGAGAAAGCCATCGGCTCGTTCGAGCTTGCCTACCGGATCTCCGGCGCGCCGGAGCAGCTCTATGCGGTGTGCGATATCTACCTTCGCCACGATCACCCCAAGAGCGACGCCTGCATGAGTGAACTTGGCAAGATAGCGCCCCCCGAGGTGCTGGCCGAGCTCAATAGCAAGCGTGCGAGCAAGACGAGCACGCCGCCGGTTTCCGCTGGCCAGTAATGGCTGCCACTTCTCTTACTGCACAGGTCAGGTTATGACGATCACACCGTTCAAATGCGCAATTCCGTTGCTGGTGACCACCCTGTTGGTAGCTGGCTGCACCCTCTCGGTCAAACAGGGCAACCAGCCGCTCCATCCGCTGCGACAGAAGGTTGAAGCGGACATGGTGCTGGTGGAAGGGGGCCGTTTTGAGATGGGCTCCAACGACCCTAGCGCCAAAGCGAGCGAAGGGCCGCAGCATACGGTCTCGCTCAACAGCTTCTACATGGCAAAATTCGAGGTGACCCAGGCTCTGTTCGAGGCGGTGATGGGCCCCTCCATCAGCTATTTCCAGGCGCCGGATGTACCGGTCAACAACCTCAGCTGGCAACAGGCCAATCTGTTTGTGACAAGGCTCAATGAGCTGACCGGTGCTCACTACCGCCTGCCCACCGAAGCTGAGTGGGAGTATGCAGCCAAGGGGGGCAAGCTGAGTAAAGGCTATCGTTACAGCGGCTCCGATCAGATTGACGAAGTGGCCTGGTACAGCGGCAACGCCAAGAATCGCGCCTATCCGGTGGGGCTGAAAAAGCCCAACGAGCTGGGGCTATACGACATGACCGGCAATGTGGGGGAGTTTGTGGCTGATGCCTATGAAGAGACCTTCTATCGCCATAGTCCTCAAGAGAACCCGAACAATGCCCAGGAGAGCAAGAGCCACCTCGCCCATAAGTCGGTGCGAGGCGGCAGCTACGCCTATGAGGCTGAATTATCTGAAAATTTCCGGCGTGATTTCGCCAGCCAGTCGGTGATGATGGCTGACATGGGATTGCGACTGGTGCGTGATGCCCGTTAGGACTGAACGATGGAGGTGGCCAGCCCCAGCTCGCTGACCACCTCGAACAGCTGCTGGCGTAGCCAGCGGTGGCCCGCCTCGGTGGTCCGGCTGGGATGCCAGATGGCCGACAGGCTGAATACTGATTCCTCGAAGGGGAAGGGGAGTACCCGCACATCATACATGCCGGCAAAGGTATTTATGATGGAAGTGGGCAAAACCCCGATGATCTCGCTGCACGCAATGATGGGCAGCATCTCCATGGCGGTCGGCACCCGTACCACGATATTGCGGTTGGCCATTTGCGGCAGGTGCTCGGCGGTGATCATGCTGCCTCTGACCTGCCACTGGGCCAACGCCACATGCTCCTCGGTAAAATAGGCCTCCACCGTCAAGTCGCTGCCCAGTCGCGGGTGGTTGCTGGCACACACCACCTTCACCTGTTCGCCATAGAGCACCTCGCTCTTGAGCATGCTGCGCCCACTCTGGGTCATGTCGATGATGAGATCATAACGCTGCATCCGCAGGTCACTCTCCATATCCTCGGTAAAGAGGGGATGCACCTCGAGCGAAATACCCGGGGCGTGTGCCCGGATCTTGCCCAGCAGTGCTGGAACCAGTTGGGCGCTGACCAGTCTGACACAGGCGATGGAAAAGACTCGCTGGGAAGTGCGTGGATTGAAGGTGCGCGAGGTCGAGAGGGTCGAGCTGAAGTTTTTCAGTGCGGCCGCCATCGCCGGATAGATGTCGATGGCAAACGAGGTGGGCTCCATCCCCACGACCTTGCGATTAAACAGAGGATCACCGTAGATCTCCCGCAGTCGCTTGAGGGCCTTGCTGACGGCGGGTTGGCTGATCTCCATGCGTGTCGCCGCCCGGGAGAGGCTGCGCTCTTCATAGATGGCGACAAAGATCGGGATCAGGTTCAGCTCGGTACTTCGGATGTCTAACAAGAGAGGCCTCGTTACATGTTCGTGGAAAAATCACACTGCCTTGGCTCTGTCGGGTAGCCGGAGGGGAGAACCTGCCACGCCAGTCAGGTGGCGTGGCAGCCAGCGGGTATCCCACTTTGGCAGTGTAATGAAGTGGGCAAAGTGGGACAACCAGTGCAGGGGTTGGTTGCTGCGTGGCGCACTTTATTTATCTGTTTGCGTTGCTGGATGACTGATCCGCTGAGGTCGGTTTGCCAGTCAGGGGGGGCAATTCCGGCAGGGCCGCTTGCCAGCCGACAATGTGGCCCAACCGTGAGCGGATGTTGCCATGACTGGCGCCCCGTCGCCTTTGCAGGCGCACCAGCAGGCGCCAGCCCATCCTGAGCGCATCAGCCCGATCAAGGGGATCTTGCTGGAATACAGCCTGTTGTTGCTGCCAAGCCTGATCGGAACTGACACGGCTAAGTTCCAGCAAACCCCTCTTGGCCCGCAGATAGCGATAGGCAAGTACCCGCACCGCTCCCCACTGCCTGCTCCAGATGGCGGCTCCATATTGCCAGCCGAGCGGGCGAGGGTGGTGACGGTAGTAACGGGTCATAGCCAGGAGTGCCAGCACCAGCAGGGCTACACCACCGGCTACTCCAAGCAACCGATGCCAGTAGGCCGCCAGCCAGGAGGCGGGAGTGTGGCGCACTTGCAGGGTCTGCCCGGGGAGGGTCAGGGTCTGCAGCTGGCCAGTCTGGCTGTTCCACCAGGCAAGCTCCAGCGCGGGCAGGGTCAACTCACCACCGCGCTGCACGATATAGGTAGTCTTATCTTCCCGTGTCGAGAGGTACTCCCCCCGCTCCTGGGTATCGTTCAGTCGGGCTTGCGCCGGATAGGCCTGTACCCGCCCATCGCTTGCAAGCGGAGTGATCAGCGGCGGGATCAGCACCGAGAGGGTATCCTGCCCGCTGGCGGTCACGGTGCGGGTGATAGCATCCCCTACCCGCAGCTCGCCGTCAGCATGGTCATCCGCAGAGCGCTGCCAACGCTGGCTCAGGGTGAGATTGCTGGCGCTCAGCCAACGCCCGCCGACCGTCAGGGCAGGGTCGGGCAGAGCGGCGGCAAAACGCTGAGGGGGGGTGGTGAGGGTGATCTGCCGGGAGCCCCCTTCAGGGCGCGCCACGGTGGCCCGTACCGCGATGGCGGGGATCTCGAACTGGCCGGATTGCTGGGGATAGAGCGTCAGCTCCCAGCGCTGGTGCGACCAGGTCTCGCCATCGCGGCGCTGGGTGAAGTTGGTCGCCAGCTCGCTGCGCTGCTTGACCATGACCCCCGGCAGCTCGAACTGGCCGATGCGGGTACCCGCGGTAAACCAGCGGTTGGTGGCCAGCTCCAGATAGAGGGTGATCTGCTGGTTGACGGCATAGGGGCGCTTCTCCTTCCCCTGATCTTTCAACCAGCTCTTGAGGGTCACCTGAGTGGCGTCAGTCGCATCAGCGGCCTCGGCAGCTTGTGCTTCGACCGTGAGCAGCACGGCCCCGAGCAGGGTAGCGGTCGCCATATATCCATACAGCCAGTAGCGGAGTTTATTGTGCCGGTTGCACATGGGTAGGCTCCTTGTGGGTGGCAGAACGAGGACGGGCGGTTGCGCCCGTTTGCTGCGCTTGTAGCTGGAGGCGGAATTTGGCTTGCAGGAAGTCACCGGGATCAGACTCCACCCGGCGCAGCCACTTTTCGGCCTGCGCCGGATTGGCCAGGATCTGATCTGCGGTCAGGGTTTCGCGCGCCATCAGGGATGAAGCCACTGTCTCTTCCGCCCCGTCGGCACTGCGTGGCTCATCATCGGGCAGTTCACTGGAGTGATCAGGTCCATCCGGCGTGCCGGTCTGGCTCTGACTGGCGCGGTTGATCTCGTCAACAATCCGGCTCATCACCTGATAGTTGTGGGCGGCTGATTGGCGCACGCTCGGGTCGCTGTCCTCGTCAGCCAGTTGCCGGAACAGCCGGCGGGCGGCCAGATACTCACGCTGTCTGGCGAGGGCATTGCCGGCATAGAGCAGAGCCTGTTCGGAGTCGGCTTGCAGGAATGCTGACTGGGCCAGCGCAAACTCGGCGCCATAGTAGTAGGCCACCCCTTTGTAGAAGGGATCTTCATAGTGTTTAGCCGCCTCCAGATAGTCACCTTGCTGGAAGTACCACTGCCCCTGCTGATCCGGGGTGAGCCAGAGGTTTAACCACTGCTGTTTCAGCTCCTTTGCCCAGTGATTGATCGCAGGCTCTGTCGGCTCTGCGGGCGCCAGCGAGAAGGTGGTGGCCTGCGCAGGCGTCGTCTGTAACAGGGAGAGACCGATGGCTGCCACCAGACCCCACTGCACCAGCCAGCCTTTGCGAAACCAGAGCAGCAGCAGGGCGACGACCGGAAAGAGCAGGTAGTAACCCATGTCCTGCCAGGGCATCAGGGAGTCGTTATGGATCAAAAAGTTGCGTTCAATCCCCCGGTTGATGCGCTCTACATCGCCATTATCCACCGTCATGGTGAGCAGGGTGCCATCGCTGTCACTGGCCAGTCGCCGTAGTGAGGCAAGCTCCAGCGGGCGTTTGCCACTCAGGGCCGGGTCGCCAGCGGCCAGGATCAGCAACTGACGGGATTGACCACGGAAATAGTCAGCCAAGGGGGCGATGGCTGCGGGGCTGATGCCATCACTCACCAGCAAAACGGTGCTGCCTGTCTCATCGGCCAGAAGCTCGGTGAGCAGCGGGATCACCTGTTCGGTGCGCTTGCCCGCTTTAGGCATGATCTCGGGACGGATGGCGGCGAGGATAGGGTCATAGACGGCATTGTCACGGGTCAGCGGCATGGCGGTGTGGGCCGAGCCGGCAAAGACCACCAGCCCGTTGCGCCCGCCATCGCGGGTCGCCAGCAGATCGCTGATCTTCTGCTTGGCCCGCGTCAACCGGTTGGGGGCGATATCCGTTTCCAGCATGGAGTCGCTGTTATCGAGCAGGATCAGCAGGGCGCCCTGATCTTCGCCAAAGGGGGAGGGTTCACGGCTCCAGGTCGGCCCTGCACAGATCAGGATGGCCAGCCCCATCAGCAGCCCCAGCACCTTGAGGGGCAGGTTCTTTTTCCAGCCGGTGTCCCCCAGCGTCAGCGCCTCGCGCAGATGGGGCGGCAGCCGCTGTTGCCAGTTGTTCGCTTCATCCATGTGCCAGCGCAGCAGCAGGATGGCGACAAGGGAGAGCAAGGCCAGCAGCCACCAGGGGCGCAGAAAGTGGGCATTCAGCCAGAGCTGTTGCCAGTAGAGAGGATCCATCATGGCGTGTCTCCTGAGAGAGCAGTGCGCAGGCGGTAGCGCCTGAGGGTCAACAGGGAAAAGAGGGTGAGATAGAGGCCGACGCTGACGGCGATGAGGTAATGGTGCAGGCTTTCGCGAGTCTGAAAGCGGGTGCTTTCGTAGCGTTGTGGCTCCAGCTCACCGATCACCTGATAGGCGCGCGTCAGCTGCGCCTCATCAAGAGCCTGAAACAACTGGCCGCCGGTCAGGGTCGCCAACTGTTGCAGGGTATCGAGATCGAGAGCCTGTTCGCCGACGGTGGCCGGATCCCCCATGGCGATAGTATGCAGCCGCACGCCGTTGACCGCGGCTACCCGGGCCGCATCCCGCGGGCTGACAAAACTGCCGGTGTCGTTGCCATCGGTAAGGATGATGGCGACTTTCTCCCGCTTGGCGCTGTTCTGCTCTAGTTGCCCGTGGCGATCACTGTTGTTGAACACTTTGATTGCCAGACCGATGGCATCTCCCAGATGGGTACTCTGGCCCGCCATGGCGACATCGGTCTCCTGCAGCAGGGTTTGCCAGGTGTCGAGATCGGCGGTAAACGGCGCCTGGAGAAAGGCGGCATCCCCAAACAGGATTAGCCCGAGCCGATCTCCTTCGCGCGTTGCAGCAAATTGTTTAAGCACCTCTTTGGCGGCGTCGAGCCGACTGAGGGACTTGCCGGGGTCGGGGGAGAAGTCGGTCTCTGCCATGGAGCCGGAGAGATCCAGCACTATCATCACATCCCGCCCGAACCGCTCGCGTACCTGAGGCGGGCCATAGATGGTGGGCTTGGCTAGCGCCAGCACCGCCAGTAGCCAAACGGTGATCAGGGCGATCCGTTGCCACCAGCTGGCAGTCAGCTGGGTTGCCCCCTCACGCGGCGGCTCATCCAGCAGGTCGATCAGCAGGTCGAAGAAGGGCACCTTGATGGCACTCTGCCGGGTGCGATAGGCCGGAATAAGGCGAAACACCAGCAACGGCAGGGGCAGCAGCCAGAAACAGTGGGGGTGGGCAAACTCGAGACCGGCATCAAGCATGACGGGCCTCCGTCGCCAACGAGGCTGTTTGTATTGGAGTCTGGTGGTGGGCAAGCCAGTCGTTGCAGAGGGAAACGAGGCAGAGCTGATCACTCACGCTTAACACCACCTGGTCACAGACCAGCGATACCAGCCAGCGCTCCCCCAGTTCGGTCGCGAAACGGGGCTGCCTATCAGCCATGGCATTGTCGAGGGTCTGCAGCAATGCCAAGCCAAACAGCTTGCCGTGCCGGGGATCTAGGTGGGTCAACACCTGCTTGATCAGGTGAAACAGCGCCAGATTGGCCCCGGCATCAGACCAGTTGATCGTGCACAGGGCCGCCTGCGCTTCACGGCGGTAACGCTGTTGCCACCAGCGCTGTGCCCGGTGATAGAGCCAGAGCAGCGCCAGCGCCCCCAGGCTCAGCGCCAGCAGCAGCCAGCCTGCGGTTTGCGGTTGCCAGCTGATGGTGGGTGGTACGGTCACGTCCTGCAATTCGCGCAGCATATAGGTGCCGGGCAGCTTGTGGTTCATCAGTGATCTCCTCCCAATGCGGTAATGAGGCGGGCGAGGTGGTGGCCACCGGTGTCGAGGGTGATAAGCGGCAATCCCTTTAGGGCCATCAGTCGCAGCAGTTGATCTTTTTTCAGCTGCTGCTGGCGGGCTAGCCCCTGATCCAGCACAGGGATCTGGTGGGGAGCAATATTGAGCTGGTACTGGCCATCGCCAACTACCAAGCTGGCGCCAGCGGCTGTGGTCGACAGGGTCGACTCAAGGGGATCGGCGATGTGCAGTGCCAGCACATCGTTGTGCTGTTGCAAGTAACCGAGGCGGGTCAGGTCGGCCTCGGTGACGCCTGCCCAGTCGCTGAGAAAGATCAGGGTGGTATTTTTCAACTTGAGGCGGCCCAGCATCGCCAGCAGGGGGGCCATACCGGTCGCCTCGCTGTCGTGGCTGGTGGCCGAGAGAGCATGATTGGCGGCACAGAGCTGGCGCAGCCCTGCCAACCAGTGGCCACGGGAGCGCTGGCCTCTCAGCCACGCCACGCCATCGCAGTGCAAAATGGCGAGCCCGACCCGATCGTTCTCTTTGAGTACTTGCCAGCCGAGCAGGGCGGCGACTTCGGCGGCCACTACCGACTTCATCATCTCCACCGAGGAGAAGAACATGCAACTGCGCTGATCAACACAGAGGATCACGTGACGATCTTTCTCTTCGCTATAACTGCGCACATGGGGGCGGCCGGTGCGCAGGGTCACTTTCCAGTCCAGGGTGCGAATATCATCCCCTTGCTGATAGTGGCGCAGCTCTTCAAAGTTGAGTCCACGGCCGCGGAAGCGTGACGGGTGACGGCCGCACAGCAGGTTGCCGCTGTTTAACCGGGGCAGCAGTGAAAACTGGCCGACCAGCCCCTGTAGCCGGACCAGCGTCAGGTAGTCACAGTGGATGCGGGGATCACCACTGGGCGGTTGCCCGCACTGTGTCAGCCTGTCATGGGATAAGGAGCGAGGTGTCATGGTATCGCTTACCCGATGACGACGTGATCGAGCAGAGTCATCACCACCTGCTGGTGATCCACCCCATCTGCCAGCGCGTCATAGCTGAGGGTAAAGCGGTGGCCAAGCACGCTGGGCACCATGGCGCGCACATCGTCGGGCAGCACATGGTTGCGCCCTTGCAGCCAGGCATAGGCGCGGGCACACTTGTCCAGAGCAATGGATGCGCGGGGGCTGGCGCCGACCGCTATCCACTGTGGCAGCCCGGTAGCAGGGTAGCGATCGGGGTGTCGGGTTGCCATGACCAGCGCAATGATGTAGTGCTCCACCAGCGGTGAGACCGTCATGGCCGAGAGCTCTGATCTGGCCTGCAAGATTAGCTCAGGGGAGAGGGGGGCGAATCCCTCGTTCTTCTCACGGGTACCGCGCTCTTCGGCCCGCACCAGCCGAATGATGGCAAGCTCTGCCTCATCATCGGGGTAGGCGACCGAGACCTTGAGGGCAAAACGATCCATTTGGGCTTCTGGCAGCGGGTAGGTCCCCTCCTGCTCGATGGGGTTCTGGGTGGCCAGCACCATAAAGAGCTCAGGCAGGCGATGGCTCTTGTCACCGACGGTGACGGTGCCTTCGGCCATCGCCTCCAGCAGCGCCGCTTGAACCTTGGCGGGAGCGCGATTCACTTCATCGGCCAGTACGATGCTGTTGAAGATGGGGCCTGGCTGGAAACGCAACTGGTGGGCTCCGTCACGCTCTTGATACATCTCGGTGCCGGTTACATCTGAGGGGAGCAGATCGGGGGTGAACTGAATGCGGCCGAAGCTGGTATTGAGGGCTTCTGCCAGCGCCTTGACCGAGCGGGTCTTGGCGGTGCCGGGCAAACCTTCAAGGAGCACGTGGCTATTGGTCAGCAGGCCGATGACCAGGGCGCGGATCACATGGGACTGGCCGACCACACTGTGACCAACCTGTTCGATGAGTTGAGAGATCTGTTGTTGCAAGGGGTTCATAGGGTTTTCCACAGGGTACATTTAACGAGACAGAGATAGGGCTAGGAGGGGGCCAACGGATTTTCAATTTCCAGCCGGCACGGGCGAGCCGGCTGGAAATTGAAAACGCCCACCAGAGAGTGATGGGCGTTGGAGTCACCGCCTTACTTGATGGTGGCGACTTTTTGTTTGAGTGCATCCAGCTCTGCCAGTTTGCCCTTGAGCATCAGGCTCTGAGAGCTAATGCTGGCAGGGTTCATCTGGAAGCTCTGCTGCATCGGGTAGTTGGGCAGAGTGTCGAAGAACTCTTTCAGGATCCCCTGTGCAGGTACGAACAGCCACATGTTGTCTGCCATCCAGCGCAGATACATGCCTGACTCATGCGGTGCCTTCTCGAACGGATCAGCGCGCAGGTTGATGATCTGCGGCCAGTTTGGAGTCACACGCGCCGCGTCGGTGATGTTGCCCTCCATGGTGGCAAAGTTCAGTTTGAAGTCATTCCAGCGCACGGCGTTGAGTTCGCCGTTTGAGGAGAAGTAGAGCATGGAGTTGCGTGGGGAGGTGTCGGCTTTTCCGGCGAGATACGGCATGAAGTTGTAACCGTCCAGTTTCACCCGCCACTGTTTGCCGTTGGCCTTGTAGCCCTTGGCCAGCTTCTCTTTCACATCCGGTACACCGGCTGCGGCCAACAGGGTCGGCATCCAGTCCTGATGGGCCATCATGGCGTTGACCTTGGTGCCTGGTTTGATCACGCCCGGCCAGCGAACCAGTTGCGGAACCCGCATCCCGCCTTCCCATGTGGTGCCTTTTTCGCCGTAGAAGGGGGTGGTGCCGCCATCCGGCCAGCTGACGGTCTCGGCGCCGTTGTCAGTGGTGTAGATCACGATGGTGTTGTCGGCGACCCCCAGCTCGTCCAGTTTGTCGAGCAGGATCCCCACCTGATCATCGTGCTCCAGCATGCCATCGGCATAGATGCTGACGCCGGATTTACCCTGATACTTCTCTTGCAGACGGGTCCAGACATGCATGCGGGTGGCGTTGTGCCAGATGAAGAAGGGCTTCTTGGCCTTGACAGCTTTCTCCATGAACGCCAGTGAGGACTCGAGGAACTCTTCGTCAGCATGCTCCATGCGCTTGCGAGTCATGGGGCCGGTATCTTCAATCTTGCCGTCGGCAGAAGATTTGATGACGCCGCGTGGGCCGAACTTCTTCTTGAACTCAGGATCTTTCGGGTAGTAGTAGGTTTCCGGTTCTTCTTCCGCGTTCAGGTGATAGAGGTTTCCGAAGAACTCGTCGAAGCCGTGCTTGGTCGGCAGGTGCTGGTTCTGATCGCCCAAATGGTTTTTGCCGAACTGAGCCGTCATGTAACCCTGCTCTTTGAGCAGATCACCGATGGTGGGGGCCCAATCCGGAATGCCGTGGGTGGATCCGGGCATGCCGATGGTCAGCAGACCGGTACGGAATGGCTCTTCACCGGTAATGAAGGCGGCGCGGCCGGCGGTGCAGGATTGCTGACCGTAGTGATCGGTAAAGAGGGCCCCTTCATTGGCGATCCTGTCCAGATTCGGGGTCTGGTAGCCCATCATCCCCTGGTTGTAGGCACTGATGTTCCAGTAACCGATGTCATCGCCCATGATGGCAAGAATATTGGGCTTGGCGGCTGCTGTGGCACTACCAGCGGTGGCCATTAAGGCAAGGCTCATGGCTATTTTGTTTATTTGAATGGCCATTATTGGCTCCACTCCTAATCTGATGTGAATTGGTACACAAAATGGGCGATGAAAGCAGCGTGCGTTTAACGCGGTGGAAATATCATCCCGTGCAGGCTGTTGGAGGGGATGGAATACCCGGATGGGCACATTCCCCTTTATCGCTGTCGTTATGACCTGCAAAGAGTGATATGACCTGAATAGCCTGTGTTAACCGCAGCTTGGAAATCAGCTTTCAACAGTTTCACTCTATAAATCCCGTTTATTCCTGTCGCCTTATAGCGAATATAACCGCTGGTTATCCGATATTTTTTCGCCAACCCTTTGGTCGCAGGCTATCGGGTGGGCTCGAGCGAGCATGGGAAGCTGTATCCAGAAGGCGGAGATGTCTACCGCTATCGATGGCGATAAGGCGAATAAATGGGTGATGGAGTTCACAGTTCGGCTAATCAATTTAGGGGATGAGAGCTGTTATGAGCGTTGTGGTGTGCCTTTATTCAAAATTCTTACTGGCAAAACGAGCACTCTTTAATTCTGATTAAGTCATAATTAAGTAAAGTTGGGGTGTTGATTGTTTCGCTCAGATATGAGTTTTTAAAATTGCTCACAATCTCTACGCGAGATTTAAAAAGTCTGCTCGCATATTTTTGAACGGATAAATATAACTTGAATGGGAGTGGCCAAGTAAATCCAGCTGTGATCTTTGTCTTTTCAAGGTGCCTGGGTCATAAATGCCTATAAAAACAAGGTAAAAGGCTCGGCTATTGACTAAGTTGATAGAAGGCGAAGGATAAAACAGCGCCAGTTTGATACGACAACATCGCATGGGACCCGGATCATGGACAGAGCGCAGGGCGCAGCGCCCTTTTCGTTGCAAGTGGATCTAAGGCAGGTGGTGTATGCCCTGTCAGCCTCGCTGGATCTGGTGGGCATTGGCGATGTGGCCCACGGTAAACGGGTCGGGATTATGGCTGCCGAGTGCAGCCGAGAGCTGGGGATGAGTGAGGCCGAACGCTGTCTGCTGTTCGAGGTCGGGGTGCTGCATGATATCGGTGTCTCCTCGACCATCACCCATCACCATCTGGTCAGCGAGTTCGATTGGGAGTCCTCCCAGCGCCACTGCGAGGTGGGATATCAGCTGCTCAAGGATTTCCGTTTGCTGGCTCCACTGGCCCTGCCTATCCGTTATCACCACACCCACTGGCACCTGTTGCGCGAGATGGCCGATGTGGACCCCAATGTAGCCCGTCAGGCCAATCTTATCTTTCTGGTGGATCGCTGCGATGCGTTGGCGGCGCCTTACTATGGCGATGGTTCATTGTTGATGCATACCAACGAGATCCGCGCACGCCTGCAGGATTTCCGTGACGAGTTCTTTGCCCCCGAGCTGGTGGATGCCTTCCTCAAGGCGTCTCGCTCTGAGGCATTCTGGCTGCAGCTGGAAGCGCGCTCCATCAATGATTACATGCTGGAGATGCTGCAGGTGCGGGAGCCTTGCCTGACCTTCAACGGGGAGCTAAAAGCGCTGGCGCAGATCTTCTCCGGCATTGTCGACGCCAAAAGCCCATTCACGATGACGCATTCACTCGGTGTGAGCAGGTTGTCTCGGGCACTGGCAGAATTGATGGGAGTCAGTGCCATCCATTGTGACATGCTGGAGATCGCCGGTTTGCTGCATGATTTGGGCAAGCTCAGGGTGCCGGACGAGATCCTCGACAAGCCTGCCAGCCTGACGAAAGAGGAGCGGGCCATCATCAATACCCACAGCTTCGAGACTTACCAGATCTTGCGCCATATCGAAGGGTTTGAAGAGATTGCCTGTTGGGCGGCCTATCACCATGAGGAGCCTGACGGGGAGGGCTATCCGTTCCACCTGCCGGCATCCGCCATGGCGCTCGAAGCGCGGATCCTGCGGGTCGCCGATATTTTTCAGGCAATGGTGCAGGACAGACCTTATCGGTGCGGCCTGCCTGCCCGTGACGCATTGACCTTTATGCAGCAACTGGCGGATCAGGGGCGGGTTGATCCCGCTGTGGTGGCGGTGCTGGCCGATCACCTGCCGCAGATGATGATGGCAGCTATTCCGGATCGCGAGCCGGATCATGCCATCAATTGAGGGAGAGGCTGGCCGCTGACTCATACCGCCGCGAGCCAGCTATGCTTGGAACAAGCCGAGCATGGTGCCGGTACCGGCGCACAAGACGCCAGCTTGATGGACTACCGTAGGGGAGCAGATATGGAATCGCTAAAAGCCAAGGATTATATGCAGAGCAGACCCATCACCTTCACTGCCGACATGATGGTGCAAGCTGCGGTCGAGAAATTTCTGAACAGTCATCAGCTCGGTGGCCCGGTGGTGGATGGGCAGGGCCATCTGATTGGCTGGATCTCCGAGCAGGATTGCATCGCAGTGCTGCTTAAGGAGGCCTATCACTGCGAACAGGTGGCGCAGGTCAAGGATGTGATGCGCAAGGAGGTGTTGTCGGTGGGACCCGATACCAGCATTTTGAGTCTGGCGGAGATGATGATGGGGCAAAAGCCGAAGATCTATCCGGTAGTGGAGGAGGGGCGTCTGCTCGGGGTCATCAATCGCCACAACGTCATGCAGGCCATTCACGCCCAGCTCACTACCTGTTTTGTCCATCACACCCACGGTTAACCCTGTTTTCCTCTCTCCCAAGGCAAGCTTCGGCTTGCCTTGGCTATTTCATATGCTGCGATTTATTCGTGTTATGCCATCTTACAATGATTGTTTTACCATATATGAGGATCGGCCAATCTCTCTGTCTTCCCATAGATAACGCTACGTTAAGGCTTGCACCGTTCCCGCTCGCTCTTTAGGATCGCTCGCAGCTAATCGATATGGCCCCTTTGGGCACCTATTTAAGGAATTCGTACCTTGTCTCTCTCTATCGAGGCGCTGCGCCGCCGTCTCTCTGCCTGCATGAATCTCGACGCCCGCCGCCTTTCCAGCCGTCTGCACGGGGTCAAGAAGCTGCCTGAAGGCAAACAGGCCGCCGTGCTGGAGACTATCGCCGCTGATTTGGCCGCCGCCGAAGTGCGTTATCAAACCCGTCTGGCCGGAGTACCCAAGGTGACTTATCCGGACAACCTGCCGGTCAGCCAGAAGCAGGCTGAGATCGCCAAGGCCATTCAAGAACATCAAGTGGTGATCATTGCAGGGGAAACAGGCTCGGGCAAAACCACCCAGATCCCCAAGATCTGTCTGGCGCTCGGGCGTGGGGTCAAGGGCTTCATCGGCCACACCCAGCCGCGCCGTCTGGCGGCCCGCACTGTGGCGGCCCGTATTGCCGAGGAGATGGAGTCCGAACTCGGTCACTACGTGGGTTACAAGGTGCGCTTTACCGATCAGGTGAGCGAGCAGACCCACATTAAGCTGATGACTGACGGTATTTTGCTGGCGGAGATCCAGAACGACCGGATGCTCACCCAGTACGACACCATCATCATCGATGAGGCCCACGAGCGCAGCCTCAATATCGACTTCATCTTGGGCTATCTCAAGCAACTGCTGCCCAAGCGCCCGGATCTCAAGGTGATCATCACCTCGGCTACCATCGACCCGCAACGTTTCTCCCGCCATTTCAACAAGGCGCCGGTGATCGAGGTCTCCGGCCGCACTTATCCGGTGGAGGTGCGCTACCGTCCACTCGTCAGTGACAAGAGCGAAGGGCTTGAAGAGCGCGATGAACTGCAGGGGATCTTCGATGCGGTGGAAGAGCTGGCCCGCGAGGGACTGGGGGACATCCTCATCTTCATGAATGGCGAGCGGGAGATCCGCGATACTGCCGATGCCTTGCGCAAGCTCAATCTGCGCGATACCGAGGTGCTGCCGCTTTACGCCCGTCTTTCCAACGCCGAGCAGAACAAGGTGTTCCAGCCCCATGCTGGGCGACGCATCGTGCTCGCCACCAACGTGGCGGAGACATCGCTGACGGTGCCGGGCATTCGTTACGTCATTGACCCGGGCACCGCCCGCATCAGTCGTTACTCCTGGCGTACCAAGGTGCAGCGCCTGCCCATCGAGCCGGTCTCCCAGGCCAGTGCCAACCAGCGTAAAGGGCGCTGCGGTCGGGTGGCGGACGGCATTTGTATCCGCCTCTACTCGGAGGAGGATTTCAACGGCCGCCCTGCCTTCACCGACCCCGAGATCCTGCGCACCAACCTGGCCTCCGTCATCCTGCAGATGCTGGCGCTCGGCCTTGGCAACATGGAGGCGTTTCCCTTCGTCGAGCCACCAGAGTCGCGCCATATCAAGGACGGCCTGACTCTCTTGAAAGAGCTGGAGGCGGTGCGCGAGCTGCCCGCCACCGGCGAGCGCGAAGCCAAGTTGCAGTTGACCGAGACCGGTCGCCAGCTCTCGCGCATCCCCCTTGATCCGCGTTTGGCGAAGATGGTGATCAGCGCGGCGCAAACTGGCTGCTTGAGCGAGGTGATGGTGATCACCGCGGCCCTCAGCATTCAGGATCCCCGCGAACGGCCCATGGAGAAGAAGCAGGCCGCCGACGAGCAGCACAGACGCTTTGAGGACAAGGATTCCGACTTCCTTGCCTTCGTTAATCTGTGGAATTACCTGAAGGAGCAGCAGGATGCCCTTGGCAGCAACCCGTTCCGCCGCATGTGCCAGAAGGAGTTTCTCTCCTACCTGCGGGTGCGTGAATGGCAGGACATTCACTTCCAGCTGCGTCAGACGGTCAAGGAGCTGGGTTTTAAAGCCAACCATGAACCGGCGGATTTCAAGACGGTGCACTGCGCGCTCTTGACAGGCCTCTTGAGCCATATCGGCAACAAGGATCTGGAAAAGCCCGAGTTCCTTGGTGCTCGCAATGGCCGCTTCCACCTGTTCCCGGCCTCGGGTCTGTTCAAGAAGCCGCCCAAGTGGGTGATGGCCGCAGAATTGGTGGAAACCTCGCGCCTCTACGCCCGCATCAACGCCAAGATTGAACCCGAATGGGTGGAGCCGCTGGCAGGCCACCTCGTCAAGCTGCACCATAGCGATCCTCACTGGTCGAAGAAAAACGGCGCCGTAATGGCCAAGGAGAAGGTGACCCTCTATGGTCTGACCCTAGTCAACGAGCGCACCATCAACTTCAGCCGTATCGATCCGGCGCTGTGCCGCGAGCTGTTTATACGCCGCGCCTTGGTGGAGGGGGATTTCGAGACCCGTCACCGCTTCTTCAGCGACAATCGCAAGCTCCTGGCCGAGGTGGAGGCGCTGGAGCACAAGTCCCGTCGGCGCGACATCCTGGTGGATGACGAGGACTTGTTCCGCTTCTACGATGCCCGTTTGCCGGAGGAGGTGATCTCCGCCCGCCACTTCGACAAGTGGTGGAAAGAGGCGCAAAAGCAGGATCCCGAGCTGCTCAACTTCGAAAAAGAGATGCTGATGAAGGGAGATGCCGCCCACATCAGCGATCTTGACTACCCCAACTTCTGGCAGCAGGGGCGTCTCAAGCTCAAGTTGACCTATCAGTTCGAGCCGGGTGAGGCGGCGGATGGTGTGACCCTGCATATTCCGCTTCCGCTCCTGAATCAGGTGGAGGTGAAGGGGTTCGAGTGGTTGATCCCCGGGCTGCGTCACGAGCTGTTGGTGGCCCTCATCAAGTCGATGCCAAAGCCGATGCGCAAGAACTTTGTGCCGGCGCCGAACTATGCCGATGCGCTGCTTGCCAGCATCAACCCCGAGCAGGGGCCGCTGCTGGACGAGATGGAGCGCCAACTTCGCCGCATGACCGGCGTGACCGTGCCCCGCGAATCCTGGGACTGGAATTCGGTGCCCGATCACCTGAAACTCACCTTCCGGGTGGTGGACGACAAACACAAGAAAGTGGCGGAAGGGAAAGACCTGGAGGCATTGAAAGAGTCGCTGCGTGGCAAGGTGCAGGAAACCCTGTCGCAAGTGGCGGATGATGACATCGAGCAGTCCGGCCTCACCCTGTGGAGCTTTGGCGAGCTGCCGCAGGAGTACAGCCAGAAGCGCGGCGGCTTCGAGGTGAAAGCCTATCCGGCGTTGGTGGACGAGAAGGATTCGGTCGCCATCCAGCTGGTGGAGAGTCCGGTGGTGCAGCAGCAGCTGATGTGGGCCGGTCAGCGCCGGCTGGTGCTGCTCAACGTGCCATCTCCCATCAAGTATCTGCAGGAGAAGCTGCCCAACAAGGCCAAGCTGGGGCTCTATTTCAACCCGTTTGGCAAGGTGGCGGAGCTGATTGACGACTGCATCGCCTGTGGCTGCGACAAGCTGATCGAGCAGCACGGCGGCATGGCTTGGGACGAGGCCGGTTTCGAGGCGCTCAAGGAGTATGTTCGCGCCGAGCTCAACGATGCGGTAGTGGAAGTGGCCAAGCAGGTGGAAGCCGTGCTGACCCTCTCCCATGAGATCAAGAAACGGCTCAAGGGGAAGATGCAGCTCGACACCGCCTTTGCCATGTCCGACATCCAGCAGCAGTTGGGCAACCTTATCCACAAGGGCTTTGTCACCGAGACCGGCTGGCAGCGGTTGCCTGATTTGCTGCGTTATCTGCGGGCCATCGAGCGTCGCCTGGAGAAGCTGGCTATCGATCCCAACCGGGATCGGGTCTACATGCTCAAAGTGCACAGCGTGGAGTCGGAGTACAAGGCGCTGCTGGCCAAGATCCCCAAATCCCAGCTTATTCCCACCGAGGTGGCCAATATTCGCTGGATGATCGAGGAGCTGCGGGTGTCGTTCTTTGCCCAGAATCTGGGGACCCCTTATCCGGTCTCCGATAAACGGGTGCTTAACGCCATCGCTCAGTGCTAAGCTGCTATCTAACTGTTTTAACAGCATGATAGCGGGTGATGAGAAGGGGTTGCCGGTCAGGTAGCCCCTTCAAACCGCAAATCAGGGAGGCAAGGATGCTGGGGATCTGGTTGAGTGTGGCGCAGGTGGTGATCAGCGGTTATCAACCCATCGCGGAACAAACTTGGGTGCAGTTGAACCCGGAATATTACCCGCTGGCGCGCACGCCGCCTGCGATGTTTGTGGCCTGGCGTGGCAATCAGTTTCCGCCGCTGGCCCAAAAGCAAAAGCACGGTCGCTGGCAGATCCTCTTTCCTGCCAGGTTGGTGCCCCCCTTCGATCTGTTCGAGGGGGAGGCGCAGCTCTCCAAAACCTATCTGGCAAGGCTGCGGCGCATCGACGAGATGGCTTACGGGGTTGTGCCCGGGCAGGCTGTTGCGGCTGGTGCAATCGTGCAGCAGGGGAGTGGGTCCCCTGCTTATCACGCGCAACCTGTCGCGCCCTTTATCGCCGAGTTCCGCACACCCCAAGACGCGTTCGGTGGTGTTGATATGCTCACCGACCCCGCCGAGAGCGAACCTCTACTGGTTCAGCTGGGGGTGGCCTTTCGCACTGCGGGGATGAGTGGTGCCAAAGGAGATGAGGGAGTAGCGAGCACCGATATGGCGCTCGCCAGCCACACGGCTAGCTTATCCGCAGGCAGTGACGTCATGCTTACCCTCTCGGCTCCTGCGGCCGGCGGTCCACAAACCGTGTGTCATCAGGTCGCAGCAGGGGAGACCCTGTGGCGTATAGCGAATCAGTTATCCAGTGCCCGGGGAGCTGATACCTACAGCTATTTGCTGGCGCTGGTGGCAGAGAACCAGCAGCGGCTTGGCAAGAGCATTCGAGTTAGAACGGGGGAGGGTCTCTACTGCCCGCGCGCCGAGACCCTGGCGCGGTTTGATGCCCTGAGCCCGGCCCAGCGTCAGCAGCAATTCGCCCGGTTGGAGCAGGGGCGCTAAATGCAGAGTCGGTACCTTGTATCAGAGTTTGGCCCGTGGTAGTATTCGCGCTCGTTTTGCGAGGTGCTGACCGGTCGCAGTTAGCACCATAAATTCATCCAAAAGAGATACATACTATGTCTTTCGTATTCCAAGCTGAAGTCCGTTCTGACCTGGGGAAAGGTGCGAGCCGCCGCCTGCGTCAAGCTGACCAAGTTCCTGCCATCGTTTACGGTGCAGGTAAAGAAGCTCTGTCCATCACTGTTGACCACAAGAAAATGATCCTGGCTCAAGAGAAGCCGGAATTCTATGAGTCTGTACTGACTCTGGTTATCAACGGTGAAGAAGTTAACGTAAAAGTGAAAGCTATCCAGCGTCACCCGGTACGTTACAAGCTGATCCACCTGGACTTCGTTCGCGTTTAATAGCGAACCGTCAGGTTGAAGAAAAGCCACTCTCAGGAGTGGCTTTTTGCTATCTGGCATCTTGTGAGCAGGCTGAAGGGACTTACCTGATAAGCCAGCAAGGCGGTTATCCCAGCTGGCTAAGGGCTTGTTGGCAACGCTGCTCGGCGGCATCAAGCTCCAGCAGTACCATCCTGATATCTTCCATCTGCTGTTGCAGTGTCTCCCGTTTTTCCTCAACCAGTCCCAGCATGGTCTGTAACTGGGTGCGGCTGCTCTTGTCGGCATCATAGAGATCAAACAGCTCGCGGATCTCGGCGAGGCTGAATCCGAGCCGCTTGCCGCGCAGGGTGAGCTTGAGGCGAACCCGATCCTGCTTGCTGTAAATGCGGGTTTGTCCCTCTCGGGCGGGATTGAGTAACCCCTGATCCTCATAAAAGCGGATACTGCGCGTCGTAATATCAAATTCCCGGGCCAGCTCACTGATGCTGAAGCGCCGTCCTTCATCCTTGTTGTTCATACAGACTTCTTGGCGAACTAAATCCTGTCTGCACCTTACCTAAACGTAAACTGCACTGCAACTCTTGTTCCATTGCGTCAGAACCCCTATGTTATGGCCATGTAACAAACAGAGGCAGGCAAATGGATATTGCAATTGTGGCGGCAAAACGGACTCCGATGGGGGCGTTTCAGGGGGCATTGGCAGAGGTGACTGCGCCTGAGTTGGGAGCCTGTGCCATCGAGGCGGCACTACAGCAAAGCGGGCTGAGTCCGGAGCAGGTCGATGAAGTGTTTATGGGCAATGTGCTGGCGGCGGGCGTGGGGCAAGCGCCAGCCCGGCAGGCGTTGTTGAAAGCAGGGTTGCCAGATAGTGTGCCTGCTACCACGGTCAACAAGGTGTGCGGATCCGGCATGAAAGCAGTGATGCTGGCGGCGGATACCATCCGCCTTGGTGACAACAGGGTGGTGGTCGCGGGGGGGATGGAGAGTATGAGCCGTGCCCCCTATCTGCTGGATAATGCCCGCAGCGGCTTTCGGATGGGGCATCAAAAGGTGCTGGACCACCTCTTCCTCGACGGTTTGCAAGATGCCTATGATGGCCAGCTGATGGGGATACATGCCCAGCGCAGCGCCGATCAGGCCGGTTTGACCCGCAGTGCCATGGATGAGTTTGCTCTTGCGTCGTTGCAGCGTGCGCGCGATGCGCAGCAAGCCGGCGCGTTTGCATCCGAGCTGGCAAGTGTCTATCGCGGTGATCGCTTGTTGCTGGCCGAAGACGAGCAGCCCGGCAAGGGCAGACCGGAGAAGATCCCGACCCTGAAGCCAGCGTTTGGCAAGGAGGGCACCATTACGGCAGCCAATTCGAGCTCTATCTCGGACGGTGCGGCGGCGCTGATATTGATGGATGGCGCCACGGCGCAAGCCTGGCAGGTACCCGTGCTGGCACGGATCGTCGGTTATCAGAGCCACGCGGCATTGCCCGCCGAGTTTACCTCTGCGCCCATTGGCGCCATTTCACGCTTGCTGGCGCGTCTTGCATGGTCGGTGGAAGAGGTGGATCTATTCGAGATCAACGAGGCCTTCGCCATGGTCACCATGCTGGTCATGAGAGGGGTCGGCATCCCTCATCACAAGGTCAATGTGCATGGTGGGGCCTGTGCACTCGGTCATCCGTTGGGGGCGAGTGGCGCGCGCATTCTGGTGACGCTGATTGCCGCGCTGCGGCAACGGGGTTTGCGGCGAGGCGTGGCCGCGCTCTGTATCGGGGGCGGGGAGGCGACCGCTATCGCGGTCGAAGTGAATGACGAAACGAATTAATTGGTGGCTTCCATCGCCAGCAGTTGTTCCGTGACCCAGGTGGTGGCGGCCAGATAGAGGTGACTCACCTTATCCTCGCTCAGCCCCAGGCGGGCTGTTCTGGCCGTGACCCGTGACCAGTTGGCGCTCTCGTAATCTTCACAAAACGCGAGGTAGAAACCCAGATTGCCTTTGCGCTCCAGCAGCGCCAGCCGAATATCGTCGATAAGAGGGATAGTGCCGAGCAGCTTGTCCATCGGCTGCTCCATCAGTACATCCAGCAGGGAGAAGAGACCGGTGATAAAGGCTTGTTGTGCCTGCTGGCTCGGGGCGTGGGCGTGGGCCAGCAGTTCACAGAATCGGGCACGGATCATCGACATCTGGTAGAGCTCGGCGCTCTTGCCCTTGCCGGCGCTGGTCGCGGCTACCAGCGAAACAAAGCGCTTTAGTTGGGTGTTTCCCAGATAGATGGCAGCCTGGCGAAATGACGAAATAGGGTTGGTGTGACCTTTGAGATGGTTGACATAGCGCAACAGCTTGAGAGAGAGGGAGATATCCTGACCGAGTAGCTGCTCAATCTTGTTGATATCAGGCTCTGCCTCGTTGACCACGTTGAGCAACTGCATCACCACGACTTGCGCCGGCTCCATGGTGGCTTGCTTGACCATCTCGGGTCGGCTGAAGAAAAAGCCCTGGAACAGCTGGATCCCCAGCTGTTTGACTCGCTCGAACTCCGCCTTGTCCTCTACTTTTTCCGCCAGATAGGTGAGCCCCAGCGTCTGATGCCGCTGGATAAACACTTTGATCTGCATCAGGGGGGTGGCACGAAGATCAAACTTGATGATGTGGATAAAGGGGAGGAAGCGCTCCCAATCCGGTGACATGGTGAAGTCATCGAGTGCCAGCTGATATCCCAGCTTGTGCAGCTGTTTTACCTTTTCCAGCAGGGCATCATCCGGTGGGGAATCTTCCAGGATCTCAATCACCACTTTTTCGGGCGGCAGGCACTCTGCCAATCCCTCCAGCAGTAGTGAGTGGGGGAAATTGATAAAGCAGGGGCGGCCCCCCAACAGCTGATCGATATTTTGTTGGAGGAACTGTTCGACCACCAGGCGTGACGTCGCCTGTTGGGAGGAGATGCTCGGGAAGACATTATTCAGACTATCGCGAAAGAGCAGCTCATAGGCATGAGTTTTGAGGTCTCTGTCGAGGATCGGCTGTCTTGCTACGTAGGAATACATGCCTTGCTCCAGTAAAGGTACTGGGTTGATTTTATGGTGTTGCAGAACACTATGCCAGTGTTCACCTTATTGAGTAAGGCAATAATTGGCATAGCGTTTTTTGCAGGGAAGGAATTTAGAAGAGATAGCTCAATTGTGCACCAGCCAGCCAGGCATCCCCTTCGGAAGTGCCCTGGAAGGTGGAGGTCGTCAGCGGATTACCCGGTTGCAGCTCCATTTTTTCAGTGACATCCACCTTTTTGCCATCGATCAGGGTCAGCCCCAGATCCACGGTCAGGTTGGGCGTGAACTGATACCCCATTCCCAGGCTGTACCAGAGCCGATCGGAATCCGGGATGGAGATGGTACGACGATCGGCTGGCACAGGGCTGGCGTCATAGGCCACACCGGAGCGCAGTTGCCATTTGGGAGTGACCTGATAGGTCATACCGATGGCGTAGCGCCAGCTATCTTCCCAGTGCTCGTCCTTGATGTGCATGTTCTGCAAATTGTTGAGATCAGCTTCCAACTGAACGAATTTGCTCCAATTGGTCCAGTTCAGGCTGCCGTGGAGAGCCAGCTTGTCAGTCAGCTGATGGAACGCCGCCAACTCTGCCGTCGCTGGCAACGGCAGATCCAGACTACCGGTATCTCTGATCTCGGTAACGGAGCCATCTGCATTGGGTCGGCCCACGATAGCATCTCCCGAGAGGGTCAAAGTGACATCGTGACGGTAGGAGAGGCCAATTCGGGTTTGTTCGGACAACTCCAGCAAGGTGCCGACATTCCAGCCCCATGCCCAGCCATCCCCTTGCAAATGTTTTGCGATCAGGTTGCGAGAGGGGAAGGTGCCACCGACTTCGCCTTCGCCCTGAATAGCAGAGATCCCGGCACCAATTGACCACATCTCATTGATGCGATAGGCGAGTGAGGTACCCAGATCCATGGTCTTGATATCGGAGACATTGCCAAAGTGTCCCGCGCTGTAGTTATCCGGCATCTTGACGCCAAGGCCGTAGTAAGAGGTTGCCGAGAAGCCGAGTCGCCACTGCTCATTGAGTGGAATGATGAGATAGGCGTTGGGAACCCAGGCTGCGGCGGCGATATCGTGTGCACTGGCATCGGAGGTGACGATGCCGGCTTTGGTCGGCAAGCGGGTGTTGCCTTCAATATTGACGTCAGGACTGACATAGATGACTCCGCCAGAGAGCGCCATCTGATCGAAGCGGGTCATGGCTGCTGCATTGCGGGAGAGCACACTGGCGTTATCCGCGATGGCGGCCTCACCGGCAAAGGCGCGTCCCAGGCCTGTAGCGGACTGCTCAGCCAGCTGGAACCCAGCTGCATGGGCCTGACCCGCGATCACCAGCAGGGCGATGGTGGATGGTTTGATGATGGGATGCATGGCAAAATCCTTGCTGTTACCCGAAGGTTCAATCGGTCATATGAATGGAGGCAGGATTTTATATGGTATGACCAGTAAGGCAACGGTAATGGCCAGTATCTGGATAAAACAAGATTAAATGCTGGAAGGATGCATTCTAATAGCTTGATTAAAAAAGAAAAATAAACAGGTGTGTGCTACATGTGTGCGCTGAACTGGCTATTTCGGACAAAAAAAGAGCGCCTGGCGGCGCTCTTTCCATTCTATCAATAATCAGAACTTCATGTTGAACTGGGCAGAAGCCAGGAAGGCGTTGCCGTGGGAAGTTCCTTTCCAACGCAGGCTGTCGGAGTGGCTACGCAGACCTTCGTTGACGTCAACTTCTTTACCGTCCAGATAAGCCATACCAAAGTCAACGCTCATATCGGTGTTGATATGGTAGGTGGCACCGGCGCTGTACCAGATACGGTCTGAGTCGGGAATGCTCAGGCTGCGGTAGTCAGCTTCGATCGGGGTGTTGTCATAGGCAAAGCCCATGCGAGCTTCCCATGCCGGGTTGATATACCAGGTACCGCCGATGGAGTAGCGAGTAGAATCTTTGAACTTCTCATCTTTTTGCAGACATACGCCGCCAGCACATTGGCTGCTGGTTGCTTTCAGCTCCTGGAAGGCGCTCCAGTCAGTCCAGTTTACAGAGTAATGAACAGCAAACTGCGGGCTCAGGCGATGGTAACCAGCGAACTCGGCTTGTGCAGGCAGATCCAGCTTCAGGTTGCCATCCACGGTGCGATTCAGTGAGCTTGCACCTTGGAAATCACCGTCAAAGCTCATATCGACTTGTGAACGGTAGGTCAGTGCAAAGCGATGGTTTTCATTGACTTCATACAGGGTACCAACGTTCCAGCCAAAGCCCCAGGTGTCGCCTTTCAAGTGAGCCAGACGAGTATCTGTCGGCAGCGGGCCACCTTGGCTAGGTGGGTTCAGCGGGCCCAGCAGACCGGCATAGCGGTTGAGTTCGGCGGCACCGTAAACGGCGTTGATACCGGCACCGACACTGAAGTGTTCGTTGACACGATAGGCAATGTTCGGGTTGATATTGAAGGTCATCAACTCGGTATCACCAGCACCGGCACCAGCCGGGAAGGTTTTGGAGTATTCGGTGGAGAGACCGTAGTTGGAGAAGATGCCAATACCCCAAGCCCACTGGTCATTCAGCGGCTGAATAAAGTAGGAGGCGGGAACGAAGGCTGCCGGAGCAATGCCACTTTCGCTGGCTGGAGCCATTTTGTTCGCGCCAGCGTAAACAGCACCATCCACATCGACATCCGGTTTGATGTAGGTGCCGGAGACAGAAACTGCCATCTTGTCGAAGGTGGTCATGGCGGCCGGGTTACGGGCCAGAACAGAGGCGTTGTCGGCGATAGCCGCTTCACCGGCATAGGCGCGACCCAGACCGGAGGCCGAGTGCTCGTTCAACTGGAATGCCGCGGCATGGACTTGACCGGTGGCCAGCGCGATGGTGGCGGCAATCAGGCTCTTTTTGAAAATTGTTGTCGTCATGGTGTTCTCTCTTGTAGGCAGATTTTTTTGCCGATATTGGCTGCACGTTCAATGCAAACCTCGACAAAATCCGTTTTTATTTCAGCTTCTTCCCAATCAATTCTGGCGTGATTCTATGGATCTGGTAGGAGGTAAGAAATCAGACCAGTGACAGCAGAATACATAAAAGTGATCGATGTGTTAATCATTTGTTTTAACTTGCTGTTTAATTCATCATTTTGAGGGTGTAAAGGTGGATTATTGACCTGGATTGCCGATCTCCGTCACAAAAATAATTTTGTCAATTTTTCGAAATCTTGAGGCAAATGAGTGACAAAGGGGAGTAATCAGGGGGGGAACAGGCAGCGGCTCGTGACCGCCGCCTGCTATTGAGGATGGATCTGAGGTTGTTAACCGGCGATGTTAAATGTCCCACTGCAGACGTGACTGCAGGGCGTTGGCAACGGGGGCAAGTGGCTCTTTCATCTCGCCAATCAGTACCATGTTGGCGCCTTTGAGCTGGACAATCTCCCCTTTGAGGGTGCCATCTTCAAAGGTGGCCTGTTGCAGGGTTAATGGAACATGTTTGGGCACTAAAAAGAGGGTGACAGGCCCCATCTTTCCCTGGATCACCATGTGCAAGGCAGGTCCCTGATAAAACGAGCAGTGATTGACATAGGTCACCTTGAGCCCATCCATCCCGCTTAAGGTGGCGCCATACTTCTCCATCTTGGCATTTATGTTATGCAGATTGACCTGCTCATCGACACCTTCAATAAAGGGTTCTTCGCCATAGACATGAGCCATCGCCACCTGTGCGAGGGAGAGGGCCGCAGGAGCCGTTTCTGGCAGCGTGATCCATCGGGTGCTCATTCCCAGCAGGAAGGCGACCGATGCAGCCAGGGCGATCTGGCGCCAGGATGTCGATGTCCGGATCTTGACCGGCGCCGTGCCAAGGGGGCGGAATGGCGGCAAATCATCTGGCGCGTCACTGTCTTGCTGCATGGCTTGCCTGAGCAGGATCCGCTCGGCCAGTCCGGCTGGGACCTCTACCTGCATGGCGCGCTTGAGGGTTCTGTCGAACTGCTTCATCTCGTCGAGATAGTTCCGATTGGCCTGGCTGGCGTCAGCGGTTCTGAGAAAGTCCGGTTGTTGATCGTTGGGCTGGATCATGGCGTTGCGGCGAAATTCGAGTTCATCCATGTCCGTGTCCTCTTGCTTGGTTCTTCTGCTCCATCGCCTCCTTGATCTGGTTGCGGGCGCGAAACAGGCGGGTCATAACGGTGTTCTTGTTGAGGCCGAGCATCTCGGCAATCTCCTCACAACTGAATCCTCCCACGACTTGCAGCAGCAGTGGCTCCTGGTACTCCTCGGGTAACCGGGCGATGTGACGGTGCAACCACTCGTTCTCCATTTCCTGTTCGCTGTGCAGCGCATCGTGCTGGGGCTGAGGGTGATCGTCGAGATCCACCAGCTCCAGCTGTTTACGTTCAAAGCGGCGGGCGTTCTCCCGTCTGAGGATGGTGATCAGCCACCCCTTGGCCGCCTTGTCATCCTGCAGGGTGTCGATAGCCTTCCAGGCACGCAGGAAGGTCTCTTGCACCAGATCTTCCGCCACGTTGGGATCCCGGGTCAGCCAGTAGGCATACCGGTAGAGATCGCCATGCAGCGCATGAACCAGTGCTTCAAATTTGGTTTGTTTGTCAGCCATGGGATCAGAGACCGGCGAAGTGGCCGGATCATTTCCACCAATATGCTGCTGAGCACGTTTTTTTCTAAAAAACAGCAGTGCCATAGGGCAATCCTTGTCAGGGGGCGTGGCGGCGGGAGCGGGAAATCCCGTGCGCCAGCAGGTAAATCAGATGCGCAATACCGGCCGTTTCATCAGCCCTGAGGATACGCGCCAGAGCGCGCCACTCGATGGAGGGGCCAGAATAGGGCAGTGCAAAACAGGCTCGCTCGAGTGCTGCGAGCGCGTTGCCGAGCCGATTATGCCCAGCGTCGGGCAACTGGCCTAATTGATAATAGGAGACCTGCCAGCGCAAGGTCGCCCACTTGATCAGCGCCTTGCGACTGGCATCCGGCTGGTGTTGGGCAAGGGCACATTGCAGTTGATAGAAGGCGTGCCAGCGGGGCCAGTGGCGCCATAGTGCACGTAGCGTTATGGCCAGCACGACCCACCAAAGGCTCTCTCGCAGTGCCACCTGCGATGTCTGCTGATCAGGTTGCCGATTTGTCGTTGCCTGAAACGTCAGCGTGATGGCAGGGAGGCTGGCCTGTTCAATCCGGCCGCTTTGGGTATTAAACCAGGGCAGATCAATGGGGGGCAGCTGATAGTCGCCGCTCTGCTCCGCGACCAGACTCTGGCGCCACTGTCGCTCAAACAGCAGCTTGCCATCTCGGTAACGCTCCTGCTGTTGCTCGCCATCGGGATGTGCCTGTATGCCGTTTGGCAGTTGATGGGCCATCAGGGGGGCAAGCTGTATCTGGCCGCTGTCACCATTCTCCATGGTCAGGGTGAGGATCCGGATCAGCGGTTCACCCACTTCCCCCATGGTGGCCGGTTCAAGCCGTTGACTCAGGGTCAGCCGGGTGGCCACTGGCGTGGCGGGGGCTTTGTCGACCCGAACCTCGAGTGGTGCCGCACGGGCCGAGAGTTTTTGCGGCTTGCCCCCTTGCGGCGTGAGCTGCCCCTGCAAGCGGGGTGAGTCGAGGTACCAGAGCCCCGGCGCTTTTGCCTGAACGAGCCAGCTGCGGGTGAGCCGGCCTGGTAGACCAGCCTGAGCGGGGGCGATCCACTCGTCGCTACCGAGGCGACGGATGGTGAAGCTAGCAGAGCTGAGTTCGCTCAGCGCCGGGTTTTGCATGCTGGTGGGAAGCCAAAGAGTCAGGCGGTAGATCACCGGCTGGCCGGGATAGAGCGGGCCCTGATGATCAAGGCTGGCCTGCATCTCGAGGGGTGAGGGGGCTGCGGGCTGCGGCAGCGAGGCAGTTTTCGCCTCTCTCAATGGCAGGGTGAGCGAGGGGGTGAACTCATTTCCGAGCTTGAGCGGGGCAATCACCACCTTTGTATTAGCAGGTGAGTCGCTCTGGTGCAGCGGGATCTGCCAGCGAGTTAGTTGTTGTACCGGGGTGGTGACCCTGCTCATGGTCACTCTGCCCACTGCAAACTGGCGCAGTAGGGGGGTGATCTCCAGTTCGCTGTTCTGGCGCTCGCCATCCGCTTCGATGATCAGCAGCCAATCGCTGGGATCGGCCCCCGGCAGCAACTCTGCCCGAGGGGGCAAAGCCCAGCAAAGTGGACTCGCGAGTGCGAGCAACAGTCCCCATCCTGCTCGCGTCACCAGGGCTCCTCCACCTTGATAAGGTCCCGGCGCAGCGCCTCTTTGCGCAGTCGCTGTTCCAGCAGCAACACCGGGGGGGAGGGTGGCAGGGGCATTGCTGCTGCCTGCTGAGCTGCCGATGGTTCGGGCTGCTTGCTGTTGCTGGTATCGGGAGCGGCGGTCGCTCCACCCTGTAACAGAGAGAGGTTATAGAGCGCATCTTCATGGCCGGGCTCCAGTGCCAGAGCGGCCAGATAGGCCTCCTTGGCCGAGGCAAACTCCCCCAGCTGCAGCAGGGCATTGCCGCGGTTGTAGTGGGCGGTGGCGCTCGCAGCTTCCTGATAGGCTGAGATAGCTTGCCGATAGGCACCGGCTCGATACCAGGCGTTACCGCGCCAGACTGGATCGTTGAAGGTGCGGGCGGCCCGCTGAAAATCCCCCTCTTGATAAGCCTGCATCGCTTGCAGGTCTCCTCTCTCTGTTGCTTGCAGATCTTGTGGCGCAAGCAGCTGCGCTCCCACCATCAGCGCCATCATCAACCGGGCGCCGACTCTGGCCAGCAAGGCGAGCGGTAACAAGGGGAGCAGCAACCATGGGCCAAGATCCAGTGGCGCCGGGGTGAGGGCCGAGGTAGTGGTGGGCAGCGGTGCAAAGCGGGGGGCGTCGCTGCCAAGCCACTGCAGCTCACCGCCGAGGCGATTGGCCAAGGCGGTAATGGCCTGACTATCGGGGGCGGGCAACTGAGCGGGCATGCGGGTGGCAAACCCCAACTCATTGGCCGGAATGGCGGGCATGGGGGCCGGTTGACCACTGCTGGCGAGCAGAATATCGAGGCGTGCCGACTGGGTGTCGCGGCAGAGAAGGCGTTGCTGGCAGGGCCACAGAGCAGCGATTTGGGTCATCTGATTCTGGGTGAGGCCGTCGGTGATCAGCAGCAGACGCGCTTGTTCTCCAGGGGCGAGCTGCTTCATGGCAAGTTCCACCGCCCGTGCCGGGTTGCTGCCCTGCAGCGGCATGATATCGGGGCGCAAGTCGGGCAGTAGCAGCGAAAGGGCTTGATGATCCCGGGTTGGCGGCATGGCGAGGTAGGCATCGCCTGCGTAGAGGATAAGTGCAATCCGTTCACCCTTGGCGCGGCTCAGCAACTGCTGCAATTGCCATCTGACCCGGGTCGCCCGATCCGGTTTGAGGTCGGTGGCGGTCATCGAGCGTGACAAGTCGAGCAGCCAGATATCGAGTGGTGCCGCAGGCTGCTGTTGCTGCTCGCCGCGCAGTGCGGGGCCACTCAGGGCCAAAATGACGGGCAGGGTTGCCAGCCAGAGCCAGGGGCGCTGAGGACGGGAGGTTGGCAGCAGATAAGCCTGCATCACAGGTGCGAGCAGCGGGGGCTGGCGACGACGGTGCCACCCTTGCCAGAGCCAGGGGATGAATGCGATCAGCCACAGGGGACGGAGCAAGATCAGCTCCATCTGCGCGTGCCTCGTGCCAGCCAGTTACGCACCATGCGAAACTCCAGTCTGCCGTGCCCTGATGGCAGAAGCAGCAAGCCACAAAGCAGTGCCAACGGCCAGGGGTAGAGCTCGATCACAGGCTGGTACTGGGCAATCGGCATAGGGGCAGGTTCAAGAGCATTGAGAGTCGCGTTGATGGTATCGAGATCGCTTTGGGTGCGTGCCCGAAAGTAACGTCCCTGGCCTGTCTGTGCCAGCGCTTGAAGAAGCGGCTCGTCCAGTTCGCTGCTGGGATCGGCCTGACCGCTGCCTGCCTCATCATAGGGTTGGATAAAGGTATCGGGATCGGCCCCGACCCCCAGCGTGTAGATCCGTATTCCCTGCGCTGCGGCGAGTTTGGCCTCCTGCAGCGGGTCGGCATTGCCTGCGGTATTGCGGCCATCAGTGACCAGCAGCAGGGCGGTGGGGCGACCAGGATCCCCATGCTGACGTGCCAGCTGGATGGCTTCGCCAAGGGCGGTGGTTCGGCCGACCAGATCAAAATCGAGCTCGTCGCTCAAGTTCAACAGCGCCGGGATCTCCTGAGTGAGGGGAGAGAGCAGGTAGGCGTGATCGGCAAATACGATGAGGCCCACCCTGTCTCCGGCCCGTTTGGCGATCAGCGCCTTGATCTGTTGGCGCACCGCCGTCAGCCGTGCTTGCTGCTCGCCGTTATCGAGCATATCCGGGGTACGCATGCTGTCTGACAGATCCACCGCCAGCAGCAGATCCCGACTCCCTTCATATTGAATAACCGGTTCTCCCCACCACTGGGGGCGGCAGAGGGCGAGGATAAGGGCGCACCAGAGCAGCATGGCGCGCCAGAGCGGTAATCCGGCCTGAGGACGCAGCAGCGCAAACCCGGGGTGAGCCAGATAGCCGCGGCGCAGGGGCGGCAAGCCGAAGCGCACCAGCAAGGGGAGCACCAGCGCCAGCGCAAACCAGGGCCAGGCCAGGATCATGGATGCCTCCGAGCGGTTTTACGCCTCGAGCAGGGGGAGAGCTGGAAGAAGAGGGTTTGACCCCAACGACGATAATGTTGCTGAAGCAGTTCGCACTGCTCGCGAGTCGGGTTTTGGCTGCCATAGAGCCAACTGCTCCAGTAAGACGAGAACTGGCTGAAATCGCTGCCGCCGTGACGATCGACAAAGGCGAGCCACGCCTCTCCCTGCAGCTGGCGCGCCTCGGGCCAGCGTTGCAGTGCTTCATGACGCAGGGCCTCCTGTATGCGTGCCACCAGCAGTGCCGGATCTCCCTCCAGCTGACGACACCAGCGGCGGTAACGTATCACCCTCTTGGCAATCAGGACGATCAGCAGCAGCAATAACGCTGTGATCAATAGCCACAGTAGCGCCTGCACTCTGGGATCAAGACTCTGTTCAATCAGATCTGGCCCCGGGTGGATGTCGCGCATCAGGGCGGCCAGCGGCGGAGTGATGGCCTCGGAGGCTGGACTGGCGCTGTCGAGTTCGGCGGGGGAGATCATCCCTGATGACATAACCCCTCCTGCCACTGCTGTTGCAGCGTCTGGTTGTTATCGAGCAGATAGAGGCGCTGCACCAATGGCAACAGCAACTGCTTGCCGTGGGCCAGTTGCTGTTCGGCAGCTTGCCGGTAGCGGCGGGAGAAACCGGCATGGCCCCCATCCAGCCAGCCCTGATAGTGCTGCCCTGGCCGATCGATAGCCACTGGCAGCTGGCCGTCAGGGGGAAGGGCTGCCTCAAGGGGATCGCGGATCTGCCAATAGTGAATATCATGGCGCCGCGAGAGCAGTTGCAATTGCTGACAGAGCGCCGACTCGCAGGGTCTGTGATCGGTGATGATCGTCAGCTTGGCACCGTGAGGCAGCTTCACGCCGGACAAGGTGTCGGCCAGAGAGTGAGAAAGCGCCCGGCGGGCCAGCCCTTGCTGATAGTGATGGCAGAGGGATTCGAGCAGGGGCAGCACGCTGTCGCGCTGGCTCTGGTGATGGGAGATAAGCCCGTGGCAGATCAGGGTGTTGTGCTGCTTCTCCCCTTGCCAGATCAAGGCTGCCGCCAGCTCGCAGGCGAGGCGCGCCTTGAGCTGCAGTGTGGAGCCGAAATACATGGCGGGAGAGAGATCGAGCAGCAGCCAGTGCGCCTGATCCAGCTCCTCGCTATAGAGGCGGGTATAGGGACGACCGAGGCGTGCGGTCACTCGCCAGTCGATATGGCGTACCTCGTCACCAGCCTGATAGGCGCGCAGCTCTCGAAACGTGAGTCCGGGAGATCGGCCCGGTTTGCCGCGTTCGCTGCTGCTTCTGCCAGCGTGAGGTGGCTTCTTGGCCTTGGCCCAGAGCCGGATATTGAGCAGCCGTGGCAGCGACAGGGCGATATCGGGATGCAGACCGGGTTCTAGGGGCATGGCACCTGATCCAGCAGTTGGGCGATCAGGATATCGTTATCCAGATTGTCGGCCAGTGCCTGATAGCTGGGTATAAGGCGGTGGCGCAGCACCGGATAGGCTTGCAGCTGAATATCTTCCGGCAGCACATAATCTCGTCCGGCAAGCCAGGCTCGGGCGCGGGCGGAGCGAGCCAGTCCCAGCGTAGCCCGAGGGCTGGCCCCCACGGCAATCAATGGCTCAAGGGCAGGGCAAAGGCCGCTACCCGGGCGAGTGGCGCAGACCAGCTCCACCAGATAGTGCTCCAGTCGGCTTTGCATGGTCACCGCCAGCACTTCGCTGCGGGCACGCTGCAAGCTGGTCTGACTCAGGGTCACTGGTGCCGCGCCAAGCTGTTCGCCGCTGGCATTGAGCTGCAAGATGGCGAGCTCCATGGTGGGGCTCGGGTAATCCACCATTAACTTGAGTAGAAAGCGGTCGAGCTGGGCCTCCGGCAGGGGATAGGTTCCCTCCTGCTCGATGGGGTTCTGGGTGGCGGCCACCATAAAGAGGGGTGGCAGCCGCCAGCTCTTTTTGCCCACGGTGATCTGGTGTTCGGCCATGGCTTCCAGCAGCGCTGATTGCACCTTGGCCGGCGCCCGGTTGATCTCGTCCGCCAGCACCAGATGGTTGAATAGGGGGCCTGGCTGGAAAACAAAACTGGCATCCTGCGGGTGAAACACCTCGCTGCCGGTGAGATCGGCGGGTAGCAGGTCGGGGGTAAACTGGATACGGGCAAAGCGCCCCTCAACGGCGCCAGCAAGCGCCTTGACGGCGCGGGTTTTGGCAAGGCCGGGGGCCCCTTCGATTAACACATGTCCTTCACATAACAGGGCAATCAGGAGCCCTTCTATTAGCTCCTCCTGCCCCAGGATCTGACTGCCAAGATAGTCCCTAAGTGCTCTGAACTCGGCCGCTGCCATGCGATAAACCCGTTGTTTTTATGGAAGTTGATCTTTTTATACTCCAGTTGCTCCCCAAGGGCGAGCAAAGGGGCCTTGCCGTGCTTAATTTAGTTTCAATCAGCTGTATGAAACTTGTGATTGGATTGTTAAGATGTGGCGCAATGAGGTCAGACCTCTGCCTTTTAAACCAAGGAGCCAGGATGAAACAGCCATTGAAACTGACGACTCGCCAGGGCGAACGGATTGCCGTCGTGGCGGGGCTGCGTACCCCCTTTGCCAAGCAGGCTACCGCCTTTCATGGCGTGCCTGCAGTCGATCTCGGCAAACTGGTGGTGAGCGAGATGCTCGCCCGTACCGATCTCGATCCCAAGCTTATCGACCAGCTGGTGTTTGGTCAGGTGGTTCAGATGCCGGAAGCCCCCAACATTGCCCGCGAGATCGTGCTCGGTACCGGCATGAGCGTCAATACCGATGCCTATAGCGTCTCCCGCGCTTGCGCCACCAGTTTTCAGGCGGTGGCCAACGTCACCGAATCCATCATGGCCGGTACCGTAGACATCGCCATCGCCGGCGGTGCTGACTCCTCCTCCGTGCTGCCTATCGGGGTGAGCAAGAAGCTGGCTCGCGCCTTGGTGGATCTCAACAAGGCGCGCAATCTGCAGCAGCGCTTCAATATTCTGCGTCAGCTGCGAGTCAAGGATCTGCTGCCGGTGCCGCCCGCTGTGGCGGAATATTCGACCGGCCTCTCCATGGGGCAGACCGCTGAGCAGATGGCCAAGAGCCACCAGATCAGCCGCGAGGCGCAAGATGCGCTGGCTCATCGCTCCCACACCCTGGCCGCGCAGGCTTGGGCCGATGGCAAGCTCAGCGGTGAGGTGTTTACCGCTCATGTACCGCCCTACAAATCACCGCTCGAGCGGGACAACAATATTCGTGAAAGCTCGGATCTCGCGAGCTACGCCAAGCTCAAGCCGGTGTTTGACCGGGTCCATGGCACAGTCACTGCTGCAAATGCCACCCCGCTCACTGACGGCGCCGCTGCCGTGCTGTTGATGCGCGAAGGGCGGGCGAAAGAGCTGGGCCTCGAGCCGCTTGGTTATATCCGCAGCTTCGCCTTCTCGGCCATTGATGTCTGGCAAGACATGCTGATGGGGCCCTCCTACGCTACGCCGCTGGCGCTGGACAGAGCCGGAATCACGCTCAGCGATCTGACGCTTATCGACATGCACGAAGCCTTTGCCGCCCAGACGTTGGCCAACCTCAAGATGTTTGCCAGCCACGAGTTTGCCCGTGACAAGCTGGGCCGCGATCAGGCCATCGGCGAGGTGGACATGGAGAAGTTCAACGTCCTCGGTGGTTCGCTGGCCTATGGCCACCCCTTTGCCGCGACCGGTGCGCGGATGATCACCCAGACCCTGCACGAGCTGCGTCGTCGCGGTGGGGGATTGGGGCTCAACACCGCCTGTGCGGCGGGTGGATTGGGCGTGGCTATGGTGTTGGAGGTTGAATGATGAGCGCTAAGACTTTTTCCCTGGATGTTCGCAAAGATGGCATCGGCATCCTCACCATGGATGTGCCGGGCGAGAGCATGAATACCCTGAAAGCCGCCTTTGTCGAGGAGATCCGCTCCGTACTGGACGAGGTAAAACGCAACAAGGATTTGATCGGGCTGGTGATCACCTCCGGCAAAAAGGACTCCTTCATCGCTGGTGCTGATATCACCATGCTGGCCGCCTGCACCAGTGCCAAGGATGCCGAGACCCTGTCACGAGAAGGGCAGGAGATCTTTGCCGAGATCAAGGGGCTGACCATTCCGGTGATCGCCGCCATTCATGGTCCCTGCCTCGGTGGCGGGTTGGAGCTGGCGCTGGCCTGTCATGGCCGTGTGGTGACCGATCACGGTAAAACCGTGCTGGGATTGCCGGAAGTGCAGCTCGGCCTGCTGCCGGGCTCTGGCGGTACCCAGCGTCTGCCGCGCCTTATCGGGGTGGCCAAGGCGCTGGATCTGATGCTGACCGGCAAGCAGGTGCGGGCCAAACAAGCCAAGAAATTGGGGCTGGTGGACGATGTGGTGCCACCGTCCATTTTGCTGGATGCTGCCATCAAGCTGGCCAAGAAGGGCAAACCGCGCCATCAGTTGAAACGGGATCTGCAGGGCAAGGTGCTGGAGACCAACAAGCTGGGTCGCAAGGTGCTGTTCGATCAAGCCAGCAAGGGGGTGAAAGCCAAGACCCGTGGCAACTACCCGGCGCCGGAGCGGATCCTCGAGGTGGTGCGCATCGGCGTGGAGGAGGGGATGAAGGCCGGTTTGGCCGCCGAATCCCGCCACTTTGGCGAGCTGGTGATGACGGCTGAGTCTGCCGCTCTGCGTTCTATCTTCTTTGCCACCACCGAGATGAAGAAAGAGGTCACCTATCAGGGAGCCGAGCCGCGCAAGGTGGGCCACGCGGCCGTGCTGGGCGGTGGTCTGATGGGGGGCGGTATTGCGTTCGTCACCGCTACCAAGGCGGGCGTGCCGGTGCGGATCAAGGATGTGGCAAGCGCCGGGATCGGCAATGCCATGCGCTACAGCTATGACATTCTGGCCAAGAAGCTCAAGCGTCGTCACATCTTGCGCAGCGAATTGGAAAAGCAGATGAGCCTGTTGACCGGCACCCTCGACTACTCCGGTTTCCACCGGGTCGACATGGTGGTGGAGGCGGTGTTTGAAGATCTCGCGCTCAAACACCAGATGGTGAAGGACGTGGAGCGTGAGTGTGGTGAGCACACAGTGTTTGCCTCCAACACCTCCTCCCTGCCCATTAACCAGATTGCGGCAGAGGCGGCGCACCCAGAGCGAGTCGTGGGGCTGCACTACTTCAGCCCAGTGGACAAGATGCCGCTGGCGGAGATCATCCCCCACGCTGGCACCAGTGCCGAGACGGTCGCGACCACCCTGGCTTTTGCCCGTGCCCAGGGCAAAACCCCCATCGTGGTGAAGGACGAAGCCGGTTTCTACGTCAACCGCATCCTGGCGCCCTACATGAATGAGGCGGCAAGACTGGTGCTGGAAGGGGAGCCGGTGGAGGTGCTGGATAGCGCGCTGCTGGACTTTGGCTTCCCGGTTGGCCCCATCACCTTGCTCGATGAGGTGGGGATCGATGTGGGCGCCAAGATCTCCCCCATTCTCGAGAAAGAGCTGGGCGGCGAGCAGTTCCAGGCGCCCAAGGCGTTCGACAAGCTGCTGCAAAATGATCGCAAGGGACGCAAGAACGGCAAGGGCTTCTATCTCTATGGCAAGGCGGCACCGCGCAACAAGCTGACTGGCAAAGAGGGCAAGAAGACGGTGGATGAGAGCGTCTATGGCGTGCTCGGCATCAAGCCGTCTGCCAAGCTGGCTCGTCAGGAAATCGCCGAGCGCTGCGTGTTGCTGATGCTCAACGAAGCGGCGATGGCGCTAGATAGCGGTGTGGTGGCGTCGGCTCGTGATGGTGATATCGGTGCCATCTTCGGCATCGGTTTCCCGCCTTTCCTTGGCGGCCCGTTCCGTTATATGGACACGCTCGGGATCGATCATCTGGTTGGCCGTCTGGAGTATTACCAGAAGCGCCACGGCGACCGGTTCGCCCCCTGTGCCTGTCTCAAGGCGATGGCCGCAGAGCAGCAGACCTTCTACTGATAACCGCTGCAGATTGACCGCAAGGCAAAGAGGCCTGCACCCCATGCGGGCCTCTTTCTATGTTGTGGTTTGTTCCGGTTGTGCTGCGATGATGCAAGCAGAGGCAAACGCTGATAAAAAACGGCCCACCGAAGTGGGCCGTCGAGATATCACGTCACGGATCAGATCCCCGGTTTGCGCTCCGGGCAGCGGCCGATAATATCGGGTGGCAGTTCACCGTTGTCCTGCTCCAGCACTACATCAAACCCCCACAGCTGATGGAGGTGTTTGAGCACCTCATGGCGTGAGTCGCCAAGGGGTATGCGGTTGTGGGGCACATAGCGCAGGGTGAGGGAGCGATCCCCCTTCACGGCAACGTTGTAGACCTGAATATTGGGTTCCAGATTGCTGAGGTTGTATTGGGCCGACAGGGTATTGCGCACCTGACGGTACCCTTCGTCATTGTGGATGGCGGAGACCTTCAGATAGTTCTTCAGATCGTCGTCATCAATAGCGAACAGCTTCATATCCCGCATCACTTTCGGGCTTAAGAACTGGCTGATAAAGCTCTCGTCCTTGAAGTTCTGCATGGCAAAGTGGAGGGTTTCGACCCAGTTGCTGCCGGCATAGTCGGGGAACCAGTATCTATCTTCCTCGGTCGGGTTCTCGCAGATGCGGCGCAGGTCGGTAAACATGGCAAACCCCAGCGCATAGGGGTTGATCCCCGAGTAGTAGCGGCTGTTGTAGGCCGGTTGATAGACCACGTTGGTGTGGCTGTGCAGCACCTCCATCATGAAGCGATCGCTCAGCTTGCCCTCGTCATAGAGGTGATTGAGGATGGTGTAGTGCCAGAAGGTGGCCCACCCCTCGTTCATCACCTGGGTCTGCTTTTGCGGATAGAAATACTGGCTGATTTTGCGCACTATTCGTACCACTTCCCGCTGCCAGGGCTCCAGCAAGGGGGCATTCTTCTCGATGAAGTAGAGAATGTTCTCCTGGGGCTCTGCGGGGTAGCGCCTGTCCTCCACACCAGCGGCTTTATGCTGCTTGGGCAGGGTACGCCACAGCTCGTTGACCTGAGTCTGCAGATAATCTTCCCGCGCCTTCTGGCGCCGTTTCTCCTCTGCCATCGAGATCTTCTGGGGACGCTTGTAGCGATCCACCCCGAAGTTCATCAGGGCATGGCAGGAGTCGAGCAGCTGCTCCACCGCCTCGATGCCATGCTTCTCTTCACACTGGGTGATGTAGTTCTTGGCGAACAGCAGGTAGTCGATGATGGAGGAGGCATCGGTCCAGGCCTTGAACAGGTAGTTGTTTTTGAAGAAGGAGTTGTGGCCGTAGCAGGCGTGTGCCATCACCAGCGCCTGCATCGGCATGGTGTTCTCCTCCATCAGGTAGGCGATGCAGGGATCGGAGTTGATGACGATCTCGTAGGCCAGCCCCATCTGGCCGCGCTTGTAGTTGCGCTCGGTATGGATAAAGCGCTTGCCGAACGACCAGTGCTGATAGCCGATGGGCATGCCGACGCTGGAGTAGGCATCCATCATCTGCTCGGCGGTGATCACCTCGATCTGGTTGGGGTAGGTGTCCAGCTTGTAGAAACGGGCGACCCGGGCGATCTCCTGGTGATAGGTCTCCAGCAGATCGAAGTTCCAGTCTGGTCCGTCATCCAGTGGCGCTACACGTTTTTCTGTTTCGATCATGTGACCTCCTCACGCCGCTTGTTTCTTGAACAGCTCGCGGAACACCGGATAGATATCCTCGACCTTGCGAATGTGCTCCATCGCAAAGTGGGGGAACTGGCTGGCTACCGACTCATATTCGTGCCACAGGGTCTGGTGGGCACGGGTGGTGATCTCGATGTAGGAGTAGTACCGCACCCTTGGCATGATGTCCCGCGCCAGAATTTCACGGCACTGCGGTGAGTCATCAGCCCAGTTGTCACCATCCGATGCCTGCGCCGCATAGATGTTCCACTGGTTGGCGGGATAACGCTCATTGATGATGTCATTCATCATCTTGAGGGCGCTGGAGACGATGGTGCCGCCAGTCTCCTGGGAGTAGAAGAACTCGTGTTCATCCACCTCCTTGGCCTGGGTATGGTGGCGGATATAGACCACTTCTACGTTCTTGTAAGTCCGGCTCAGGAACAGATAGAGCAGGATATAGAAACGTTTGGCCATCTCCTTGGTGGCCTGATCCATGGAGCCCGAGACGTCCATCAGACAGAACATCACCGCCTGACTGGAAGGGACGGGCCGTTTGACGAAGTTGTTGAATTTGAGGTCGAAGGTGTCAATAAACGGCACCGCATCGATCCGTCGTTTCAGCTCCCTGATCTCCTTCTCGAGCAGGGCTATTTCGGCAAAGTGCTCGTTGGGATCGGTGGCCAGCAGGGCCAGCCGATCTTCTAGTTCATGCAATTGGCGTTTCTTGCCTGCTTGCAGCGCCATGCGCCGTGCCAGCGAATTTTGCAGGGAACGCACCACGTTGATGTTGGCGGGCACCCCGTTTGAGGTGTAGCCCGCCCGATAGGTTTTCACCTCCATCAGCTGGTTGAGCTGGGTTTTCTGCAGCCTGGGCAGCTCCAGGTCTTCAAACAACAGATCAAGATACTCATCCTTGGAGATCTGGAACACGAAATCATCGGCCCCTTCTCCCTGATTGGATGCCTGTCCCTCGCCGGAACCCTGTCCGCCGCCCCCTCCTTTGGGACGGTCAATCTTGTCGCCGGAGACGAACTGGTCATTGCCGGGATGCACCATCTCCCGTTTACCACCGTGCCCCTGATGAAAATGGGGCTCGCCGATATCCTTGGTCGGGATGCTGATGCTCTCGCCCTTGTCTACGTCCTGAATGCTGCGCTTGGAGACAGCATCCGAGACCGCTTGTTTTATCTGCTTCTTGTAGCGGCGGATGAAGCGCTGCCGATTGACAGCGCTTTTGTTTTTGCCGTTGAGCCTGCGGTCGATAAAATGCGCCATAACTCCCCCTTGAACAGTCAGGGTCAGGATGACTTGCGTACCCTGAGATACCATTCGGAGAGCAGTCGCACCTGTTTACGGGTGTAGCCTTTCTCCATCATCCGTTCGACAAAGTTATCGTGCTTCTTCTGCTCCTCGGCCGAGGTTTTGCTGTTGAAGGAGATAACCGGCAGCAGCTCTTCCGTGTTGGAGAACATCTTCTTCTCGATCACGGTGCGCAGCTTCTCGTAACTGGTCCAGTTGGGGTTACGGCCTGCATTGTTGGCCCGGGCACGCAGCACGAAGTTGACGATTTCGTTGCGGAAATCTTTCGGGTTGCTGATCCCGGCGGGTTTTTCAATTTTCTCCAGCTCACTGTTGAGGGACGCTCTGTCAAACAGCTGGCCGGTTTCGGGGTCACGGTACTCCTGATCCTGGATCCAGAAGTCGGCGTAGGTGACGTAGCGATCAAAGATGTTCTGACCGTACTCGGAGTAGGACTCGAGATAGGCGGTCTGGATCTCCTTGCCGATGAACTCCACATAGCGCGGGGTCAGATAGCCCTTGATGAACTCAAGGTAGCGATCGTGCAGCTCTTGCGGGAACTGCTCGCGCTCGATCTGCTGCTCCAGCACATAGAAGAGGTGCACCGGGTTGGCGGCCACTTCCGCGTGGTCGAAGTTGAAGACGCGGGAGAGGATCTTGAACGCAAAGCGGGTAGAGAGACCATTCATCCCTTCGTCTACACCGGCGTAGTCGCGATACTCCTGATAGCTCTTCGCCTTGGGATCGGTGTCTTTCAGGCTTTCGCCATCATAGACCCGCATCTTGGAGTAGATGCTGGAGTTTTCCGGCTCTTTCAGCCGTGACAACACCGAGAACTGGCCCAGCAGCTCGAGGGTGCCCGGGGCGCATTTGGCCTCGGTCAATTCGCTGTTGATCAGCAGTTTCTCGTAGATCTTCACCTCTTCGGAGACGCGCAGGCAGTAAGGCACCTTGACGATGTAGACCCGGTCGAGGAAGGCCTCGTTGTTCTTGTTGTTGCGGAACTGCTGCCACTCGGATTCGTTGGAGTGAGCGAGCAAGATGCCGTCAAAGGGGAGGGCTGAGAGCCCTTCGGTACCGTTGTAGTTACCCTCCTGGGTTGCTGTCAGCAGCGGGTGCAGTACCTTGATAGGGGCTTTGAACATCTCCACAAACTCCATAACCCCCTGGTTCGCTTTACACAGCGCACCTGAGTAGGAGTAAGCATCGGCGTCATCCTGGGCGAAGTGCTCCAGCATGCGGATGTCGACCTTGCCGACCAGTGAGGAGATATCCTGGTTGTTGTCATCGCCCGGTTCCGTTTTGGCGATGGCAATCTGATCGAGGATGGAGGGGTTGACCTTCTCCACCTTGAACTTGGTGATGTCGCCGCCAAACTCGTGCAGGCGTTTGGCCACCCAGGGGGACATGATGGGACGCAGGTAACGGCGCGGGATGCCGTACTCTTTTTCCAGGATCTCCCCATCCTCTTCGATATCGAACAGGCAGAAGGGGTGATCGTTGACCGGTGAGCCCTTAATGCGATAGATGGGCACCTTCTGCATCAGGGATTTGAGTTTCTCTGCCAGCGAGGATTTACCGCCGCCAACGGGGCCCAGCAGATAGAGGATCTGTTTCTTCTCCTCCAGCCCTTGGGCGGAGTGTTTGAGGTAGGAGACGATCTGTTCGATGGCCTCTTCCATCCCGTAGAAATCCTTGAAGGCGGGATAGCGTGCCACGACGCGGTTGGAGAAGAGTCGGCTCAGTCTGGGGTTGGCTGAGGTGTCTACCATCTCCGGCTCACCAATGGCGGTCAGCAGACGTTCGGCTGCGGAGGCGTAGCAGGCTTTGTCCTGCTTACACATATCCAGGAACTCCTGGATGGTATATTCCTCTTCTCTCGCTTTTTCATATCGCTGTTGGTAATGCTCGAATATGCCCATAACTTTGCCCTCGTTATAGTCGCTTACCCTGAAAAAAGTGGATGACTGCTTTTGTGTTGTGCGCTTTTAAAGCCTAGTCAACAGACTCCAGTAATCCATCACGGTTGATAGGTTAAATTCTGAAGAAACCTGCCCGATCCTTGTGCGGGGAGGGTCAGTCAACAACACCGCTATGTTACTGACTGTTAAATTATTTTTGCCACGATAGTGAGGTAAATGTCAAAGACATAAAAAATAAATGTTTATGGGAAACAGGGAACTTATTGCGAAAAGATTAAGGGGTTTGACGAAAGGCAATAGGGCTGCGGGTTGGCGGGGTTATGGATGAGAATGTCATTACGTGAACGTCAACGTAAATCACTTTGTTTGGAGTTTTGGCTCTAATTTTTACATTGACGCTACAATTTGAGTGCCCTAGATTGGCGAGGTGTGAGCAGCAAGATGCTTTAGCAAGAGAGTTGACTGTTGCCTCACCAAGCTCTGTTTAAGCACGTTTCCGTTGGCTTGACCCTCGCAACCGCGAGGGTCTTCTTTTTCTGCGTCTTTAAACGCTTGTTTCTGCTGGTGGCTATTGAAGCCACCAGCACTCATCTATCAAGGGTAGGCTTGTTGCACTGCCGCCAGGACGCGGGCAAACGGGTGCGCGGCCAACTGGCCTGCACCCGCCAGCGATTTGGCCTTGACCCGGCTGGTCAGCGGTGTGGTGATGCCGCACAGGAAACGGGCCAGAACACGAGCATCCACCGAACCTGTCTTGGCAATCAGCGGATCACACCAGGCGCGGATCCCCGCCTCGTTTGGCATGGTCAGTGAGGGTAGGGGAGGGAGATGTGCCACCTCGCCGCGACAAACCGAACAGTGGCCACAATGAACCGGCGCCACCTCATCGGCAAAATAGCGGGCGAGGCGGTGGCTCATGCACTCACTTGAGGTGAAAAAGTCGAGCATGGCTTGCAGTCTGGCCAGCTCACTCTGTTCTTTTTGCAGGAACAGGGCGTGCAGGGCTTTTGCTTCCTGCTCGTTGTCCCATTCCTGACGGGTGATCCGGTAGACCTCGGTCATCTGTTTGCTTTCAAGCTCGATCCAGCCTTGCTGCTGCAGGTAGTCGAGCGCCGCAACGGCCCGCTGCCGTTCCCCCTGATAGCCCTGCCAGAGGGCGTCAAAGTCCATGGTGCACCAGCTGCGCGCTTGCGGGGCGCAGGCGAACAGCTGCTCCAGAAACTGGCGACGATCCGGATTGAAGCGACTCACTATCTCGCCTTTATCCAGCACAAACTTGAAGCGGTAGTCGGCGTAGTAGCTGTAGGCCGGGGTGATGATGCCTGCCATCTCCAGATAGACCAGCAGGGTTTTAAGGGGCAACTGACGGATATTGGTGTCGTTGGAGAGGCGCAGCAGGGTGAATTCCCACTCGCTCCCGCTCTGCTTGATGATGGCAAGGAGCTGGAGGATGGCACTCAAATCCGGCGTATCACCGTAGACGAAGTTCTCCAGCACCGGCAGTTGGCTCTGGTTGGCCAGCACGATACAGCGCGATGGCTGGCCATCTCGTCCGGCGCGGCCAATCTCCTGGCTGTAGTTCTCGATGGATTTGGGCAGATCGTAGTGAATGACCCGCCGGATATCCGCTTTGTCGATCCCCATGCCAAAGGCGATGGTGGCGACGATGCAGTCCACCTTGCCCGCCATGAAGTCGTGCTGGATCTGGCTGCGCAGCGCCGAGTCGAGTCCGGCATGATAGGCGCGGGCGTTGATCCCTTCTCTAATGAGTTGCTCGGCACAGGCTTCTGCGGTGTGTTGCAAGGTGACGTAGACGATGGTGGGGGCCGCCGGATCGTTGGCCAACTCCTGTGCGAGCCAGCTATCCCGCGCGTCGGGCGACAGGGGAATGACTGCCAGATCAAGATTGGGGCGATAGAAACCGGTGACCACGACCCCCTCCGGCGCGATGCCGAATTTGGTCTGCATATCCTGAATCACCGCCGGTGTGGCGGTGGCCGTCAGCAGCAACACCTGCGGGATCTTCAGGTCATGGCGATAGCTCGGCAGCTTGAGGTAGTCGGGGCGAAAGTTGTGGCCCCACTCCGAGATACAGTGCGCCTCATCGACGACCAGCAGCGAGAGCGGCACTTGCTGGATAAAGCGGCGAAAGCGCTCGTTCTTGAGTCGCTCCACCGAGATCATCAGGATCTTGAGCTGGCCATTCAGCGCCTGCTGCATCACTCGTCGGCTCTCCTCTGGGCTCTGGCTTGAGTCGAGGGTGGCGGCGCTTATTCCCTTGCTTTTGAGGAAGGTGAGCTGATCGTGCATCAGCGCCAGCAGCGGCGAGATCACCAGGGTCAGGTGAGGCAGGGCGAGGGCAGGCAGTTGATAACAGAGCGACTTGCCGGCGCCGGTGGGAAAGATGGCGGCGGCACTCTGACCTGCCAGTACCCGGCTGATCACCGCCTCCTGACCTGACCTGAGTGCGGAGAAACCAAAATATTGGTTGAGCAGGGATGGGATCATGGCAAGGCTCCGCGGCAAATGGGTGATGATAGCACAGCGACACGGTCACGGGTGGCACAGGAATGGTCGTGAGGGTAAGGGCAGAGAGTGTCGATAAAACGTACAAAAATGGGTGGTTGCGCTGTGGTTAAGGTTTTGTTGCGGTTTTTTGTGATGGAAACGGGATATTTTTTGGTGAGTCTCTGGAAAAAAAAGATGGCGAATGGGATATTCCGTCATGCAATCCGGTGACTGGCGGATCGGCCCGACAGAAGGCTGGCCACAGACACCACATTCGGGCGACAGGGGTCTCCCGATGAGTGGTTGCAGACAGGACTCATGATTCATGCACTACGGTGCTTAGGGACTTTTTTGATGACACAACAACACCCCCTCCTTCGGCTGGTCAATAGCACCAGCCTGGTCAGCCAGATCCTGGTTGGTCTGGTATTCGGTATCTTGCTGGCACTGTTTGCGCCCGAGTGGGCGAAAACGGCAGGTCTGCTTGGCAGTCTGTTCGTTGGTGCACTGAAAGCGGTAGCTCCGCTGCTGGTATTCGTACTGGTGATGGCGGCCATCATTGGTCACAAGCAGGGTCAGAAGACCAATATTCGCCCGCTGCTGGCGCTCTACCTGTTTGGTACCTTCTCTGCGGCCGTGGTCGCGGTGATTGCCAGCTTCCTGTTCCCCTCCAACCTCCATCTGGTGGCCAATACTGCCGAGATCACCCCGCCCGGCGGGATCACCGAGGTACTGCAGACCCTGCTGTTCAACGTGGTGACCAACCCGGTCAAGGCGTTGATGGATGCCAACTATATCGGGATCCTTGCGTGGGCCATCGGTCTGGGTATCGCCATGCGCCATGCCAACGAGAGCACCAAGGCGCTGATCACTGACCTGTCTCACGGTGTATCCGCCATCGTGAAAGCGGTGATCCGCTGTGCTCCGCTCGGGATCCTGGGTCTGGTTGCCTCCACTCTGGCAGAGACCGGCTTTGACGCCCTGTTTGGCTATGCTCAACTGCTGGTGGTGCTGATCGGCTGCATGCTGTTTATCGCCTTTGTGGTCAACCCATTGATCGTCTTCTGGAAGATCAAGCGCAACCCCTATCCGCTGGTGCTGACCTGCCTCAAAGAGAGCGGCGTGACCGCCTTCTTTACCCGCAGCTCTGCCGCCAACATTCCGGTCAACATGGCGCTGTGTGAAAAACTGCGTCTGCCGGAGGATACCTATGCGGTCTCCATCCCGCTGGGTGCCACCATCAACATGGCGGGTGCTGCCATCACCATCACTGTGCTCGCCATGGCGGCGGTACATACCCTGGGGATGGAAGTGGACATGGCAACGGCTGTGCTGCTCTCCGTGGTTGCCACCGTCAGCGCCTGTGGCGCATCCGGTGTCGCCGGTGGCTCCTTGCTGCTGATCCCGCTGGCCTGCAGCCTGTTTGGCATCAGCAACGACATCGCCATGCAGGTGGTGGCCGTCGGCTTTATCATCGGCGTGTTGCAGGATTCTGCTGAGACAGCACTGAACAGCTCCACCGACGTGCTGTTCACCGCCGCTGCTTGCATGGCCGAAGATGAAACCCTGCTGGAACCTTCCGCGCTGCCCAGCAGCGAGGCGTGAGCCGGTAGCTCGATTTTTCGATTCAGCCCCTCTCTGTGAGGGGCTTTTTATATCAGCGGGCCTAAATGTGTTGAGGAGAGGAGTGCGCAAGAAAACATTCATTTTGATGAAATGTTTGGTTACAAATAGCCGACAGACAGTGCGGGTGCTGCCCCGTTAAAATAGCTGCGGAATAATAAGGTTCAGGCTAAAAAACGAGATTAAATAATGAAAAAAACTACGCTTTCGTGGGCAATTATTGGTGCATTAGGTTTGGTTGGTTGCGGTGGTGGTGGCGGAGATAGTGGTGGTGGTACCACGCCACCGGAGCCGCAACCGAGGGCGCTGCCGGTGGCTGGCGTCTATCTCCCCGTCCTGATGGACGCTCAGGGGCAGTTAATCAACCGTCCGGTCAACGACAGTTATCGTGCGGTCGGTCTTGTCTATCCGGCGTCCACAGAGGGCACGGGTTGGGCGATGAACATTGCTGAGAAAAGAAGTGCCACAGTCAGCACTTATACCTTCCCTCAAGGCTTCTCTTCTCTGAATAAAGGTGAGGGTTACCCACTGACGTTGTCGTTGCTGGTGAACAAAAGCCAACCCAGTACCTTCGACTCGGCTGAGCAAAAGTCCAATACCAATGTCGATGGGTTGGTCAAGGTGGCGTCTGTGCCAGATACGGCGGGAAGCAGCCAGTCACTCTGGGTACTCGATTATCGACCCGTCAAAGCCAAAATCGATTCTGCACTCACTATTCAGAATTGGGGCGGCCAAGTGGCATTGCAGCCGATGGTCACTGCGCCTATCAACGCGGACTCCTGGTACAACCTTGGGGAGAGTGCACTGTTTCAAGATTTCAAAACCGAGCGCAGCAACAATGGTTTGGGGATCAAGCTGACCATCCTGTTTAAAGAAGGGTGTTCTGTAAGCGGTGAGACAGAGGCCAACACTCAAGGTTTGAACAAGCTGACGTTGACTGGTTGGAACAATCGGTCATGCAGTTTCAATACCTTGACAGGGCCTGCTGATATCAAAGAGGGAAAAATTTATGAGGGGCTCTGGGAAAAAAGGATGCGCGAATTTGCCGATCGCAACGCCAGTGTCACTGCATATCTGACCATGAAACCGGGTAGCAATGGTCAGAAAGACACCCTGGTGCTCGGTATTCCGGAAATCACCGGTATCACGCCGTTCCTGTTGGAAGCGCAACCACTCTAATCAGCCAGAGATAGTGCGTGTTTATCAAGAGATGCCAGTCGCTTACCCGACTGGCATTTTTGTTGGTCGAGGTTCGGTGCGAAGCCCTGAAACATCATGATGTGGTTGCCGGATAAGGGTTGTTTCCTTGGTTGTTGTGTGAGTTCAGGTGCTGTGGCTGCAATAACTGCGTGATGAGTGGCAAGACTATTCAGGACGGGACAACGCAATAAAAAAAGCCAGCCGAGTGTTCGGCTGGCTTTTTGCTATCAGCGGCAGGTAGGGGATTAACCGACCAGCTGATAGAGGATGGCGGAGATGGCGATCATGCCCATGGTTGCAACGAAGACGTTGCTGATATGGCCCTGATATTTCGCCATAGCCGGTACGCGCTTGATGGCGTACATCGGCATGATGAACAGGATGGTAGCGATGATCGGGCCGCCCAAGGATTCAATCATGCCCAGGATGGAAGGGTTGGCAATGGCAGTGCCCCACAGGGTCAGGATGAAGAAGGCGATAATGAACATCTCGACTTTCTTGGCGTTCGGCTCTTTGCCGGACTTGCGCATGTTCTGCACGATCATCCCTTTCAGACCTTCACGGGCACCCAGATAGTGGCCGAAGAAGGAGGATACGATGGCTACGAACGCAACCAACGGACCGAAGTAGGAGATGATGGGGCTGGCATGCTGGTTCGCCAGATAGGAGAGCACGGCGATGTTCTGGGCCTTGGCTTCTGCCAGCTGGGCCGGTGTCAGGCTCATGACGCAGGAGAAGACGAAGAACATCACGAAGCCCAGCAGCACCATGGCGGTACGCTTGAGGATGGCATCGGCTTTCTCGACAGCCTGATCGCCGTGGTCGCGGCGCTGGGCCAGGGAGAAGCTGGAGATGGCCGGGCTGTGGTTGAAGGAGAAAACCAGTACCGGGATGGTCAGCCACAGGGTAGTGGCGAAATCCTTGGCAGAGGGCACTTGCTCCAGCGCAGCACCGGTCCAGTCAGGGATCAGGTACAAAGAGATACCGGCCAGAATGGCGATCAACGGATAAACCAGCAGCTCGGTCACTTTCAGCATCAGCTTTTCACCGGCCAGCATTACCGACATCATGCCCATGATCAGCACAATGGAGAGGATCCAGCGCGGTGGGGCACTCATCTGCAGCTGATTGACCATAAAGCTTTCCACGGTGTTGGTGATACCCACGCCATAGATCAGCACGATGGGGTAGATGGCGAAGAAGTAGAGCAGGGTGATTAATTTACCGGCACCCACGCCAAAGTGCTCTTCCACCACTTCGGTGATGTCTGCATTTGGCTTTTTGGAGGAGAGCACGAAGCGGGCCAGACCACGGTGTGCCAGATAGGTCATGGGACCTACCAGCAGCGCCATGACGACCAGCGGCCAGAAACCGCCCATACCCGCGTTGATCGGCAGGAACAGGATCCCCGCGCCAACCGCGGTCCCGAACAGACTGATGACCCAGGTAGAGTCGCGTTTTTCCCAACGAGTGGTTTGAGTAGAGCGGATCCCTTGCTCTGTTGACGCCGCAACTCCCTGCGTGCCAGTGACTGTGTTTGACATCTATCTCACCCCGAATGTGTGGTTCTTATTAAGTCGGCGCAAGGATACGGTTTTTCTAATCAAAAATGTTGATCAAATTCATCTTTACGGCACGAAAAACCGCACTTTCTTATGGAAATGTGATCAAAACAAGAAAAATTCAATTATTGTTTATCAATTGACACGTTATTTTAGTGTTAATGATTAAATCTCGCGCAGCCAAATGTAGGTAAATTGTTATTTTGCGAGATGCTGGGCTAGCTGGTTGATCATGCTGGCGGTAGCCCCCCAGATAAAGTGCTGTTGCCAGGGGATCCAGTAGATGGTGTGTGCTTTTCCCCCTCTGGAAAGGGTCAGGGGGATGTGGTTGCGCCGATCCAGCAGATGGGTCAGCGGCACTTCGAAGGCGTGATCCACCTCATCCGGACTCAGGATAAGGGGATAGTTGCCATCGAGCAGCCCAAGCACCGGCAGTACCTCGAATCGTGACACAGTATTGAGCGGGTTGAGGGTGCCGATCACTTCGATCAGCCGGGCCGGAATGCCGAGCTCCTCTTCGGTCTCCCGCAGCGCCGTGGCAATGAGGTTTTCGTCGCCGGGATCCTGTCGCCCGCCGGGGAAGCTGATCTGCCCCCCATGATGACGCAGCCGTGGGCTGCGCCGGGTCAATAACACGCTGAGCCCCTCATCGCGCATCACCACCGGGATCAACACTGCCGCCGGACTGAGCCCGCCGATGGCGAGGCGATGGGCCGGGGCGGGTCGCTGCAACTGGAAGCGGGTCAGCAGTTCGTGGCGATCCATGGTGGGGAGCTCTCCTGTGCGTTGGCCAGACAGTGGGGAGGGTTACAGCGCCGACAGCGGCGGCAGGATGCGGGCGACCTTGTCATAGGTCTCCTGATATTCGCTGTCGGCGTCGGAGTCGGCGATGATGCCGCCACCGGCCCAGCAGTGCAGACGACCCGCTTCGGCGATCAAAGTGCGAATGCAGATGCTGGTATCCATCCGGCCATGCTGGCTGAGATAGCCGATGCTGCCGCAATAGGCATTGCGGCGCTGGGGCTCCAGCTCTTCGATGATCTCCATGGCGCGGATCTTGGGGGCGCCGGTGATGGAGCCACCCGGGAAACAGGCGCGCAGCAGATCGACTCCTTGCCAGCGTTCATCCAGCTCACCATGGATGGTGGAGACCAGATGATGTACCGCCGGAAACGACTCCACCGCAAAGAGATGAGGCACGCTGACCGAGCCAGGCCGGCTGACCCGACCTATATCGTTGCGCAGCAGATCAACGATCATCAGATTCTCTGATCTGTCCTTGTCCGCCTGCGCCAGCTCCTGCGCGACTTGCCGATCGATGGCCGGATCGGGGTGGCGAGGGCGAGTGCCCTTGATGGGTTTGGTTTCGATATGACGGCCATCAAGCAGCAGGAACCGCTCGGGAGAGAGGCTCAGCAGCGCACTCTCCGGCAGGCGGATAAAGGCTGAGAAGGGTGCCTTGTTGGCGGTTGCCAGCAGACAATAGGCCTGCCACTCATCCCCCTGATAGGGGGCGCTGAAACGCTGGGTCAGGTTGATCTGGTAGCAATCCCCCGCGGCGAGATATGCCTGAATGCGGGCAAACTTCTCGCCATACTCGGCGCGGCTCATATTGCTCTGCCACGTCCCCTGCAAGGCAAAAGCGGGGGCCGGTTTGGCCTGCTGCTGTTCTAGCCAGGTCAGCCGGTTGGCCAGTCCCGCTTCATCCCCCCAGTGCACCAGCTGCCAGTCGCCGGTCGCCACATTGCGCAGCAGCGCCCAGTCGTAGATGCCCACTGCCATGTCCGGTACCGCGATATCGGCGGCGGCCTGCATCGGCAGTCGCTCGAAGCGACGGCCCAGATCATAGCCAAAGAGACCGAGGGCGCCGCCAATAAAGGGCAGGTGAGTGGCGCACAGTGCCAGCTCCCCCAGCAGCTGTTGTTGGGTATGGGCCAGCAGAGCGAGGGGATCTTCGCTGTGTTCGCTGCTCTTACCATGCCAGGTGAGAGTGGTGACCTGGCCGCGGGTTTCGAGGGTCGCCAGCGGATCGGCAGTGATGATATCAAAGCTGTTATCGGCGCCGAGTGGTCCCGCCGATTCCAGCAACATAGCCCACGGCTGATGTTGCTGGCGGGCAAAAAGCTGATGGAGTTCAGCACTATGGTCTAGATGATGGATATGAAGTGTTGGCGTCATTTTATGTTACACAGGCAACAGTTTGGTTCCCGAACCCTAGTCGGTGCTGGTGGGCAAGCGTATCATAGGTGTCGGTGACTTAAGAAAAAACTGCCGTGTCGTTCGTTTTTTGCTGGTTGATAGTTTTTAGCCAGCACGTCAGCATGGCCCATCATATGGAAGCCCTTGCCCTGCTCCGTGGCAGAGACAAGGACCAGTGAGGATGATATGAGCATTATAAAAAAACAGGATTTCATCGATTCTATCGCAGATGCCCTCCAGTACATCTCCTATTACCACCCGTTGGATTTTGTTCAGGCTGCCAAAGCGGCGTATGACCGTGAGGCCAACCCGGCCGCCAAAGATGCGCTGGCCCAGATCCTGATCAACTCCCGCATGTCCGCCGAAGGTCATCGTCCGCTCTGCCAGGACACCGGCATCGTGACCTGTTTCGTCAAGATTGGCATGCAAGTCCAGTGGGACAGCGACATGACGGTGCAGGAGATGGTGGACGAAGGGACCCGTCGTGCCTACACCAATCCTGACAACCCGCTGCGCGCCTCCGTGCTGGCCGATCCGGCCGGCAGTCGCAAAAACACCAAAGACAACGCCCCTGCCGTGGTCCATATCGACATGATCCCCGGCAACAAGGTGGAAGTGAGCATCGCTGCCAAAGGCGGCGGCTCCGAAAACAAATCCAAGATGGTGATGCTCAACCCCTCTGACGATATCGTCGAGTGGGTACTGAAAACCGTGCCGACCATGGGCGCAGGCTGGTGCCCCCCCGGCATGCTGGGCATCGGCATCGGCGGTACCGCCGAGAAAGCGGCGGTGCTGGCCAAAGAGGCCCTGATGGAGCACATCGACATTCAGGAGCTGATCGCCCGTGGCCCGCAAACCACTGAAGAGAAGCTGCGGGTCGAGCTCTACGACAAGGTCAACAAGCTGGGGATCGGTGCCCAGGGGTTGGGCGGCCTCACTACCGTGCTGGATGTGAAGGTGAAATCTGCGCCGACTCATGCCGCCTCCAAGCCGGTGGTGATGATCCCCAACTGCGCCGCCACCCGCCACGTTCACTTCGAGCTGGATGGTTCAGGGCCCGCCGAGCTGACCCCACCGAAACTGAGTGACTGGCCGGAGATCACCCGTGAAGCGGGTGGAAACGTGCGCCGCGTCAACGTCGATGGCATCACCAAGGCCGAGCTGGCCAGTTGGAAGAGCGGTGATACCGTGCTGCTCTCCGGCAAGATCCTCACCGGTCGCGACGCCGCCCACAAGCGTATCGCCGACATGCTGAAAAATGGCGAAGGGCTGCCGGAAGGAGTCGATTTCACCAACCGCTTCATCTATTACGTTGGCCCGGTCGATGCGGTGCGTGACGAAGTAGTTGGCCCGGCTGGCCCCACCACCTCCACCCGGATGGACAAGTTCACCGACATGATGCTGGGTGAAACTGGCCTTATCGGCATGATCGGCAAATCCGAGCGTGGCCCGAAAACCGTCGAGAGCATCAAGCAGCACAAGGCCGTCTATCTGATGGCGGTGGGCGGCGCCGCCTATCTGGTTGCCAAGGCTATCAAGAAGGCGCGCGTGGTGGCCTTTGCCGATCTCGGCATGGAAGCGATCTACGAGTTTGAAGTGGAAGATATGCCGGTGACTGTTGCGGTCGACTCCGAAGGCAACAATATCCACGAAACCGGCCCGGCCTACTGGTCGGCCAAGATTGCCGAGCTGGATGGCAAGCTCTCCTCCTGAGTGACCGTTTTCGCTGCCGGTTAACGGTATCGGCCCTGTAAAGAAGGCGCGTCCATCCGGATGCGCCTTTTTGCTTTGGCTGGCCTTATGGGCTCAGGTTTGTCGTTTGTGGCAAGCAGGCATAAAAAAGGATGGCGTGACACCATCCTTTTTCGTCGTGCTTGTGCTCTGGCAGTAGACAGCCGAGCAATCGCCCCTGGCTTAGGCCTTTTTCAGGTAGGCAGCAACCAGTACGATCTGCACGCCGTTGACCTTGCCTTCGATATGAAGAGGGTTGTTGGTCAGACGGATGCCCTTGACCAGGGTGCCGCGCTTGGCGGTGAAACCGGCGCCTTTCACGTCCAGATCCTTGATCAGGGTGACGGAGTCGCCCTCTTGCAGCACGGCGCCGTTGGAGTCAACAGTCGGTACGCTGTCATCATCTTCGTCAGCAATACCTGCTTCAGCCCAGGCCTTGGCTTCGTCTTCCATGTACATCATGTCCAGCAGATCCTGAGCCCACACTTCACCCTTGCCGGAGAGCGCTTTGAGCTGGCGCCATGCCATCACCTGCACCGCAGGCACCTGGCTCCACATGCTGTCACTCAGGCAACGCCAGTGGTTGACCACCATGGTATCCGGTTGTTCCAGCTGACCACGGCAGGTGTCACAGATAGCAACGCTGTGATCATCGTCGCTGGCGGGGGAGTGAGGCACCACGAAGGCGGTCAGCGCCTGCTCGGCGCTGCACAGTTCACACTTGGCGCCCGCGCGCGCTTGCAGAATGGCGTTGATGGTCATGTTGTTGGTCCCATAGCTAGTGTAAAGCGTCCCGCGTTGGCGGGGCGCGTGAAAGAGGGGGCGGAATATAGCATAAAACCCCGTACTTTGTCAGGTCTGCCCTGGCTCACAGGGTTGACGGTGCTGTTGCGCGGTACAGCTCGTCAGGTATTGAGAGTGCAATTTGAAGCGGGATCGCTAGAATGAGCCTCCTTTTTGACTGCAAGGCAGGGGCATTCGTGCTGGCTCAACGTTTTCAACAACTGGATCGACTGCTCACCCGCTACCGACGCTGGTGGCAATATCAGCCATATCATCATTTGACCATAGCCTTTGCCGATGAGGCGCCCGAACTGGCGGCGTTGCTCAATGGGCTGACGCTCGGCCAGTTGGCAGAGCTCGATGCGGATATGGATGCACTCAGCACGTTGCTTGCCCCCTGGATTGCCGAGGGAGCCGAGCTGCAGCAACTCAGCCAGCTTGCCCCGTTTACCCCTGAGCCCATCACTTGCAGCAAGGAGATGGCATTGCATATGCCGGGGCGCAAGCAGGCCCAGATCGAGTCGTTCACCGCCTGTCTGCCTGCCCATCAGGGCCCCTATCTGGAGTGGTGTGCTGGCAAGGGCCACCTTGGGCGGCTGGTGTCACTTCATCGACAGGCTCCGATCCTCAGTCTGGAGTTGCAAGGGCAGCTTTGTGACGAAGGTCGGCTGCTGGCCGAGCGGGATGGCGCCAATATGACCTTTACCTGCGCCGATGCCTTTGCCCCCGAGTCGGCGGCGTTGATCGCCACCGAACATCACGCTATGGCACTCCATGCCTGCGGCGAGCTGCACACCCATCTGCTGGAGCGGGTGGCCGAGCGCAGTGCCAGCGGCGTGACCATCTCTCCCTGTTGTTACCACCTGATCCGTACCAGCCACTATCGCCCGCTGTCAGCCGCGGCCAGCGCCAGCGAGCTGGTGTTGAGCAAAGCGGAGCTCAAGTTGCCGCTACAGGAGACGGTGACCGGCGGTGCGCGGATCGCCCGCCTGCGCGAGCAGGAAGTGGTGTGGCGGCTCGGGTTTGACTGCCTGCAGCGTCAGGTGCGCGGGGTGGATGAGTATCTGTCGGTGCCCAATATGCAAAAGAGCCTGCTGACCGGCACCTTCGAGGCATTCTGCGTTTGGGCTTCCGAGCGCAAAGGGATAGTGCTGCCCGCCGGGCTCGACTATCCCGCCTGGTTGGAACACGGGGAGCGCCGCTTTGGCGATGTCGCTCGCATGGAGCTGGTGCGTCATTTGTTTCGCCGTCCCCTCGAGATCTGGCTGGCACTAGATCGCGCGCTCTTTTTGCAAGAGCAGGGCTATCGGGTCGAAGTGGGGGAGTTTTGTGCCAAACCCATGACCCCGCGCAATATCTTGATCCGCGCCGTGCGTGCCTGATATCCGGCTATTTTGAGCATTTTTCTTGAACATTGATGATGGCTGACAGCTTGAGCCTGTCAGCCATTTTTTTCATCACGAACAATGACCGTATGGCTGGTCACCTGACCGTCTCAACTGTTCTAAAAATGGGCGACAGATCACGCTGTGGCGTTTTCGTTTGGGTTCATTTTCTTTGTTTCAGCTGCACTGAATATCACAAGGTGAAATGGCTCACAAATTCTGCCTATTTCTTAATTCTCATCGTGAATTTAGTTGTTGAAACACCTACTCTTGGAACGCATTAATTCAAACAAGGACGATAAACATGTTCAAACCCAAGCGTTGTGCCTGGCTGATCGCTGCCGCCTGCGCATTACCAAGCTATGCCGCAATGAGTGCAGCCATGAATATTCAACCCGATCCGCAAAATGCGGGAGGATATGTGATTGCGGCCCCGGATCTGGCAGCCATGGAAAAAGCCAAGACGGCTAATCCCATGTATGCAATATGGGCCAAGGCATTGGCGACCCGGTCAAATAAAATCGTTGATGCCATTGAACCGGGTCTGGCAAGCAATCCTGACAACGTAAAGCGGGTTGAACGGGTATTTCCCCAATCTGAATGGGAATATTTAACCCAGATGGCAGCGCCGGAATATACTTATGTCCGCTTCTTGCGAGCCATCGGTAAATTCCCTGCGTTCTGTGGCGAATATACTGACGGTCGCGATGCTGATGCGATCTGTAAAAAATCCATTGTGACGGCCTTTGCCCACTTCTCTCAGGAGACCGGTGGCCATATTGCCAAGGAGAACGTCTCCGATAACCCGCTGGGGCTGGAGGAGTGGCAACAGGCGCTGGTGCATGTGCGGGAGATGGGTTGGTCAGAGGGACAGACCGGCTACACCACCGGCTGTGGCCAGAACGACTGGCAGAACAAGAAGTGGCCCTGCAGCACGGGTCAGGGGTATTTCGGCCGCGGCGCCAAGCAGCTTTCTTACCACTTCAACTACGGCGCCTTCTCCGAGGCGATGTTTGATGGCGACGCCTCAGTGCTGCTCAACAACCCAGGGCTGGTGGCGGACTCCTGGCTCAACCTCGCTTCTGCCATCTGGTTTTTCCTCACCCCGCAGGCCCCGAAACCGGCCATGCTGCACGTGATTGATCGCACCTGGGTACCTTCCAAACGGGAAGTGGATGCCGGTATCGGCTATGGCTTCGGTACCACCATCAACGTCATCAACGGCGGCATCGAGTGTGGCGAGCAGAACAAGGACAAGGGGCAGCCGGTCAATCGCATCCGCTACTGGGAAGGGCTGGTCAACCACTACCAGATCCCGATCAAGGCGGATGAGAAGAACACCTGCTGGCAGCAGACTCCCTATGGCAGCCTCAATCTCAACGGCGCCACCGACGTGCTCTACACCAACTGGGATGGCAACTGGAAATACTATCCGGATCGCCCGGGTGGTTACTCCTTCGAGTGCGAGCTGGTGGGCTTCCAGACTGCTTATTCTGCATTGGTGCCGGGTGATTACGAGAAGTGCGTGACCAACTTCTACGGCTCCCACGCCAACTGGCCGAAAGTGCGGGTTGTGGACAAACTGACTCCACCACCGGTCGATCCGAGTGAACCACCCATCGGTGGCAACCCGGCATGGGAAGCGACCAAGGTCTACACCGCGGGCAGCAAGGTGAGCTACAAGGGAGCCGTCTATCAGGCCAAATGGTGGACACAAGGGGATGATCCCGCCAAAGGTGGCCCCTGGGCGTTGGTGACAACCCAATAAAGAGACAGTCCATCCATTGATTGATAAGGAGAGGGGGCTTAGCCCCCTTTTAATATATTTGTACGTTGAGGGATAATATGTGGCAGAGATTAAAAGGAGATCCATCAATCTGGAGGGGAAACAGTACTTTTTGGCCAACTTTTTTTTCCCGTTTAAAGTGACGTACACGGCCATATCAAACTTTATTGATGGCAGGGGGTAATGTTTGAACTTTGCTGTTAGTAATATGCAAAAAATGTTGAGTGATGTTTTGCTAAACAATGGGTTCGAAGAGCACACCCATGACGCCATCTTTGTCTTATTTATGATGAGGGTGTTTATTCTTCCCATCTATCAACTCATGGCATCACCCGGCTCGCTATTTATTTCTCAGAATGAAAAATGAACATATTGGATGTAAAAGTCATGTGTATCCATTTTTTTACGGATGAGCGTGAGTAGTTCAGCAGATTATTTTCACTGGGAGCGAGGTAATCTTGCTCGATTTAAAATAATTGTTGAGGTGCGTAGATGAATGGGGATTGTCGTCTCGTTATCCGGATGGGAAGTCGCATGCGGTTTAATCACTAAGCAGATAGCAGGAAAGAGGAGTACACCATGGAACTGGTGGTGATCCGCCATGGCGAGACGCAGGCCAATGCGGAAGGGCGTTATCAGGGCGCGCTGGATATCGGGCTCAATGACGATGGCGTGCGCCAGATCTCTTGTCTGGCTGAGAAGGTAGCTGTGACAGAGCTGCCATTCAATCGGCTGCTGGCATCCCCTCTGCTTCGAACAAGGGAGAGCGCTGCCATCTTGTCTCGCCAGTTGGGATTGTCAGTGGAGCTTGTGCCTGCCTTTCGTGAGCGGGATGTCGGCCTGTTTGAAGGACTGACGCAGGTAGAGGCGAGAACACGCTATCCCGAACTGTGGGCGCGCAATATCACCCGGCGCTGGGCTGATGCTCCTCCCGGTGGTGAAACTATTGATGAGGTGATTGCCCGGGTCTCACAGGGACTCACGGAACTTGCTTCGACCATGCAAGGGGAGCGGATACTGCTGGTGGCGCACGGTGTGGTCGCCAAGGTGATCCGCGCCGTAACGATTGCCGGATTTGATGACTTCTTCGAGTGGCAATTGCCCAACGGCGGCATGCTGTCGGTGAGGCTCTCTCTGGCTGATGGTGGCCCACTGCGCTTTAGCCGTCCCCTTGATGGTTGTGATTGAAAAGCGCACCAAAAGCAGAACGAAACAACCAGCGCTACCGAAGAGAGTAGCGCTGTCTTTTGTATTCGTTGCGGTTGGTTATCTCTGCAGGCACAGGTTAGAGTGTCATCAGAGGGCAGGGGCGTGCGTCCTTAAGTCGGCTCCGGCTACTCTTTGCGGCAGCAGTTGCGCCCCTGTTTCTTGGCCAGATAGAGGGCGGTGTCGGCTCGTCTAACCATCTTCTCTACAGTGTCATGGCTGCCCTTGCTGGCACTGATACCGATACTGATGGTGAGGGAGATTTCAAGAGCCCCCTCCAGTGCATGGTGCTGGGATTCGATGGCTAGCCTGATCCGCTCGGCGCTGGCCCAGGCAAGCTCGAGGGAGGTTTCCGGTAGCAGTACGATAAACTCCTCGCCACCCCAGCGACCCAGCATGTCCACCTCCCGCAGCTGTTTGCTGATCCGTTTCACCAGACTCAGGATTGCCAGATCTCCCTGCTGATGGCCAAAGGTATCGTTGACTTCCTTGAAGTGGTCGATATCGATCAGCAGCAGGCTCATGGTATGGCCGAAACGCTGGCAGCGCTGCATCTCGGCGTTGACCAGCTCGTTGAAGCGGCGCCGGTTGGCAATGCCGGTCAGGGGATCCGTGGTGGCGGCGACCTTCAACTCCTCCACCAGTCGGGCTCGCTCCGAGATATCCCGCAAGATGGTGGTCATCTCGGTGGTCGGGCCCAGATTGATCTTGGCGATGGTCACCTCCAGCGGAAATTCGCTGCCGTCGCGTCGCAGACCCATCACCGAGGCGCGGGCATGCATCGGGCGCGAATTGATGGGGGAGCTGCTGAAGGCTTTGAAATAGGTCTCGTGATTGGCGCGAAAACGCTGGGGAAGCAGGGTTTCCAGCCGCTTGCCGAGATAGCTTTCGTCGATGCCGAACATCTCACAGGCGGCGGTGTTGATAAGCTCGATGCGTGACTCGCTGCTGACACTGATGATGCCGTCATAGGCCGAGTTGACCACTGCTTCGAAGCGACGGCGACTGGTGGTGAGCGCCTCTTCCAGCTGCTTTTTGGCAGTGATATCGATGGCGGTCACGATGATCCGGTTGATCCGTGCCTGCTCGGGGATGATGGGGGAGAGAATAAAGCGCCACCAACTGGTACGCGACAGGCTGTCGATAGGCAGCTCGCTCTCGAGCCCGGTCTGCATGCGCACACATTCGTGCATTGGCGGCTCGATGGTATTGGTGATGTAGCGGGGAAACATCTCGCTCAGCTGTTTGCCAATGCTGCCAAGGACATCCAACTCGAACGCCTTGGCAAAGGTATCGTTGGCAGAGACCAGCACAAAGTGATCATCCTTGTCGAGGCTGAACACCGCCACGGCAGCGCCGATGGCGTCGAGAGATGACTTTATGTCGGCATGGGAACCCTGTGTAAACATGCGACCTCCACGGCGAATAACATATTGATATTCAGTATAGTGTGGTCGTTTGGCTAACTACTCTTCGATATCCAGCAACACCAGAATGGCGCTGTCGCCACCCCATTCGCGGGGAGCCTGATGGAAGGCGCGAACATTGGGGTGCTGGGCCAGCCAGCTGGGAATGCGCTGCTTGAGAATATGTTTGCCGATGCCGTGCATCACTGAGGCGACGTGAATGTTTTCTTTTTGGCAGAGGGTGAGCAGGGCCGCCAGCTCCTGTTTTGCCTGCTGCTGGTTCATGCCGTGCAGGTCCAGGTAGATCTCCGGCGGATAAATCCCCCGCTTGAGCTTTTTCAGCTCGAATTTTGACACATCTTCGCGCACGTAACGGGTCGGCCCATCATCGTCGAGATGGGGTTGATACTCATCGCTGAAATAGTGGTCAACCCCAAGCTTTTCGCGGGTTTCGCGCAATTCGCGTTTCTGCTTGACCGGGCGTAACTCGGCCCTTATGGTATCTTGCTTGATTTTCCGAGTACCTTTTATCGCATCGCGGAACAGCAGGGTTTCCTCGTCTGTCGGTGAGGGCGTTTTTTTCATCAGATGCTCATGTATTAGGTATGCGTCTTGCCCGCAACGTAAACGGGGCTCGGGCCGGATATTACTCGACTTGGAGGTGGATTTGGACAAGATATTTATCGATGAGGTGGTTGCCGAGATGCACACCATCCAGGACATGTTGCGTTGGGCCATGAGTCGTTTCAACGACGCCGGGATTTTTTACGGTCATGGAACCGACAACGCCTGGGATGAAGCTGTGCAGCTGGTACTGCCCGCGTTACATCTGCCACCGGATGTAGACCCGGCCATGCGCCACTCCCGTCTGACCAGCAGCGAGCGTCACCGTATCGCCGAGCTGATTATCCGCCGGGTACAGGAGCGAGTACCGGCCGCCTATCTGACCAACAAGGCCTGGTATGCCGGTTGGGAGTTCTACGTGGACGAGCGGGTGCTCATTCCCCGTTCCCCCATTGCGGAGATGGTGGCCAACCGTTTCGCGCCCTTCCTCAAACATGAACCGACCCGGATCATGGACCTGTGCACCGGCTCCGGTTGTATTGCCATCATCATGGCCCACGAGTTCCCGGAAGCGGAAGTGGATGCCATCGACATCAGTATCGATGCGCTGAACGTGGCCGAGCGCAATATCAACGATCACGGGCTGGAGCAGCAGGTCATTCCGATCCGCTCCGATCTGTTCCGCGATCTGCCAGCGGGCGACAAGTACGATCTCATCGTCTCCAACCCGCCCTATGTTGACTCCGAAGATATGTCGGATCTGCCGGACGAGTTCCGTCACGAGCCCGAGCTGGCGCTGGCGTCCGGCTCCGATGGTCTCAAGCTGACCAAGCGTCTGCTGGCCCATGCGGCAGATTTCCTCAAGGATAACGGCGTGCTGGTGGTCGAAGTGGGCAACAGCATGATCCATCTGGAAGCCCAGTTCCCCGAGATCCCCTTTACCTGGGTTGAATTCGAAAACGGCGGTCACGGCGTCTTTGTGATGACCCGTGAAGAGCTGGTGCAGTATCAGGATCATTTCGCCATCTACAAGAACTAAGCAGGAGCGCGCATGGCAGGGAACAGTTTTGGTCAACTCTTTCGGGTCACCACCTTTGGCGAGAGCCACGGCCTGGCGCTGGGCGCCGTGGTCGATGGCTGCCCGCCTGGGCTGGAGATCAGCGAAGCGGATCTGCAGGGGGATCTGGATCGGCGCAAGCCGGGCACTTCTCGCTACACCACGCCGCGCCGTGAGCCGGATGAGGTGAAGATCCTCTCCGGGGTGTTTGAGGGCAAGACCACCGGCACTTCCATCGGCCTGCTCATCGAGAACACCGATCAGCGCTCCAAGGATTACTCCGACATCAAGGATCTGTTCCGGCCGGGTCACGCTGACTACACCTATCACCAGAAGTATGGTCAGCGGGATTATCGCGGCGGTGGTCGCTCCTCTGCCCGTGAGACTGCGATGCGGGTGGCGGCAGGAGCCATTGCCAAGAAGTACCTGAAACAGGTGCATGGCATCGAGATCACCGGTTTTCTCTCCCAGCTTGGCCCCATCAAGGCCGAGGCGTTTGACGCTGCGCAGATCGAGCAGAATCCCTTCTTCTTCCCCGATGCGGGCAAGCTGGAAGAGCTCGATCAATACATGCGTGACCTGAAAAAAGAGGGCAACAGTATCGGTGCCAAGGTGCAGGTCATTGCGCGCAATGTGCCGGTGGGCCTCGGTGAGCCGGTGTTCGACCGCCTCGATGCCGACATCGCCCACGCCATGATGGGCATCAATGCGGTGAAAGGGGTGGAGATCGGCGACGGCTTTGCGGTAGTGGAGCAAAAAGGCTCCGAGCATCGTGACGAAATGACCCCGGCGGGCTTTGCCAGCAACCATGCGGGCGGCATTCTGGGTGGGATCTCGTCGGGTCAGGATATCGTGGTGAGCATGGCGCTCAAGCCTACCTCCAGCATCACGGTGCCGGGCAAGACCATCACCACCGAGGGTGAGGCTACCGAGATGATCACCAAGGGTCGCCACGATCCGTGCGTCGGCATCCGCGCCGTGCCCATCGCCGAAGCCATGCTGGCGCTGGTGTTGATGGATCACCTGCTGCGCCATCGCGCCCAGAACCAGGGGGTGTTGACCCATACCCCGCAGCTGCGCTGATCGCTGTTGCTGCTTATCGACTGATCACCATCAGTCAGGAGATCAAGTTCGACAATACCAAAAGGCGACCTTCGGGTCGCCTTGCTATTTCAGGTGGCGGCTTATCCTGTCAATGCTTGCGGAGAGTGCGGGTCAACAGATCCGCGGCGCCAGGATCGGCATTGAAGCGACAGCTGGGGGGCGAGAACTTGTTGTGGGGTTTGGGCAAGGCATGAATGGCCTCGTTGACTTTGAGGATCTGTTCTTCGCTCACGCTGTTTTTGGCAAACATCAGGCTGACCGGCTGGTGGTGTAGCAACAGCTGGCAGCTGATAAACTCTTCGGCCCCCAGCTGGGCCAGCCGGTAGCGGGCATATTGCCACTCCATGATGATGCCATCGAGGCGGCGAGCCAGCAGCAGATCGATCATCCGCTCATCGGCGTTGTATTCGGTCGCCATTTTAAGCGCCGGGCAGCTATCCATCTGATGCATCGGGCGGGTGCCGCGCAACTTGCCTATCTTGAGCCCTTTCTCGTTGCACAACGCGGACAGATTATCGAGCTGTGCCCAGCGATCCTGATGGCCCGGGATAGGGTCATTGCTCAGCAGTACATAGGCACTCTGGCGGTAGGGGGTCGAGAAGCGGGCATAGCTCTGGCGCTCCGGCAGAGGGAGGGCGGCCATCGCCACATCCAGCTGATCGTGTTCTACCAGATGCAGTGCCCGCGCCCAGGGAAGCTCGCGAAACTTGGGGGCAAAGCCCGCCTGGGTGAGGATCTGGCGGGTCAGGCTGACATCCAGCCCATCCAGCTCACCCCGGTTGTTGATTTGGCTGAAGGGGGGCCAGTGACTCCAGGCCACGGTCAGGGTCTGACTGGCCTGCAGCGCAGGGCTTAGCAGCAGAAGCAGCAGGCCAATCCTTGCCTGCCAGCTGCCGCGGGGACGATATGACGTGGTCATAGTTAAACCTCGTTATTGTGTTCTTCTATCCCGTGCTTTTGCCCTGCGAGCCATGCCTGCGAGGGCTGATATTGTGTTGCCAGTTAATAGTGTGGTGCGTGCTACATCAATCAACGGGATTATTCGGGGGGTAGGTGGGGGATTTTCTGTTCGTGCTGGGAGGAGCATCACATTTTTCTCGTTTATCCCGGGCAACTCCGTTAGACTGCGCCTCTATTCTTTCCCCTTTGCTCTGCTCCCCGGGGAAATCGTTGTTTTCTCAATAGGCCCAGATCTTGTGAGATGGCATCGGCTCAGCAGAGGAGCCCCACCACAAATCCCCGGCGCCCCTATCTCTAGCAGGTAACTATGAGTTTTACTTCCCTCGGTCTGGCCGAACCCTTGTTGCGTGCCGTTGCCGAACAAGGCTACGACACCCCGTCTCCCATTCAGCAGCAAGCGATCCCCGCCGTTCTGGCTGGCCGCGATCTGATGGCGGCGGCCCAAACAGGGACCGGCAAGACCGCAGGCTTTACCCTGCCGATGCTGCAACGTCTGATGGAGAGCAAGCGCAAGGTGTCTCCGAACCGCATTCGTGCGCTGGTGCTGACCCCGACTCGCGAGCTGGCCGCCCAGGTGGGCGAGAGCGTGCGTAACTACGGCAAACACCTGCCGATGCGCAGCCACGTCGTCTTCGGCGGCGTCAGCATCAATCCGCAGATGATGGCGACTCGCCGTGGTCTGGACGTGCTGGTGGCCTGTCCTGGCCGCCTGATGGATCTCTATAACCAGAACGCCGTCAAGTTCGACGAGGTGGAGATCCTGGTACTGGACGAAGCGGATCGCATGCTCGACATGGGCTTTATCCGCGACATCCGCCGTATCCTGGCCCTGATGCCGAAGAAGCGTCAGAACCTGCTTTTCTCCGCCACCTTCGCCGACGAGATCCGCGAACTGGCCACCGGTCTGCTGGATAACCCGGCGGTGATCGAAGTGGCCCCGCGCAACAGCACCGCCGAGCGTATCGAGCAGCTGGTGCACCCGTGCGACAAGGCCAACAAGATCGCACTGCTGAGTCATCTGGTCACTAGCAACAACTGGCAGCAGGTACTGGTGTTCACCCGTACCAAGCACATGGCCAACCGTGTTGCCGAGACCCTCGACAAGAACGGCGTCAGCGCCGCCGCCATACACGGTAACAAGAGCCAGGGTGCCCGTACTCGCGCGCTGGCCGGTTTCAAGGATGGTAGCGTCAAGGTGCTGGTGGCGACCGACATCGCCGCCCGTGGTCTGGACATCGACAAGCTGCCGCAAGTGGTCAACTTCGAGTTGCCGAACGTGGCGGAAGATTACGTTCACCGCATCGGTCGTACCGGTCGTGCCGGTGCTGCCGGTCACGCCATCTCCCTGGTTGCAGCCGATGAAGGGAAGCTTATCAAGGCGATCGAGCGTCTGACCAAGCAGAACATCCCGTGCGAGCAGGTAGCCGGTTTTGAAGCCTCCCGCGAGACCCTCGACAACATCGCCCGTGGTATCGGCGCGCCGCTGCGCAAAGAGCCCCGCGATCCGAGCGAGCAGCGCCGTGCGCCGCGTCCGCAAGGTCAAGGCCAGCGTCAAGGTGCCGGTCGTTCCGCCTCCAATGGCAATGCGGGTGGTGCACGTACCGGTAACGGTGGCAAGCCCAAGCCGCAAGGTGGTCAGCGTCCGGCTGATGGCGCTGGCAAACCGGCTCAGGCCCGTCGTCCACGTCGCTCTACCCACAACCAGTAAGCGGTTCGGGAGCTTGACTCCCCAGCTGTGCGGTTGACTGAAAAAGCCCTGCCAATCTGGCAGGGCTTTTTGTTTTTTCAGCCATGTAATCGGCACTGTGTGGTGCTGCGAGAACCGCGCTAGATGGCGGAGAGGTACTGCTTTTGCATCGCCAGCCAGCGGCCGTTATTGATAAACGCCAGCTGTACCTTGAGCAAGGCCGCAATTTCCGCGCGGTGCTTTTTATCGAGGTAGAGAAAGACCTGCTCTTTGGTGATCTTCTGCCAGGGGGACGCCAGTGCAGGTTGAGAGGCGGGGCGCATCTTGATGAGCCAATCCACTTTGCCTCGTTGCAGTTGGGCAAGCCCCTGCTTCTCATCGTTCAACCAGATGACCTGATAGTTGCCGAGGAAGCGCTCGCACCACTGGATGCCACGCAGGCAGCCAATCACGGTATCCTTGGCAGGGGGCCAGCTCGGGTTATCCCTTGGCTGACCATAAATCGCCGCCTCCGAGATGGGGGCACCGATCTGCAGCAGGTGGGGATAGGTCTGATCAAAGCCCTTGATCCGGGCCATATCGCCATCGACGGCATGGTCTGCCTCAATCAACTTTTCGCAGCGGGCATAAGTGCAGGGGATCAACTGAAAGTCGATGCCGGCCCGGCCAAACCAGTCATGAATAAAAGGGCGCAATATCGCAGTGTGTTCGACCGCTGCCGCCAGCTTTAGCGGGGTTGCGTGGGCAACGGGAGTCAGCCCGACAAGCAGTAACCAGCCAATCCACTTCATATCGCGCTCCTGAATCGGGCTTGTTTAAGCAGCACTGTTGCGACTATCTGTGCAGTGAAGAATAGCCGATAGGGATGGCTGCCAGACCGCTTCGCCAGCTATTCGTGACGGCCGGGTCAGGGGAGCAGCGCCGTGATCAGGATATGGGCCGCGCTCACCAGGATCACAGTGAAGGTCAGCCCCATTCCCACAACCCGATAACGGAAGTTCTCCGGCGTGCGGCTCATGCCAAATGCATGGCAGAGGCGGCCAAGCAGCAAGGCGCTCCCCAGCAGATGGATAAGCCAGGGGGTCTGGTTGCCGGTTTCGACGAAATAGATGAGCAGCAGGGCGAGGGGGACATACTCGGCAAAGTTGGCGTGTACCCGCATGGCGCGCAACATGGCGGGGTCATCCCCATGCCCCAGCGCCACCTTGCGGCTATGGCGGGTGCGAATGGTTCGAATGCTCAGCAACACAAACAGCAGAGCGAGCAGAGCCGCGTAAACAGGCAGTATGGTCATGGTATCTGGCTCCTTGTGTGATGATATCGAGTGGCTGGTGTTCAGAGACGCGATATTGCTCGGCATCTCAATGGTTTGCCTTGAGGGTAGCAGCAAACTGCGTTAGCACGACCGTCATCTATTCACTTGCCATCTGCCAAGCGCAGGCGCAAAACAAACAGCCCTGCCGAGGTGGCAGGGCTGTATTTGACCGTGTTGATGGTGGGCAGAGCCCCGTCATTACCCCTCGTAAGGGAGGGAGGAGTGGTGCAGCACGATACGCACCTTGCCATCATCCCCCTTCTTGAAACCCCAGGTCTTGTCGACTGTAGTTTCCTTGTTGTCGCGATCTACCAGATGCACCTTGCCCATGGTCAGCGCCATGTCGCCGTTGATATAGACGGCGGCATTGTCATAGCGATAGCTCTGCCAGTTTTTCAGAGCGAACCCTTTGTCGGTGGGGTAGGCGCTGTTGTTGCCGACAAAGTAGGCCAGCGCCCCCTCGCGGTTGGTGCGAAAGGTCTGCTCGCCACCGGCGAGGGTGGGTTTGAACAGCACTGGCCCCTGCTGGTAGCCATAGGCGCTGTCGAGCACCGCTTCGGCGGTCGCCTTGGCGCGCTCAATCCCACCGGCGCGATAATCATCGCTGATCTTGATAAGCGCCGCGCCCCAACCATCCTGCGCGGCCTTGATCTCCGCCTCGGTAATATTGTTGTTGGCGATTTCGGCTGCGCTGAGTGCGCCGCTGGCGGCAAGCAGGACGAGGGCAAGGGTGCTCTTCTTGAGGTGCAACATCATTGTTTTCAAACTCCTGATAGCGATAAACGAGCCGGCAGTGTAGCGAAGGGGCATGAACGGTTTTTGAACTGATTATTCAGGCTTGGGTAGTAAAAAGGTCGGTATATAGCTGAAGGTTTGGGTGTTTGTTTGGTAAGGGGAGCTCTCTTAATTAATGGCGGATGCCTGTATCCAACTTGATTTCTTTTCCAACAAAAAGCCCCGTCAAGTTAATTGGCGGGGCTTGGCTATTTGGAGCATTCAGTATCGGGGATTACAGCGCGGGCAGCAGCCCCATGCTGACGCTGATCTGGACGCCAACAATCACCACCCCCATGGATGCGGCCACTCCCAGCGCCACTGCGCCACCCGGGGCGCGGTAGTGGTGGGCGGGCGCCTGTTTGCGGCTCTGCCATACCAGTGCCACCGGCAACAGTACCGCGAGGATCGCCAGCGCAATGGCGGCGTAGCCGAGGGCCATGATAAAGCCCTGCGGGAAGTAGAGGGCAAACAGCAATGGTGGCACAAAGGTGATAAGACCTGTCTGACTGCGGCCCTGCCAGTTGTCCTTGCGGCGGGTTGCCTTGGCCATAAAGTCGAACAGCCCCAGCGTCACCCCGAGGAAGGAGGTGGCGAGTGCCAGATCGGCAAACAGGTGCATCGCCTGATTAAACGCAGGCCAGCTCACCAGCTTGCCGACGTTGGCCAACAGGCTGTCCAGCGCGCCGCCGGTTTGCAGCAGGGCTTGCTGGCCGAGCAGACCTAGGATTGCTACCTGCCACAGCACATAGAGGATCAGCGGCAGTGCTGAGCCCCAGACAAAGACCCGACGCAACTGCTTGGGGCAGTCACCGAGGTAAAGCATCACACTCGGAATGGAGCCGTGAAAGCCGAACGAGGTGAAGATGACCGGCAGGCCCGCCAGCAACAGGCCCTGACCCAGCGGCATCGAGAGCAGATGCTGCCCTTCGGTGCGTGGTAGCAGCAGCGCCAGCACCACCACCATAATCACCAGTTTGACGGTGAACATCAGCCGGTTGAGGTAATCCACCGAGCGGGTGCCGACACAGACCATGCCGCCAAACAGCAGGGTAAAGGCCCAGGCGGCCTGCTCCTGGCTGAGGGTCATGCCTGCATCGGCCAGCGCCTGTGCCAGCAGGCTGCTACCGCCGCTGATGTAGGCGGAGGCCAGCGAGTAGAACAACATCAGGATACAGAAGGAGGCGATGCGCTTGCCCCAGGGGCCGAGCAGATGGTCCGCCAGCTGGTGCAGGTACCATTTGCCGGTGTTGAGGCTTGCCTCTACTTGCAGCATGGCGGTGAAGGCCATCAGGGCCCAGAGGCCGACCATCAACATCAGGGTGGCGGGGCCGCCGAGGGAGGAGGAGGCCAGCGGCAGGGCCAGCATGCCGGCGCCTATGGTGGTGCCGGCAATCAACAGGGTACAACCCAGGGTTTTGGTATTCATGTTATCCATCCGAACGTAGCGGTGTCAGTGCAAACAGGCGATGTCAGCAGTGACGTCAACAAGAGGGGGCCGATTGGCGTTATCAGAAGGTGCCTCCGGTGATAGGGCCGGAGGCTAGCAATATCGGAACGGGAACATCTGTACCTATAACCTGTCAGTTGTAAAATATGTTTGCCACGTTAGCGGATCAAAATAGCGGAGACAACCCCTAAAAAGCGGAACTTGTGCTGTGGAAGGCATTTAAGTGGAAATAAAAAATGACACTTGATGCTAAGCGCCGAAAAAATGTGCGCCTTGAGGTGTTGATGTCAATCCGCTTCAACCGGCCCTCGGGATCGGAGGGGGTTGCTACAGGCGTCTGGAAGGGGCGACAGAGGGCAAAACAGGGCGCTAGCGGCCCGAATGGTTCGGTATAAGTAAAAATAGGGTCATACGGCCAAAAGCCATAAATTCAATTTATAGCGAGCCGATGGGCCGATAAACGGGCCCTGAGCAGGGGGGGAAGCCCTGTCGGTCGGTTGGCCGATCTTCCGCCGGTCAAACAGACGCGTGCAAACGTGGGCGTTGAGAAGATCTGCCGCACAGGCTGTCAGTTCTGGCTGCTCATGAGGCAGTTTGTGCTGGCAGCCTGTGTGGTTGTGAGCAATTGCCGCAGGCGGCTCAGCGACGGCGCTTGAGGGTGCGGCTCACATAGTGCAGCCCGCTCTGGTAGTCGCCGTTCACCGCCTTGAGCGCCAGCTCCAGCGCCTGGCTCGCCAGCGCGTCGTGCTGCTGGGGCAGGGAGTTGATGCCAAAGGGGAGGAAGTCGAGCAGGCGATCGTCCCCGAAGGTGGCCATGGCGAGCTGGCTCATGTCGATCTCTTGCTCCAACAGGTAGTCGAGTACCCCCTCCATCAGGATATAGGAGGTGGTGATCAGCGCTTCGGGCAACTGGTCCAGCTGCTGGTGCAGGTCTTTGATCAGGCGATACCCCTCAAGGCGGGAGAAGTGATCCCCCTCACACAGGTGGCGAGCCGCGCTATGACTGGCGACCGCCTGCTCGAAACCGGCTTTGCGCTCCTGACTGATCGTGAGTGCTGGCAGCGCGGTGATCAAGGCTATATGGCGTAAGTTCGGGGTGAGCAGGGAGCTGGTGAGATCAAAGCTCGCTTTCTCGTTTTCACTGGCGACGGTGACGAACTTGTCGGCGGCCATCGCCCGGTCGATGGCGAGGATCTGGCTGCCTTGCGCCTGCAATTTGCCGTAGAAGGGGTCGTCCGGCGGCAGGCAACTGGCCACCAGCAGGGCGTCCACATGGCGGCTCACCAGCATCTGGGCCAGCTCTTTTTCTGTGGCGGGCTCATCTTCCGAGCAGACGATCAGCAGCTGATAGCCCTGCGCCCGGCCCCCCTGTTCCAGCCGTTTGGCCAGCTTGGCGTAACTGGCGTTCTCAAGGTCGGGCAGGATAAAGCCGAGGGTCTTGGTCTGGCCGCCACGCAGGGAGGCGGCGCGGCTGTCCGGCTGGTAGTTATGGGCGGTGACCACGGCCATCACCTTGTCGCGGGTGGCCTGACTGATGCGGTATTGGTCGGCCTTGCCATTGATCACATAGCTTGCCGTGGTGCGCGAGACACCGGCGAGGGCGGCGATTTCATCCAGTTTCATCATATTGGCTCTGTTTGAGTTGCAAGGCCCACGGTCACTGCCGGGTGAGGGCACCGAAAAGTGTGCGCGGGATCATATCATTGAAAAGCACTCTTTGTGGGTACTTGATCAATTCGCTGAAACGATTCAGTCTGAGTGTAAGTGAAACGATTCAGCCTGTCAGCAACGAAGAGACCCAGTGGCCTGAAAATCGGGCCCCGATCACAGTGAACCGTGTTCGGGTCTATTGTCAGCTGGCGAGTTACCCGAATGTTCAATTGTGACGTACCGGCGCGGCCGGAACCTGATGGAGAGTCTCTATGTTGAAGTTGGCGCGAGAGCAGATCTTGCTGGGGCAGTCGGTGGCGACCAAGTCGGACGCCATTGCCCTGCTGGCAGGCAAACTGACCGAAGCCGGTCTGGTGGAAGCGGGCTATGTGGATGGGATGCTGGCCCGTGAAGCGCAGCATGCCACCTATCTTGGCAGCGGCATCGCCATTCCCCACGGCACCACCGATACCCGTCATCTGGTGAAGAGCACCGGCGTCATGGTGGCCCAGTTCCCCAACGGCATCGAGTGGGACGAGGGGCAGATCGCCTATGTCGCCATCGGTATCGCCGCCAAGTCGGACGAGCATCTGGGCATTTTGCGCCAGCTCACCCATGTGCTGGGTGACGAGCAGGCGGCAGCTCAGCTCAAAGAGGCCACCGATGCCGACACCATCATCAACATCCTGACTGGCGCCACTGCCGCCAAAGAGGTGCAATACCTGACCCTGGCTGACTTCCCGGCCGATGATCGCGACCAACTGCTGCTGGGAGCAGCCGCCCGCGCCAAATCGGCGGGCTGGGGCGATGCCGCCATGGTGAGCGCCCTGTTGGCAAGCGATCCCGCCTATCTGGGCGAGGGCGTCTGGCTCGCTCGGGCGCAAGCGGCCCAGACTGGCTGGGTGCTGGCCACCCCGAGCAGCGAACTTCACGCAGGGGAGCTGCCGGTCAGCGCCATGCTGCTACTGTGCGCCGCAGATAGCGGCCATCTGCCGCAACTGGAGAATCTGGCCAAACTGGCAGCCGCCGGTCAACTTGCCACGCTGGCGGGCAGCGACGGGTTGGCCATGTTGCAGGCAGGGCCAGCGAACGGTCTTTCCGAAACCTTCACCATCATCAACCCCCACGGCTTGCACGCTCGTCCCGGCGCCATGCTGGTCAAGGTGGCCAAAGAGTTTGAATCCGACATCCGGGTTGCCAATCTGGATGGCAGCGGCGAGGCGGTCTCCGCCAAGAGCCTGATGAAGGTGATCGGCCTTGGCGTCAAATGCGGGCACCGTCTGGCATTTCGCGCCGAAGGGGCAGATGCCGAAGCGGCCCTCAAGGGGATCGGTGAGGCCATCGCCGCTGGTCTTGGCGAGGGGGCACACTGATGAAGATTGTCACCATTACCCTCAACCCCGCCCTCGATCTCACCACCCGCCTCGAGGCGATGAGCCTGGGTGAGGTCAATCTGGTGAGCGAGGCCAACCTGCGCGCGGCGGGCAAGGGGATCAACGTCGCCATGGTGCTCAAGGATCTGGGCCGCGAGGTGGGCGTCACCGGCTGGCTTGGCGCAGACAATGAGCAGAGCTTTGTCTCCCTGTTTGCTGAGCGGGCGCTGGATGATCACTTTGTCCGTGTCGTGGGCAGCACCCGCATCAACGTCAAGATCTCCGAGCAGTCTGGTCGGGTCACCGATCTCAACCTGCCGGGGCTCACCATCCAGCAAGGGGAGGTGAGCGCGCTGGAGCAGGCCATCGACGAGTTGGCTGCGCATGCTGAGTGGTTCGTGCTGGCGGGCAGCCTGCCCAAAGGGGTGGCCCCCGATTACTGCGCCCATCTGATCCGCCTGCTCAAGGCCAAGGGCAAGCAGGTGATCTTTGATTGCAGCGGCGCGGCCTTAAGCGAAGGGATCAAGGCGGCGCCGACCCTGGTCAAACCCAATCTGGAGGAGCTGAGCCAGTGGGCAGGCCGCCCCATCAAGACCCTGAGCGAGCAGGCCGAGTGTGCCCGCGCGCTGCAGGCAAGCGGCATCCCCAACGTGGTGATCTCCAACGGCGCCGACGGCCTGATCTGGTTTGCCACAGATGCCGTCTGGCAGGCCATTCCGCCGCGGATGCAGGTGGTCAGCACGGTCGGTGCTGGCGACTCCCTGGTCGCCGGTCTCGCCCATGGTCTGAGCCTTGGCTGGGCGCCGGAGCAGACCCTGCGGCTGGCCACCGCCGTCTCGGCACTGGCGGTCAGTCAGGTGGCGGTCGGCTTTGACGATATCAATGTGCTCAACCCTTTACTTGAACAGGTGCGCGTACAGCCTCTGGATGAGCTGGCACCGGTTCAATGCCATACCCCCTCAATGGAAAACTCAGGAGATGCCCAATGAAAGCAATCTTGGTTACGGCTTGCCCGGCGGGCATTGCCACCAGCTTTCTAGCTGCAAAACGGATAGAACAGCAGGCCAAACTGGCTGGCTGGGAACTCACCCTCGACGTCGGCTCCAGTGTGCAGCCCCGCCAAGTACCGAGCAAGGAGCAGATTGCCGCCGCCGATTTGGTGCTGGTTGTCGCCAGTGCCCCGGTGGATCTCGCCGCCTATGATGGCAAGCGAGTCTATCAGGGCAGCATGGATCTCGCCCTGCAGGATCCGGCTGCCTTGCTGGAAGCCGCAACCAGCGGTGCCAGCGTCTATCGTCATCAAGCCGCGCCCGCTGCCGCCAAACCGGCCGCCGCTGGCAAGCGCATTGTGGCGGTGACCGCCTGTCCGACCGGTGTGGCCCACACCTTTATGTCGGCAGAAGCGCTGGAGACCATGGCCAAACAGCTGGGTTATCAGATCCGCGTCGAGACTCAAGGCTCGGTCGGTGCCCAGAATGCCCTGACCGCCGAGGAGATTGCATCTGCCGATCTGGTGTTCCTCGCCACCGATATCGAGGTGGACATGGCGCGCTTTGACGGTAAGCCGGTATATCGCACCAGCACCGGCGCGGCATTGAAGAAAACCCGCGCCGAGCTCGACAAGGCGTGGAACGAGGCGACACTCTATCGCCACAGCGGTGCCAGCCAGCCCAAGAAAGAGGAAAAAGCCGGCCCCTACAAGCACCTGCTGACCGGCGTCTCCTTCATGCTGCCGATGGTGGTGGCGGGTGGCCTTATCATTGCGCTCTCGTTTGTGTTCGGTATCGAAGCGTTCAAGGTGGAAGGCACCCTGGCTGCTGCCCTGATGAAGATCGGTGGTGGCTCCGCCTTCGCCCTGATGATCCCGGTGCTGGCCGGTTACATTGCCTACTCCATCGCTGACCGCCCGGGTCTCGCCCCCGGCATGATCGGCGGTATGCTGGCAAGCTCGCTGGGCGCCGGTTTCCTCGGCGGTATCGTGGCCGGTTTCCTGGCCGGTTACAGCGCCAAGTACCTGAGCGACAAGGTGCGCCTGCCGACTACCCTGGAAGCGCTCAAGCCGATCCTGATCATTCCGCTGTTTGCCAGCCTCTTTACCGGCCTGGTGATGATCTACGTGGTGGGTGGCCCGGTGGCCGGCATCATGAATGCTATGACCGAGTTCCTCAACAACATGGGCTCTGCCAACGCCGTGCTGCTGGGCGTAATCATCGGTGCCATGATGTGCTTTGACATGGGCGGCCCGGTCAACAAGGCGGCCTACGCCTTCGGTGTCGGCCTGCTGGCCTCCAAAACCTACGCCCCGATGGCTGCGGTGATGGCCGCCGGCATGGTGCCGGCACTGGGGATGGGGATCGCGACCTTCCTGGCTCGCACCAAGTTCATCAAGGCGGAGCAGGAAGCGGGAAAAGCCTCCTTCGTGCTGGGTCTGTGTTTTATCTCCGAGGGGGCCATTCCGTTTGCCGCCAAGGATCCGATGCGCGTTATCCCGGCCTGTATGGTTGGCGGCGCACTGACCGGTGCGCTCTCCATGCTGTTCGGCTGTGAGCTGATGGCACCCCACGGCGGCCTGTTCGTGCTGTTCATTCCGCACGCCATTAGCAACGTCATGATGTATATCGTGGCGATTGCGGCAGGCTCGCTGCTGACCGGTGTCTCCTACGCCATGCTCAAACGCGGCGAAGAGCAGGCCAAGCTGGCCACGGCCTGATAGCTCATCCTCGATAACAGAAGATGATCAATGCCGCCCGGTTGCAAAACCGGGCGGCATTTTTATATGCCTTTTAAACAGAATCGTTGAGCAGCGGTTACTGAAGTCTCGCGTATCAGGGCCAGCGTCAGGCTCAGTTTCAACACTTAATTGTGTGGGGAAGGGCCGTAACCAATATCCCGTGTATAGATTGTGCTGCCGCTAGGATAGGGGGGAACTGGCGAACTTTCGGGAAGCAAATCTGTATCAGCGACAGTTACCTATATGTACATCTGTGTAGATGCAACCTGAGTTGATCATCAGTTGAACAAGACTTGAGGCTGGTTTGCTTTATGTCGCCCCCCCCCCCCATTTCTGCGAAAGGAGGATTCAGGTTTCGGTACAACCGAATGCCCTGGTTGGCAAGTATGCATTGAACCAGAGGATTCCATATCAAATGAATCTTGAACCCCACACCAGCCCATTGCAGACCGTTGTCTATACAACCATTTGTATGCCAACAAACAAGGTTTTAAACAAACAAAATCAGTTGGCCTCATGCTGAACATAGGCGCTGAAAAACTGGTTTCTCTGTTACGTGAAAAAGTAAACATGAGTTAACGCAGTGTTCAATGATAGAGAGATAACAGACAAAGCTGCTTTGCAGAGCATGGGGATTAATGTGTCTGTGAGTACACGGGGGAGTAGTAAGCCTGCCGGCTTATCCCCAGAAACAGGCAAGCCCTGACAATGGTCAGCCTCTCGACTTGCCGCTGCGAGAGGACTTGCCGGGTCGCTTTTTTACGATGGAGACGCCGTAGTCATTCTTGAGTACATCGACGACGGCCTCAAAGAACCGGGCCTTCTGACTCATCAGCGCCAGCTGCTGCTCGAGTTCCTTGATGCGCTGTTCGGGCGTCTGGTTGTCGGGGTCAGGCATGGTGATGCTCCTGCCGGCGCGTACAGAAGCCCCCTGGCTCCAATCTTGCCGACTATGTTTACGCAACTATACCAGAACGGTGGAGCGGCCCTGAATGCCATAACGCACCTGAGCCTGTTTATAGGTGAGCTCGCCTTTTTCAATCTGCTCGACGAGTGTCAGTTTAAAAGTCAGCGAGTAATCGCGCTGTGTCCGTTTCACACCTTGTCCCATCGGGTTCTCCATTTATTGGGGGGGAAGGTGTAAACCATATTCAGGATTGGACAAGAGAAATAAAAAAGCCACACCGGTTGGTGTGGCTTTTGTTTAGGGGATCAACCCGGGTTGCTTAGGGGCGACCGGCCGGGCAGGTGGCCACGTTGACGGCGGCTGTGCTGCCACCATGACGACCTGATGTGCTCACTTCGTTGCGTACCAGCGGCGGGTAGTTAACCGGCTCACGGGCAGGCAGGGCAGGGGCTTCGGCAGGGGTTGCCATCGGGGCGGATGCTTTGCGGGCACGAGCCAGCAGGCCAGCACCGTGAGCTACCTGTTTGGTCACGACCGGAGTCTCTTCCACCACAACCGCAGCGACAGGTGCCGGGGCAGCAACTGGTATTTCGACTGCAGCCGGTACAGCTTCCACGACAGGAGTGCTGACAGCAGGGGCTTCTTCAACAACCGGAGCAGTTTCAACGACTTCAGTGGCAGCCATGTCGGCAACCGGCTCTGCTGCAACCACGACTTCTGCGACAGCTGCAACAACCGGGCTGGCAGCCACATCGGCTTGAGTTGCTTCGACCTGGGCAGCAGCCTGCTCGGCAGCTTCTTCAGCAACGGCTTCGACAACCACATGCTCGGTCAGTGCAGCAGAGGCTTGCAGGGCAGCAGCGACGGCTTCAGCGCTCGGGATGGTAACAAGAGGCACTACCGGCTCTTCAACCTGCGCTTTGGCAATATCTGCCTGGGCTGCGGTGGTCAGAGTGGTGGTATCTTGCTGTTCTTCGTCACGTTGGCTGCGGGCATCTTCGTTGATGCGCTTGCGGCGCTGACCTTCGATACGCTGGCTGCGAGGAGTGCGGCGTGAGCGGCGCTGGCCTTCACTCTGCTCTTCCTGCTCGTTACCCACGGTGGCATCGATCACGTCAGCTTGCGCTGCTACTTCGTCAACCGGCAGGGCAGAGGTGTCAGCAGCGGCGACATCGACACGGATCTGCTTGCGCAGTTGACGACGTTCGCGGCGCTCGGCCACTTTCTGCTCTTTCTCCTGACGTGGCTGGATGGCAGTTGCATCAACGGCGTCTACCGCTTCAACAACGACTTCGGTGCGCGGCTCACGGGGAGCACGAGGTTCACGGGCAGGACGTGGCGCACGTTCCTGACGCGGTTCGCGAGGTTCGCGCTCCTGACGGGGTTCACGTTCCATGCGCTGTTCGCTACGCACCTCACCACGGGCTTCACGCTCCTGACGAGGCTCGCGCTCTTTGCGGGGACGGCGATTGCGGTTTTCACCGGCTTCGCGGTTGCCACCTTCACGCTTCTCGCCAGTTTCCGCATTGTTGCGGTTGCCACGATTGTCGTCACGACGAGGACGCTGACCACGGCCACGACCTTCTTCGCGCTGGTGACGTTGACCTTCATCCTTGCGTGCTTCACGAGCAGCAGGTTTCTCGGCGGGCGCTTTCACGTCGGCAGGGGCTGCATCGCTGCTGAACAGGCCGGTAATGCCTTTGATCAGCTTGCTGAAGAAACCGGCTTCGGCAGGGGCCGCAGCAACGGGAGCCGCTGGCTGTTGCGGTGCAACAGGGGCCGGTTGTGCCGGTTGGGCAAAGCCTTGCAACAGCGGTTGTTCACGCTCGATCACCTGAGCTTGCTTCGGCTGGTAGACCGGCTTGGCAATCTCGGTTTTCAGCTCATAGCTGGCCGCTTCTGGGATCTCGTTTTGACGAATGCGAGTCACTTCGTAGTGCGGAGTTTCCAGATGCTGGTTCGGAATGATGTAAACACGCACATCATTGCGCTGTTCCAGACTGGCGATGGCGGCACGCTTCTCGTTGAGCAGATAGGCGGCAACATCCACCGGCACCTGGCCGTGAACCTGCTCGGTGTTGTCCTTCATGGCCTCTTCTTCGATGAGACGCAGGATGGACAGGGCAAGGGATTCGTTGTCACGGATCACGCCTTGACCCTGGCAACGGGGGCAGATGTGGCTGCTGGACTCGTTGAGGGAAGGGCGCAGACGCTGGCGAGACATCTCCAGCAGACCGAAACGGGAGATCCGGCCCAGCTGGATGCGGGCACGATCCTGATGAACCGCTTCACGCAGACGGTTTTCCACTTCGCGCTGATGGCGAACCGGGGTCATGTCGATGAAGTCGATTACGATCAGGCCACCCAAGTCGCGCAGACGCAATTGACGGGCAATTTCGTCGGCCGCTTCCAGGTTGGTTTGCAGCGCCGTCTCTTCGATATCGCCGCCCTTGGTGGCGCGGGAGGAGTTGATATCGATGGAAGTCAGGGCTTCGGTCGGATCGATAACGATGCTGCCGCCGGAGGGGAGGCGCACTTCACGCTGGAAGGCTGATTCTATCTGGCTCTCAATCTGGAAGTGGTTGAACAAGGCAACTTCACCCTTGTACAGCTTCACACGGTTGAGAAAATCGGGACGTACCAGCTCGATATGGGCCTTGGCGCGTTCGAAAATCACCGGATTGTCGATCAGGATCTCGCCCACATCGCGACGCAGATAGTCACGGATGGCACGCACGATGACGTTACTTTCCTGGTGGATCAGCACCGGCGCGGCGCGCTCCTGGGAGGCTTTGTGGATGGAGTCCCAGTGGTTGAGCAGAACGTTCAGATCCCACTCCAGCTCTTCCGGCGACTTGCCCACACCGGCGGTGCGCACGATCAGGCCCATGCCTTCCGGCACGGTCAATCCGCTCAGAGCTTCTTTCAGTTCGGTCCGCTCATCACCCTCGATGCGGCGGGAGATACCACCGGCACGGGGGTTGTTGGGCATCAGTACCAAGTAGCTACCGGCCAAGCTGATAAAGGTGGTGAGGGCTGCACCCTTGGTGCCACGCTCTTCCTTGTCGATCTGGACGATAACTTCCTGACCTTCGCGGACCACTTCTTTGATGTTGGGACGACCCTGATAGGAGTAACCGGAGGGGAAGTAATTGCGGGCGATCTCCTTCAACGGCAGGAAACCGTGGCGCTCGGCGCCGTAGTCGACAAAAGCAGCTTCAAGGCTGGGTTCTACGCGGGTGATCTTACCCTTGTAAATGTTCGCTTTCTTCTGCTCGTGTCCCGGACTTTCAATATCCAAATCGTAGAGCTGTTGTCCGTCAACCAGCGCTACGCGCAACTCCTCTTCTTGAGTTGCGTTGATAAGCATTCTTTTCATTGAGTTCTCATTATTGTGTCATTTTGATTTCCTCCATCTGGGTCCTGCCAGCGCCGGCCTCGGGTCTTCAGCATACTGGGGCAACCTCCCGGTTGGGGTATGCATGAGGCGCAAACTAAGGGCGTTCTGGTCATCACTTCTCGAGAAGGAATGAGTAAGGATGCCGAAATGGAGACAAATAAACGGTGATGTTTGTGTTCTCCATGCGTTGTACCTCGCACCCGGGAACCGTCATGTTCTTGTATACACGGTGTTTCGGGATTGGGTGGCATACTTTTTGGCCACTTAGTACAAGGCTTGAACACAATGACAAAACCTTGTTTATTATCCCATTTAAACCTCTTTTATAGCAAGGCGCCATTTTTCAACAAACCATGCAGCCAAGGGGCGCTGGCAGTGTTAAAATCCGCGCCATGACACAGATACAACAACAAGTGCAGCTGCTCACCATCGAAGCTGGGCATGACGGGCAGCGCATCGACAATTTTCTCAAGACTCAGCTAAAGGGCGTCCCCAAGAGCCTGATCTATCGCATCCTTCGTAAAGGCGAAGTGCGAGTAAACAAAAAGCGCATCAAACCGGAGTACAAACTCTGCGCAGGTGACGAGGTGAGGGTGCCCCCCGTGCGCGTTGCCGAGAAGAATGAGCTGCCTTCAGCTAACCTCGGGGTTATCCAGCGTCTGGAGAGCCAGATCCTGTTCGAAGACGATGCCATGATCGTGCTGAACAAGCCCTCCGGCATGGCAGTACACGGTGGCAGCGGCCTGAGCTTTGGCGTTATCGAGGGGCTGCGCGCACTGCGTCCGGAAGCCCGCTTCCTCGAACTGGTTCATCGACTGGATCGCGACACCTCTGGTGTATTGCTGGTTGCCAAAAAACGCAGCGCCCTGCGCAGCCTGCATGAGCAGTTGCGCGTCAAGACCATGCGCAAGCAGTATCTGGCGTTGGTGCGTGGCAAGTGGCAGGCTCACGTCAAGGTGGTTAATGCGCCGCTGCGCAAAAACGATCTGCAATCCGGTGAACGGGTAGTACGGGTCAGTGCCGATGGCAAGCCCTCCGAAACCCGGTTCCGCATCGTGCGTCAATTTGCCGAAGCGACTCTGGTCGAGTGCAGCCCCATTACTGGTCGTACCCACCAGATCCGCGTGCACACCCTGCATGCAGGTCATCCGATCGCCTGTGACGATAAGTACGGTGAAGCGGCGTTTGACGAGAAAATGCGCAGCCAAGGGCTAAAACGGCTCTTTTTGCATGCCTGGAAGCTCAGCTTCACCCATCCGGCCGATGGTCGCGAGATGCAGGTAGAAGCGCCGCTGGCACCTGAACTCGACAACTTCCTCAACGGCTTGCCACGCTGATGCAGGATATCCGGCTCGCCATTTTCGATTGGGACGGTACCCTGATGGATTCGGTGGGCCGGATTGTGGCCTGTGTGCAGGGGGCCGCCAGAGATTGTGAGCTGGCGGTTCCTGCTCCAGCCCAGATCCGGCAGATCATCGGATTGAGCCTTGATGTCGCCATGTCCCGTCTGTTCCCCTTATGCAGTGACAGTGGCGTTACCAGAGATGAGCGCCAGATTGCCGCACTCATCGATCGCTATCGTCATCACTATCTGCACGATGCGACCCCCAGCCCGCTGTTTGCCGGGGCAGGGGAGTTGCTACATGACTGGCAGTCACTGGGACTGCAACTGGCCGTCGCTACCGGGAAATCGCGCCGTGGGCTGGATCGAGTATTGGATGAGACCGGGCTGCACCCGTTGTTTGTGACCAGTCGTGGGGCCGATGAGGCTCGCTCCAAGCCTGATCCGCTGATGCTTGAGCAGATCCTGGACGAGCTGGGGCTGTCACCCCGGCAGGCGGTAATGAGCGGCGACTCTGTTCACGATATGGCGATGGCCGAGGCGATCGCCATGCCGCGTATTGGCGTTACCTGGGGGGTGGATAGCCGCGATGCCCTCAGTCGTCACGGGCCAGTGGCGGTGGTGGATTCTATGGCGGCTCTTCGCGGGCTGTTATAGACGCCTCTCTTTAAGAGACATCGATCTGATTGATAACAGAAGCCCGGTCTATTGACCGGGCTTTTTATATGCTCGATCTAGCTTATCTATTCGTCCGCGATCAGGGCAGGGCAATACCGTGGCGCTCCAGCAGCTCGATCAGGCCGATCAGCGGCAGACCGATCAAGGCGTTAGGATCGCGCCCTTCCAGCCCCTTGAACAGCACGATCCCCATCCCTTCGCATTTGAAACTGCCCGCACAATCGAGGGGCAGTTCAGCCTCTACATAGCGGCGAATGGCGGATTCGTCGAGATCGCGAAAGTGGACCGTAAACGGTTCAATCAATTGATGAATCTCATTGGTTGCAGCGTTAAGTACGCACAGCCCGGTGTAAAAGGTGACGCTGCGACCTTGAGCCTCCATCAGCTGGGCGATGGCATTGTCGATGGTGCCCGGTTTGCCGAGGATGTGATTATTGCAGACACACACCTGATCAGATCCGATGATCAAGCCGTGATCACGATGTTGGGCGACAGCATCAGCCTTGGCACGAGCCAGTCTGGCCACCAGCGCCTCGGCGGATTCGCCAGCCAGCGGGCGTTCATCCACATCGGGCGCGGCACATTCAAAGGGGAGGCCGAGCTTCTCCAGCAGGGCTTTGCGATAGCGAGAAGTTGAGGCGAGGATCAGATTCTGTGGCATAATCAGGTACCGATGAAAGCGAGTACCGGCATTCTAGGGACTTGTGACGTTAAAATCATCGGCGGTAAGGACTTTTTCCTTTGACTATCAGTTGTTGGACCTATATTATTCGCGCCCTATGCAAAAGGTGAAGTTGCCCGTTAAGGTTGATCCAGTCCGTAGTGCCTTGAAGCTGCTCGATTACATCGGGATAGTGGAAAAGTCGCAGATGCCCAGGCTGGAGGAATCAACCGCTGGCTTGCAGAGTGATATCGATGTATCACTGCACTTTGGCAAAGATGTCCAGAAGTTGACCGTTATGAAAGGCACTGCCCATGCCAAGGTTGACCTGGTTTGCCAACGTTGCGGAGAGACATTCGAACACCTCTGTGAAGCTGAATTTATCTACACTCCGCTGTTCGAAAGAACAAACGAGGAAGAACTGCCGGAAGCTTATGAGCCCATTGAGTTGGACGAAAACGGCGAGATAGATCTTCATCAAATCCTGGAGGATGAACTCATCCTCTCGTTGCCTCAAGTCGCTATGCATTCTCTGGATGCATGCCCGAGAGGAAACATGGAGATGACCTGGGGTGAAATCGAACCTGCTGATGAGCGGCCGAATCCCTTTGCAGTTCTTGAAGAGCTTAAACGTAAGTGAATTTAGGAGTTAGCCTACAATGGCCGTACAACAGAACCGTAAAACCCGTGCCAAGCGTGGCATGCGTCGTTCCCACGATGCGCTGACCACCGCTGCCCTGACTGTTGATCAGACCAGTGGCGAAATTCATCGTCGTCACCACGTGACTGCCGATGGTTTCTACCGCGGTAAAAAGGTAATCGCTTAAGGATTGCCTTTGTCTACGCAAACTGTCGCGCTAGACATCATGGGGGGAGATATTGGCCCCTCGGAAACAGTGCCTGCCGCCGTGCAGGCACTGTCTCTTTTACCCCAGTTAAAACTGATCCTGGTCGGCGACCAGCACCAGACCTCCTCTCTGCTGCAGCAACATGGTTTGCTGAATCATCCCCGAGTCCGTTTCGTACATGCATCCCAAGTGGTTGGCATGGGCGATAAACCGATCGTGGCGCTGCGTACTCTGAAAGACTCCTCCATGCGGGTGGTACTCAATCTGGTGAAAGCCGGTGAGGCCGATGCCTGCGTCAGTGCCGGCAATACCGGTGCGTTGATGGCGATGGCCAAGTGCGTGCTCAAATCCCTGCCCGGGGTCGATCGGCCGGCACTTATCAAGGCGCTGCCGACATTGAGCGGCAAACGCACCGTGATGCTGGATCTAGGCGCCAACGTCAGTTGCGATGCGGATACCTTGCTGCAGTTTGCCGTGATGGGCTCCGTCGTGGCCGAAAAGGTAGAAGGCATTGCATCCCCCCGTGTTGCCTTGCTCAACATCGGCGAGGAGGAGATCAAGGGCAACGATCTGGTGCGCCACAGCGCCGAATTGTTGCGTCAGTGCCACGCGCTCAATTATGTCGGGTTTGTAGAAGGGGATCGCATCTTCAGCGGCGACAGCGACGTGATCGTCTGCGACGGTTTTGTCGGCAATGTCGCCCTCAAGACGGCAGAGGGGGTGGTGCGGATGATGGCCCAGCTGGCCGGATATCCCCGCAAGAAACGCACTTTTCTTGGCCGGATCGCCGGATTTATGTTCAAACGGCGTTTTTCTTACCTGAACCCCGACCAGTATAACGGGGCAAGTCTGTTAGGATTGCGCGGCATTGTGGTAAAAAGTCATGGGCGGGCCGAACGGCGCGCTCTGTGTAATGCGATCCTGCTGGCCGCACAAGAGGCCAAACATCAACTTCCACTGCAAATAGCAGATCGCCTTGAAGCTGTCTTCTCTGACAGGGATCTATAAGAACTCTATGCATAGCAAAATTCTGGGTACTGGCAGCTACCTGCCGAGTTCAGTGCGTACCAACGCCGATCTCGAGCAGATGGTTGAGACCAGTGATGAGTGGATCGTGGAACGCACCGGTATCCTTGAGCGCCGTATTGCCGGGGCTGACGAGACCGTTGCCACCCTCTCTTACCAGGCCGCTCTGCGCGCCCTGGATGCAGCCGGTTTGACCGCTGCCGATCTCGATATGATAGTGCTGGCCACCACCAGTGCTGAAAATGCCTTCCCGGCTGCCGCCTGCGAGCTGCAGGGGCTGCTCGGCGTTCCGGGCATTCCTGCCTTTGACGTGGCAGCTGCTTGTGCCGGTTTCACCTACGCGCTCTCCATTGCCGATCAGTTCGTCAAATCCGGCGCCGCCCGCCATGTGCTGGTTGTCGGGGCCGATGTGCTCTCCCGCATGTGCGATCCGCAAGATCGCGGCACCATCATCCTGTTTGGTGACGGGGCAGGGGCCGTGATTGTCGGTGCCAGCGAGACGCCGGGCATCCTCTCTACCCATCTTCATGCCGATGGCCGTTATGGCGAGCTGCTCAAGCTGCCTCATCCCCGTCGCGGCATGCCGGGTGCCGAGCTCGAAGCCTACATGTATATGAAGGGCAACGATGTCTTCAAGGTCGCGGTCACCCGTCTTAGCGAGATCGTGACCGAAACACTGGCCGCTGCCGGTATTGAACCGAGCGAGCTGGACTGGCTGGTGCCGCATCAGGCCAACTTTCGCATTATCAGCGCCACAGCCAAGAAGTTGGGTATGAGCCTCGATAAAGTGGTGCTGACCCTCGACAAGCACGGCAATACCTCTGCCGCTTCCGTTCCGGTCGCCTTTGACGAAGGGGTGCGGGATGGCCGGATCAAACCGGGTCAGCTGGTACTGCTGGAGGCCTTCGGCGGCGGTTTTGCCTGGGGCTCGGCGCTGGTTCGCCTCTGATCTTCGGCGGGATGGTGCGCCCATCCCGTCACCGATTTCATTTTTGTCTTATCTAAAAGGAATCAATGATGACCCAATTTGCCATTGCCTTCCCGGGACAAGGTTCCCAGTCCGTTGGCATGCTTGCCGAGCTGGCCGAACAACATGCCGTGATCAAGGAGACCTTCGCCGAGGCGAGTCAGGTGCTGGGTTATGACCTGTTTGCCCTGGTGATGGATGGTCCGGTTGAAGATCTGAACAAAACCTGGCGCACCCAGCCTGCGCTGCTGACGGCCTCTGTCGCCCTGTGGCGCCTGTGGCAACAGCAGGGTGGGGCAACGCCTGCCATGATGGCGGGTCACAGCCTGGGTGAGTACTCCGCGCTGGTTTGCAGCGGCGCACTCGATTTTGCCGATGCGGTCAAACTGGTCGAGTTGCGTGGTCTGGCCATGCAGGAAGCGGTACCGGAAGGCACCGGCGCCATGGCGGCCATCATCGGCCTTGATAACGAATCCATCGCCGCCAACTGCGAAAAAGCGGCACAAGGGCAGGTGGTCTCTCCGGTCAACTTCAACTCCCCGGGCCAGGTGGTTATCGCCGGTCACAAAGAGGCCGTTGAGCGCGCCAACGTGCTGATGAAAGAGTCGGGCGCCAAGCGTGCGCTGCCGCTGCCGGTCTCCGTGCCGTCTCACTGCGCGCTGATGAAACCTGCCGCAGAAAAACTGGCAGCTGCGCTGGACGGGATCGAGATCAAGGTTCCAACCATCGCGGTCATCAATAATGTCGACGTATCCTGTGAACAGGATCCGGCCGCCATCAAGCAAGCGCTGGTACGTCAGCTGTTCAGCCCGGTTCGTTGGACCGAGACTGTCGAGCGGATGGCCAATGAGGGGGTTACCCTCGAGATCGAGATGGGACCGGGCAAAGTGTTGACCGGGCTCGCCAAGCGCATCGACAAGCGCGTAGAAGGTATTCACGCCAACGATGCCGCCTCTTTCGAGCAGGCGCTGGCCCAGATCAAGTAAACAGGAGCAAGTGATGAGCTTTACCGATAAGGTTGTGTTGGTGACCGGTGCCAGTCGCGGCATCGGCCGTGCGATTGCCGAAACATTCGTGGCCCATGGCGCGAAAGTGGTCGGTACGGCGACCAGCGAGAGCGGTGCCGAGGCGATCAGCGCCTATCTGGGCGAGAATGGTTGCGGCATGGCACTGAACGTGACCAGCCAGGAATCCATCGAAGCCGTCTTCGCCGCCATCAAGGCGCGTTTTGGTGACATCGACATCCTGATCAACAACGCAGGGATCACCCGTGACAACCTGTTGATGCGGATGAAAGATGACGAGTGGAACGAGATCATCGATACCAATCTGACCTCGCTTTACCGTCTGAGCAAACCGGTGTTGCGTGCCATGATGAAGAAACGTCACGGTCGCATCATCAGCATTGGCTCCGTGGTGGGAACCATGGGCAATGCCGGTCAGGTCAACTATGCTGCCGCCAAGGCCGGTCTGGTTGGTTTTACCAAATCGTTGGCGCGGGAAGTGGCATCCCGTGGTATCACAGTGAACGCGGTTGCCCCCGGTTTCATCGAAACCGACATGACCCGTGCCCTGAATGACGATCAACGTGCCGGCATCATGAGTCAGGTGCCTGCCGCCCGTTTGGGTGATCCAAAAGAAATTGCCGCAGCTGTGGTATTCTTGGCTTCTGATGAAGCAGCCTATATCACCGGCGAAACCCTGCATGTTAATGGCGGGATGTACATGGTGTAATCAATTTGTCGTAAGATCTGTTCAAATTTGCGATAGTACGCCGAAGTTTGGCACATTTCGTGGTTTGACCAGCGGCAAGCTACTTGCAAACTCACGTCAATTGAATAAACTACCCCAACCAGACGCAAATAGCGTATTTTTAAAGGAAAATTCAGGTCATGAGCAACATCGAAGAACGCGTAAAGAAAATCATCATCGAACAACTGGGTGTTAAAGAGGAAGACGTCAAGAACGCTGCCTCCTTCGTCGACGACCTGGGCGCTGACTCTTTGGATACCGTTGAACTGGTAATGGCGCTGGAAGAAGAATTCGATACCGAAATTCCTGATGAAGAAGCCGAGAAGATCACCACTGTTCAAGCGGCTATCGACTACATCACCGCTAATCAGGAATAAGTTCCTGTTCTGAAAGAAGCGGCCCAAGGGCCGCTTCTTTTGTATTTGTTCCTTTTCAAAACACCTCTCGGAGACTACCTCAGTGTCAAAACGCAGAGTCGTGGTGACCGGCTTGGGGATGCTTTCCCCGGTGGGTAACACTGCCGAATCCAGCTGGCAAGCACTGCTCAACGGGCAGAGCGGCATTTCCCTTATCGAACACTTTGATGCCAGCGAGTTTGCAACCCGCTTCGCAGGTCTGGTCAAGGATTTCGATCCCGAGCAGTACGGTATCAACCGTAAAGACGCTCGCAAGATGGATCTCTTCATTCAATACGGCATCGCGGCCGGTATGCAGGCGCTGGATGATTCCGGCCTGACCATCAATGAAGAGAATGCCGAACGTGTCGGCGTGGCGATTGGCTCCGGTATCGGCGGTCTGGGTCTGATTGAACAGAACCACGAAAGCTTGGTCAACGGCGGCCCACGCAAGATCAGTCCCTTCTTCGTTCCGTCTACCATCATCAATATGGTGTCCGGTCATCTCTCCATCATGAAAGGTCTGCAAGGGCCAAATATCGCCGTGACTACCGCCTGTACCACTGGTACCCATGCCATCGGTATGGCTGGCCGGATGATCGCTTACGGTGATGCCGACGTGATGGTCGCCGGCGGCGCCGAGAAAGCCTCCACCGCGATGGGGATGGGTGGTTTTGCTGCCGCCAAGGCACTCTCCAACCGCAACGACGAGCCGCAAAAAGCGAGCCGTCCGTGGGATAAAGATCGCGACGGTTTCGTGCTGGGTGACGGTGCAGGGGTACTGGTGCTGGAAGAGTACGAACACGCTAAGGCCCGTGGCGCCAAGATCTATGCCGAGCTGGTTGGCTTTGGCATGAGCGGTGACGCGTACCACATGACTGCGCCTCCTGCAGATGGCAACGGTGGCGCTCGCGCCATGAAAAATGCCATCAAGGATGCTGGCATTGCCCCCGAGCAGATTGGTTACATCAACGCGCACGGCACCTCCACCCCGCTGGGTGATGTGGCCGAGCTGCGTGGCATGAAGTCGGTGTTTGGTGAGCACGCCAAATCCCTGATGGTGAGCTCCACCAAGTCCATGACCGGTCACCTGTTGGGGGCCGCCGGTGCCATCGAGGCGATCATCACTGTGTTGGCCCTGCGTGATCAAGTGGCTCCGCCCACCATCAACCTGGACAACCCGGATGATGAGTGCGATCTGGATCTGGTACCCCATGTGGCCAAGCCAGGCAGCTTCGAGTACGCCCTTTCCAACTCATTTGGTTTTGGCGGCACCAATGGCTCACTGATCTTCAAACGCGTATAATTTGCCGCAGGGCAAAGACACAGGCCCGATACTGCCGGTATCGGGCCTTTTTTATCGGAGGGATCCCTTTGCTTATCAATGGCATGAAGCTTGATACCATCTCGGCCCATGATCGGGGGCTGGTTTATGGTGACGGTCATTTCACCACCATGGCGGTCAGGGAGGGTCGCGTGTTGCAGTGGCCTGCCCATCTGGCACGGTTGCTGCTGGCCAACAACCGGCTGGGATTGGTTGAACCGGACTGGGATCTCCTGACTCGGGAGGTTGAAGAGATGGTGGCCGACCAGCCACAATGCGTGGCTAAGGTGATCCTGACCCGCGGCGAGGGGGGGCGGGGCTATGACGGCAGCGGATGTCAGCACACGACCCGGATAGTTAGTCTGGCGCCATTTCCCACTCACTATGGCCAGTGGCAACAGGAGGGGATCGAGATGGTGGTGTGCCACCAGCGGATCGGTGATGCGCCTATGCTGGCCGGGCTTAAAACCTTGAATCGTCTGGAGCAGGTATTGCTGAAAAGCGAACTTGTCAGCCGGAATGCAGTCGAAGGGATAGTGCTGAACAGTCGTGGTTTTCTCATTGAAGGGGTCAGTGCCAATCTGTTTTGGCGTCGGGGCAAGACGGTGTTTACGCCCGATCTCGCCCGCGGTGGTGTCGATGGCATCATGCGTCGCCAGGTGATGGCGATGTTGAAACAGATGAGTATTGAGTTGCGTGTGGTAGAGGCTCCGCTGGAGTCACTATGGCAGGCGGAAGAGGTGTGGCTCACCAATACCCTGATGGGGGTCGTGCCGGTCAATGGCATCGAGGATATTCACTATCCCCCATCGGTATTGAGTCGCCGTTTACAGGAGCGTTTGGTCATTGAAGTTTAATCGGCTTTACACCCTGCTCGCGGGGGCGGCACTGACGGTTGCCGCTGCCGGGGGCTATGTACATTACAAATGGCAACAGGTAGAGACGCTCACCAACAAGGGGCCGACCCGGCTCTTTACGGTGGAGAAGGGCGCCCATGCGGCGCGCCTCATTGCCGAACTGGGTGAGGGGGAAACCAGCCCCTGGGCGGTGCGGCTCTGGCTGCGCAGCCATCCCGAACTGGTGGCCATCAAATCGGGCACCTACGAAATCAAGGAAGGGGCCCCTCTCAAGGAGACCCTTTCTCTGTTCGCATCGGGCAAGGAGTTTCACTTCAGCCTCACCTTCGTCGAAGGTTCCCGTTTCGAGGATTGGCAGAAGCAACTCTCCAGCGCCCCATACCTTGAGCGGTTGACCGTCGAGCAATCCGAAGCCGACCTGGCGCAGGAGCTCGGCATCGAGAATGGTAAGCTGGAGGGGTGGTTTCTGCCGGAAACCTACGCCTATACCACCCATGCCAGCGATCTCTCGATCCTGCGTCGTGCCCATCAGGATATGGAGACTTTCCTGCAGCAGAGCTGGGAGAAACGTCAGGCCAACCTGCCTTACAAGACCCCCTACGAGGCGTTGATCATGGCCTCCATTATCGAGAAAGAGACCGGTCAGCCGGACGAGCGGGCACAGATCGCCTCGGTGTTTGTCAATCGTCTGCGTCTGGGCATGAAGTTGCAAACCGATCCCACCGTCATTTACGGGGTGAAGGATCGCTACGATGGCAACATTCGCCGCAGCGATCTGACCGACAAGAATCCCTACAACACCTATGTGATCGACGGTCTGCCGCCCACGCCTATTGCCATGCCAGGAAAGGCCTCCATCGAAGCTGCGCTTAACCCTAAGTCGACCGATTATCTCTACTTTGTCGCCAAGGGGGGCGGTGCCCACTATTTCTCCAAGACCCTCGATGAACACAATCGGGCGGTTCGCGAATACATATTGAAGAAACCCTAATGTCTAAATTTATTGTGATCGAAGGATTGGAAGGGGCAGGGAAGAGCTCGGCCGTGCGTTATGTGACCGACTATCTGCAGCGCCACGGCATCAACCGGATCGAGTGCACCCGCGAGCCGGGTGGTACGCCGCTAGCCGAGCGGATGCGGGCCATCGTCAAAGAGGTGCACGACGAGCGCCTCACCATCGAGGCGGAACTGCTGCTGATGTACGCCTCCCGGGTACAACTGGTGGAGACCCGCATCAAGCCGGCACTGGCCGACGGTGTCTGGGTGGTGGGAGATCGCCACGATCTCTCCTCCCAAGCCTATCAGGGTGGCGGCCGTGGTATCGATGCCCAGCTTATCGGAGCCATCAAGCAGGCGGTGCTCGGCAACTTCAAGCCGGATCTCACCCTCTATCTCGATATCGATCCCGCCCTTGGCTTGCAGCGCGCGCGCCATCGTGGCGAGCTGGATCGCATCGAACTGGAGCAACTGAGCTTCTTCGAGCGTACCCGAACTCGTTATCTCGAACTGGCCGCCAAGGATGATTCCATTGTGGTGATCGATGCGGCGCAAACGCCGGAACAGGTCAAAGCTGCCATCGAGCGTGCATTGGATCACTATCTGTCGCACGAGCCGCTATGTATCCCTGGCTGATCCCCGACTGGCATGCCCTGAGCCAGACGGCCCAGTCCGGTCGTCTCGGCCACGCCTGGTTGTTGCTGGGCGATCCCGGTCTTGGCAAGGAGCAACTGGCCGAGCGGCTGGCACGTTTGCACCTTTGCCAGCAACCGGATCGCGGAGAGCCGTGCGGCCACTGCCACTCTTGCCAGCTGTTTGACAAGGGCAACCACCCGGATCTCGGCACCATAACTCGCGACAGCAAGACCATCGGGGTCGAGGCCATTCGCGAGATCTGCACCCGGCTGCAGGGCTCTGCCCAGCTCGGCCGTGGCAAGGTGGTGATCATTCCTGATGCGGAGCGGATGACCGAATCGGCGGCAAATGCCCTGCTGAAAACCCTGGAAGAGCCGGCCGGCGACAGCTTGCTGTTGCTGATCGCTTCCCAGGTTTCCCGGTTGCTTCCCACCATTCTCAGTCGCTGTCACAAACATGTCTGTCAGTTGCCTGCGGAAGGGGAGACAGTACACTGGTTGGCCGAGCAGGGTCATCAGGCCACTCTGGCTCAGGTGCGGATCTGTCAGGGGGCCCCGCTGCGGGTACTCGACTATATCGAGCAGCAACAGGACGGTACTCGCCGCGAATTGCTGGAACAGTTTGTCGCCCTGAGTCAAAGTCCGGTCAAGGCGACGGCACTGTGCAGCCAGCTGGGTCAGGAGACGCAGGTCAGGTTGCACTGGTTGCAGCTCTTCTTGTGCGATGCCCTGAAAACCCAGGCTGGATGTGGTCACCATCAGCTGGCAATGCCTGATCTGGCTATCTTGAGTCAACGGTTGGCGGAGCAGCACTCCAGCGAAAAACTGCTGGAGGCAGAACAAGATCTGGTTGCTCTGAAAGCGGCATGTCAGCCGGGTCAGCTCTCCAATCCCACTATCCATCTGATGAACTGGCTCAGTCGCTGGTTATAAGTACCGACAAGCAGAAAGGTTTTATATGTTACTCGTTGATTCCCACTGTCATCTCGATCGCCTCAGCTATGGCAGCAAGCAGACCAGCTTGGCTGATGTACTGGCAAAGGCCGCGAAACTGGACGTGGGATATTTTCTCTGTGTCAGTGTGACTCAGGCACAGTTCCCGACCATGCTCGAGGCGATCGCTCCCTATCCCCAGGTATTTGCCTCTTGCGGGGTACACCCGCTCAATCAGGAACCCGGTGTCGATGCCGAGTTGCTGCTCAAGCAAGCTGCCGATCCACGGGTGGTGGCCATCGGTGAGACCGGTCTCGATTACTTTTACTCGCCCGAGAACAAGGAAGTTCAGCAAGCCTCTTTCCGCGAACATATCCGGGTTGCGCGCGCGTTGAACAAGCCGCTGATCATCCATACCCGCGATGCCCAGCAAGATACCTTGCAGATCATGCGCGAAGAGGGCGCTGATCAGGTTGGCGGTGTGCTGCACTGCTTCACCGAATCCCTCGAAATGGCGCAAGCTGCGATGGCGTTGGGGTTCTATATCTCCATCTCCGGGATCGCCACCTTCAAAAATGCGTCTGCATTGCAAGAGGTGGTCAAGGCACTTCCCCTCGACAGATTGCTGGTCGAAACCGACTCGCCCTATCTTGCACCCGTGCCGCATCGGGGGAGGGAGAACGAACCCGCCTTTGTACGAGACGTTGCGCAGTTTATTGCCGATCTGCGTCATATTCCGCTTAATGAATTGGCAGAAGCCACCAGCCGGAATTTCTTTGAACTATTCAAACTGGCGAAAAAATAACACAGAAGCCCCGTTGCTCGGGGCTTTTAAATTTTCAAATACCAAGCTGATTACCCAGCTGAATATCAACACTGCACCGTGTTATCTCTCACTTCACCCGACCAATGTAACCTGTTCATCCATATAAACCTGAGTTGAATGATATTCCGATGTTTCGTTTATCTAATGTGGCCAAAGGATATAAAAACATCAGGCTTTAAGTATCGATAATATTCATTATCGATAGTTGATGTCTGTGGAGGATCCTGTATGATCCTCTAAAACATCATATGAATCATAGTGTTCCGTGACATATCCAACCTTATCCAATCCGGCTCATCAGTCACTGCAGACTGTTTTCGATGCGCAGCTAAATAGTCGGGCACGCCGCTTTTTGCGCAGTGCAAAAGCGGATTCCACCCTCAATGCCTATCAGGCGGATACCCGTATTTTTGTCTTCTGGTGTCAATTGCACGGGCTGGATCCACTGCAAACCACCCATCACGACATCATGAATTTTCTCGCAGATCAGGCTGACGGCGTATTGGCCGACTGGGTATGGCTGGATAAAGAGGAGGGAAAAGGGGAGCTGCGCAATGGTGAACCTCGTAAGCCGGCAACCCTGGTGAGACGGCTTGCCGGGATCCGTTATGCCTTCAAGCAGAAAGGCATTCACCCCATGCCCACCGAACATCCCGAAATCAAGGAGATGATGCGCGGTATTGTCAGATTGGGGGATAACCGCAAGCGCAAAACCGGTGCTCTGACGCTGCAACCTTTGACCCAGGTGCTGGATGGCATCGACACCAATGACCTCGCGGGTTTGCGTGATCACACCCTGATACTGCTGATGTTCAGTGGCGCCTTGCGCCGTTCGGAAGCGGCCCGAATTGAGGTGAGCGATCTCGATTTTATGGGGCAGGGGATCCGCCTTCGCCTCAAACCGAGCAAGCATCAGCTGCATGAAACCGAGATAGCCTTGATTCCGGGCAAACACTATTGCCCCGTGTCGGCACTGCAAAAATGGCTACACAAAAGCCGGATCAGCGAGGGGCCGCTGTTTCGGCGCATGAACCGCTGGGGTCAACTGATGGCCGAACCACTCGGCCCCCAGGGCATCAATCTGATGATCAAGCGGCGAACCGGCCAAACCATCGACGATCTTTACGTCAGTGGCCATAGCCTGCGGCGCGGATTTATCACCTCGGCGGTGACTGCCGGCAAGCCAATGAACAAGATCATCGAGGTAACGCGCCACAAGGATATGCGAACCCTGCAGGAGTACTTCGATGACGCCCATAAATTCTCCGATCATGCCCTTGATGGCTTGCTTTGACACAACTGCGCTACTGCATTTTTATGTTAAATGATATCTTGTTGATCTGATGATATATTTGCCGTGCAGCCAGCAGCCCAAGGTGGAAGGGGCATCTTCCAATGGATAATGGCATGTGATGAGAGATAACAAACTCGGAAACGTAATATCGCAAGGACATATGTGACCCAAGAAATGACAGTGCGTGAAGAGCAAGAGGCGGGGCCCCAAAACAATGCCGAGCGGCAGCGCCAACATGTAAAACGCAAGCAGGAGACCCATACCCGGCTGCAATGCTGGATCAGCAATCGCCACGCCGAGCGATTGGCCGCTCTGGGTCTTCATCTCGAAGACAGTCAGGCATCACTTATCGAGCAGGCGATCGATCTGCTCTACCAACATGAGCTGGGTAGAGAACCTCCGTTTGAAAACAGAGTCGCCATACAGGTCGAAGAGACTGTTGAATAGACACAAAAGTGAAGTAACAGCGATACGTGAAGAGATAAAAAAAGCCAGGTACGAATTCCTTGTACCTGGCATAGGGGAATTGGCTCCTTGCAGAGCCGTGCGCTAACTGGTGTTCGGATTGCCTTAAGCTTAGACAAGGCTCAAGGCTTTTCAAGATCCGAAGAAAAGTTCAACCAGAGTGTGGGTATTTCAGACTCGTTCAAGTGCTTATGCACCGAGCGGCCCACTACGCATTGAACAGATTGTTGTCACGCACCAGCTCGCGGGGGAGGGCATTCTTGACCCGACTCCCCACCCATTTCCCCATGCCCAGGGTATGCCCCTGATAGCGGACGATCACCTCGCCAGCGCCCGCATCCTGTTCTGGCCAGACGTCCCGTCCCATCATGAATTCCCGCGCATTGGCGCTATCAAGCTCGACCACGCCCTTGCTCGCTTTATCGCCATAGGCCAGTGCCCACTCATGAGTGAGGCGATAACCTTTCTTGAAGGTCTCGGCCAACTTGATGCCGATGCGATCGAAGCGCAACTTGCCCTGCACCTGATCAAACCGCTGGGGGAAGAGCCAGATCTCGTCATTGCGGCCAAACAGCAGACCCTGTGGTGCCACCCCGAAGTTGGCTTCAATCTCGCGCAACATGGGTTCCGCCTCTTTGGCAGGAAGCGGCGCAAAGGGGAATTTACCCAGCTTGCCCGGCTTGAACATGGTGTTGGGAACCGAGTGATGCTTGCGCAATCTGGCGACGAAAAAGCCTTCACTGTCGAAGATCTGGGGCCAAACGTGCAGGTATCCCTCGGATGTGCAGGCCTGCTCTGCATGAGGGAACAGGTCTGCCAGCGAGTCAAAACTCAAGGCATCGCCAAACTTGTCCAGCAAGGATTGGCAAACCGCTTGGTTCTCCTGCTCACTCAAGGTGCAAGTGGAGTAGACCAGTACGCCACCCGGTTTCAGGGCATGGAAAGCGCTCTCCAGCAACCCTTGTTGCACCGCCGCAATCTCGTCGATGCTCTCGATACTCCAGTTGCGCAGCGCATCTTCATCCTTGCGCACCGTACCTTCACCGGAGCAGGGGGCATCGAGCAGGATGGCATCGAAGGTCTCCGGCAACCACTGGCCAAATACCTTGGCATCAAAATGGGTCATGCCCACATTGGTCACGCCGCAGCGCTGGATATTGGCGCTCAGCACTTTCAACCGGCTGCTGGAAAACTCGTTGGCAACCAACATCCCCTGATTGTTCATCAAGGCGGCTATCTGGGTGGTCTTGGAGCCGGGGGCCGCCGCCGCATCCAGCAACATGCCATCCGCTTTGATCTTGTCGCTGGCAAAGAGTGCCGTCACCGGCAGCATGGAGCTCGCTTCCTGAATGTAGAAGAGCCCGCTCAAGTGCTCGGCGGTGTTGCCAAGTGGGACAGTTTCATCGCTGCGGGTCAGCCAGAAGCCGGTATCACACCAGGGGACAGGGTCAAGCTGCCAACCCAGTGGCTCCATCAGGGCGACGAAATCTGAGACGGCGATCTTCAAGGTATTGACCCGAATGCTGCGGCGCAGCGGACGTCGACAACTGGCCACAAAGTCATCCATCGAGAGATGGGCCGGCATGATGGCCGCAATGTGGCGTAAAAAGTAATCGGGAAGGAAGGTGTTGTCGTGCACTGTGCCGTCTCGTTGACCGAAAAAGAGGGGCGATATCCTACCACAAGGCTAAGAATATTCTGAATCTGAACCCTATCAACAGGCACCGGAATATAAAAAAGCCCGGCACTGTGCCGGGCTTGGATGAGATACAAAGGGAAGAGATCAGGGCTGGATACGTGGACTCCACTCCAGCCACTCTTTCTCGGCCTTGCCGTAGAGCGGATAGCTGTGGCCCGCCTTGACGGTTGGCCCCATCTCTTTCTCCGGCGTATTAAAGGCGATGCCGCCAGCCAGCAGGCTCTGCACCGTCTCCACTTCGATGGTGCCGCCAGTCAACCCGATATCCGCCTTGACCCCGGAGACATTCCAGAAACGGGAGTTTGCCCGCACCAGATGGGCATACTCCTGATCGACGTTAACGTCGATCACCACCTCGCTACCATCCCGAGCCAGCGCCACCCTGGTGACACTGCCCACCACCATCTTGCGAAACAGCAGCGGGCTGCCGACGCTCAGGCCATTGACGGAGGGGCTCTTGAGGGTCAGTGCCAGACCCAAAGGGCCGACCTGACTCAAGGGGAAGCGATCTTTGCCAGCGCCTTTACCCGGTTGTGCCTCTACAAATGCCCCCTTGATCAGGGTATCGAGGTGCGCAACGCCGCCTAATCCCAGCTTGGCTTGCACCAGAGTAAAGCGGGCGCCGGACTGCAGGAAACGCTCGGCATAGTGGCCATCGAGTTCCGCCTTGAAGATCACCTGACCCAGTGACGGCTCCAACTCGATCTCTTCAATTTTGCCGATATCGACACCGCGATAGCGGATCGGGCTGCCAATCCCGAGCCCCGGATTGCTCTCTGCCACCAGTGACAGCTGGCGCACCTTGGCCTTAGCTTGCTCCCTGGAATCGAACAGTTGATGACTGCTGCGGCCATTGGCCAGCCGATCGAACTCGATGGCACCGCGCAGCAAGGTACCGAGGTTGCCCACCTTGACCTGCACCCCATCGACCCGCACCTTGGTGTCGATGGCCGGTTTTTTCCAGAACTGGGGTTGCTGGGCGAGGAGGGGAGCATAGACCCCATCAATCTCGAGTTCGATCTCGACCCCCTCTTTGGCGGCGCGTAGCTGTTTGACCTTGCCCGCTTCCAGCCCCAGATAGAGCACAGGCGAGCCAATGCCAATGCCATCGGCCTGATCTGCTTTGAGCAACCAGCGCTGGGGCTTGGCATCATGGGTGCCGAGTAGTGCCAGCTCCTGACTCGGGTAGAGACGGTTAATCCGCTCGCCACTGCTGGCTTGTACCAGCTTGATCCCGCCCCCCAACCAGGCACTGGCCGGACTGGTTTCTACTTTGATGCCGCTCAGATCGGCATCGATCTGCAACGGGGCAGCGCGATAGAAGCGGGCACGGTTGAGCAGATGGCCATAGTTCGGCGCCATCACTAGCTCGACGCTGGCATTGCCGCGCGCACCCAGGATGAGCTGGCTGATGCGGCCCACCTGCAATCCCTTGTACCAGACAGGTGCATCCTGATTGAGCCCCGCCAGATCGTCAGCCTGCAGCGTCACCTTGGTGCCGCTCTGGGGCGCGCGATCGGTCAGGGTCATCTTCTGTACCGGTTTGCCCGCCACATAGTCGAGGCGAATGGCTGGGCCGGAGAGCAGGCGATCCGCATGCTGCACGCCGGTCGCGGAGAGGGAGACACTCTCCCACACCAGTTGACTCTTGTCGGTAATGCGATAAGCCTGCTCCGGGTTGATCAGCGCTGTGACCATACGGCCTTTATCGGTAAGGCGAATGGGGTCGATACGACCAATCTCGATCCCCTCATAGAGGATGGGCATCCCCTCCTTGACCGGAAGATCGCCAGCCGCAATGTCGATACGCTCGCCACGCGCCGCTTCCGCAAGCCCTTTATAGAGGACGAAAGTCTGTCCCTTCTCCGGCTCTGGTGAATCTTTGGGTGAGTCAAAGGCAATGCCGCCGCTCAGAATGGAGGTGAGGCTGCCTGCCTCCAAGCTCACCCCGGCCAGACTGAAGGAGCCCTTGATACCGCTGATATTCCAGAAGCGGGTATCGGCTTTGACCAGATGTTCGAAACGCGGCTCGATCACCAGATCCAGAATGACGTTCTGGTTGTCCTGACCCAGGCGGGTATTGATGACGCTGCCCACCTCGATACCGCGGAAATAGAGCTTGGCGCCAATCCCCACCGAACCCAGCGAATCGGCGGTCAGGTGCAGCATCCGCCCCTGAGCCTGATAGCCGGGGGGAGGGCCCTCCAGTGCATCAAAGGTCTCCTCCAGCGGATTGCTTTCACGCCCCGGTTGCAGGTTGATGTAGTTGCCGGAGACCAGGGTATCGAGGCCAGAGATCTCGGTGAGCGACGCCTTGGGGCTCACCAGCCAGAAGTCGGATCCCTTGCGGATCAGCGGTCTGGCACGGCTGTCAATCTTGGCCATCACCGCAATCTTGCGGCCATCTTCAGCCAGCTCCAGCTCCTGTACCACACCGATGGCCACCCCCTGATAACGAACCTGGGTTTTACCCGGCAAGATGCCGTTGCCCTGGGCGAAGTTGATCTGGATAAGCTGGCCACGGCTCAATACCTGCTGATAGAGAAAGCCACCTGCCAGCAGCATGGCTATCAGGGGTAACAGCCAGACCGGCGATAACCAGCGGCGCTTTTCGATGACGGGTTCAGCCCCGATCATAGTGACTCCTTATTGGCTGGATTAAACAGCACATCAGACAAAAACAGAGAAATCATCAACGGGCCGCCTTGTCCCACAGTAAACGGGTATCGAGCATGCGGGCCGACATCATGGTCAGCACGACCACACCGGCAAAGGCGGTGGCCCCCGGGCCTGCGCGGACACTCAGCAGTACACCCCGATCGACCAGTGCCACCATCAGCGAAATCACGAACAAGTCCAGCATCGACCAGCGACCGATAAAATCGATCACCCGATACATCACCAGTTGGCGCTTGCGCCGCACCGGTTTGGCCCGCTGCAACTGCCAGCAGATCCAGCCCAGCCCCAATATTTTTCCCACCGGCACCAGTATGCTGGCGGTGAGAACTATGGTGGCAATCCCGCTCATTTTGCTGCGATAGAGCATCATGATACCGCTGAAGATGGTATCTGACTGCAGTAACCCCTTGTTGTAAAAATGGGTTATGGGCAACAGATTGGCAGGCAACAACATGAAGGTGGCGAGTGCCAGCAAGCCCCACGACCAGGCGAGGGAGCGGGGAATGCGCACCTGCAATTTGCTGCTGCAACGGGGGCAGACTGCCCCGGCTTGATAGCGCACCAGCAAACCACAGGTATGGCAGCGGCAGAGCCCCATCTCACGGGCGTTGGTCATGTTCCGGCTCCTTTAACGGGATCCGCGCCCAGTAGGGGGCGGGGTCAAACAGGATCAGCAGGGTCATGTTGAGCAGCATCAAAATACCGAGACTGAGCAAGCCGCCACCGAGACGCACATCGGCGATGTCGATCAGTTTGAACAGGGCAACCAGCAAGCTGACGATATAGACCTCCAGCATGGCCCAGTGGCGAAACACCTCGACCAGCTTCAAGGTGACGGGAAGAATGTGCCAACGTTTGGCCAGACCCGAAGCCAGCGCAAAGATCCCCGCCAACAACCCCACTGGCGCCAACACCGCGCACCAGAGCACCAGGCTGGCTACCCACCATTCACCTTCGCCAAACAGCACCAGGATACCGCGCAGCAGGTCGGCATCGGTGTTGACCCCAGCCAGCCGCAGATAGATCAGCGGCTCAAAAAATGCGGAGGGCAGCAGCAGAAATCCGGTGATGGTCAGGGCCATCAACTGGGAGGGACGAAAGGCATAACGGCCATAGAGATGTTGGTGACAACGCGGGCAGTGGGCATGGCGACGCAGCGGCAGTGCTTTGCGCTGGATCAGCAAGTCGCACGCCGGACAGACAATCACGGAACCGGGCTCCATCATACAATTCAACCTGTTGAAGGAATTGGTGAAATTTACCCTAAAACCGGTTTCCTGTCTTGCCTGCGGCCGGAATGTTACGAAAGTATAATTGACGTTAACGTAAACGTGATATTAGATAGCCAGACTAGACAGGTGAAAGGAGTCATGATGTCCAGTTTGTCCCCCTCGGCAGGCCTGCGCTTTCGCACCGCCCTTGCCAATGAACATCCCCTGCAGATCGTCGGCACCATCAATGCCTATATGGCGCTGATGGCCGAGCGCAGCGGTTTTCAAGCCCTCTATCTCTCCGGCGCCGGAGTGGCCAATGCCTCCTACGGCTTGCCGGATCTCGGCATGACCTCCCTTAACGACGTGCTGATCGATGCCGAGCGGATCACAGCGGCGACCCGAGTGCCACTGCTGGTCGATATCGATACCGGCTGGGGTGGGGCATTCAACATCGCCCGTACCATTCGCGCGTTTGAGCGGGCCGGTGTTGCCGCCGTCCATATGGAAGATCAGGTGGCTCAGAAGCGTTGTGGTCATCGCCCCAACAAGGCGGTGGTCACGCTTGAGGAGATGTGCGATCGCATCAAGGCAGCGGTGGATGCCCGCGAGAATAGCGAGTTCGTCATCATGGCCCGCACCGATGCATTGGCTGTGGAGGGGATGGAGTCGGCTCTTGAACGCACTGCCGCCTATGTAGCCGCTGGGGCCGACATGATCTTCGCCGAGGCGGTGACCGAGCTTGCCCAGTACGACCAGTTCAAGCAAGCGGCCAACGTGCCGATCCTCGCCAACATGACCGAGTTCGGCAAAACCGAGCTGTTTAACAAAGAGCAACTGGCCGCCCACGGGGTCGACATGGTGCTCTACCCCTTGAGTGCCAACCGAGCCGCCAATCAGGCCGCTCTCAACGTCTATCAACATATTCGCCAGGATGGCCATCAAAGGGCTGTCGTGGAAACCATGCAGACCCGGGAGTCACTCTACGACTTCCTCGGATATCACCACTACGAGCAGACACTGGATCGTCTGTTTACAGCCAAGGAATAGGAGGCAGCTTATGGGACAGCAAAAACCGTTGGGCGGGGCCGGTCTGCGCGGGCAGAGTGCGGGGGAGACCAGTATCTGCACCGTGGGCAAGAGCGGCACCGGTCTTACTTATCGCGGCTATGACATCAAGGAGCTGGCCGATAGCGCCCAGTTCGAGGAGGTCGCCTATCTGCTGCTCAAGGGGGAGTTGCCTGATGAGCAGCAGCTTGACACCTACAAGCGCGAACTGCGTCGCCTGCGCACCTTGCCGACGGCTCTGCTGGAGGTACTGGAGCGGATTCCCGCCGATGCTCACCCCATGGATGTGCTGCGCACAGGCTGCTCCATGCTCGGCGATCTGGAGCCGGAAGATGGCTTCGAGCATGAGCATGAAGTGGCGGATCGGCTGCTGGCCGCCTTCCCGGGCATTCTGATCTACTGGTACAAGTTCAGCCACGAGGGAGTTCGCATCGCCCTCGATACCGATGAAGAGTGCATCGGTGGCCATTTCCTCGCGCTGCTGCACCAGAAGGCGCCGAGCGAGCTGGAGCGCCGGGTGATGCATGTCTCCCTCATCCTCTACGCCGAGCATGAGTTCAACGCCTCCACCTTTGCGGCGCGGGTTTGCGCCTCGACCCTTTCCGACATGTTCTCCTGTATCACCGCCGCCATCGGTACCCTGCGCGGCCCGCTCCACGGCGGAGCCAACGAGGCGGCCATGGCGATGATCGAACATTGGCAGGATGAAACGCAGGCAAGGCGCGAACTGCTGGCCAAGCTGGCGGCCAAGGAGAAGATCATGGGCTTTGGCCACGCCATCTACCGCACTTCTGATCCGCGCAACGTCATCATCAAGGAGTGGTCGGCCAAGCTTGCCGAGGCGGTGGGTGATGATCGCCTCTATCGCGTCTCCTGCGAGGCGGAGAAGGTGATGTGGGAGGAGAAAGAGCTTTTCCCCAACGCCGACTTTTTCCACGCCAGCGCCTATCACTACATGGGGATCCCGACCAAGCTGTTCACCCCCATCTTCGTCTGCTCGCGTGTCACCGGCTGGTGCGCCCACGTGATGGAGCAGCGCGAGCACAACCGGATCATCCGTCCGAGCGCCGATTATGTCGGCCCGGCACCCCGTCACTTTGTCTCTCTACAACAACGATAAGGAAGTCACGATGTCCGCCAACGTCGACGTCAACCACAGACCAGACCCTGATCAGGTGCTGGTCGATATTGCCGATTATGTCTGCAACCACCCCATTACCAGTGAGGCTGCCCTCGACACTGCCCGCTACTGCCTGATGGACACCCTTGGCTGCGGCCTGCTGGCCCTGCGCTTTCCCGAGTGCACCAAACACCTTGGCCCCATCGTACCCGGCACCCTCGTACCCCACGGCGCCCGGGTGCCCGGTACCCAGCTATGCCTCGACCCGGTCAAGGCAGCCTGGGACATCGGCGCCATCATCCGCTGGCTCGATTACAACGACACCTGGCTGGCCGCCGAGTGGGGTCACCCATCCGACAATCTGGGGGGCATTCTGGCCACCGCCGACTGGCTCTCCCGTACTCGCGTGGCCGAGGGCAAGGCGCCGCTCACCATGGCAGATGTGCTGGTGGCCATGGTCAAAGCACACGAAATTCAGGGGGTGCTGGCGCTGGAGAACTCCTTCAACCGAGTCGGTCTCGATCACGTGGTGCTGGTCAAGGTCGCCAGCACCGCCGTGGTGGCTCACATGCTGGGGGGCACCCGCGATCAGGTGATTGATGCGGTCTCCCAGGCCTGGGTCGATGGTCAGAGCCTGCGTACCTACCGCCATGCCCCCAATGCGGGGTCGCGCAAGAGCTGGGCGGCGGGGGATGCCACCTCTCGCGCGGTGCGCCTCGCCCTTATCACCATGAGCGGCGAGATGGGCTATCCAGGCGTACTGAGCGCGCCCAAGTGGGGTTTCTACGACGTGCTGTTCAAGGGCAATCAGTTCGCCCTGCATCAAGGGTACGGCAGCTATGTGATGGAAAACGTGCTGTTCAAGATCTCCTATCCCGCCGAGTTCCATGCCCAGACCGCGGTAGAGTGCGCCATGAAGCTACATGAGCAGGTGAAGGGGCGGCTCGACGAGATAGACCGTATCGAGCTCACCACCCATGAGTCGGCCATTCGCATCATCAGCAAGGTCGGCGCCCTCAATAACCCGGCCGATCGGGATCACTGCCTGCAGTACATGGTAGCGGTGCCGCTCATCTTGGGTCGCCTGATCGCCGAGGATTACGAGGACGATGTTGCCGCCGATCCCCGCATCGACGCGCTGCGTAGCAAGATGGTGGTGCAGGAGGATAAACTCTACAGCCGCGAATATCTGGAGGCGGATAAGCGATCCATCGCCAACGCCATCCAGATCTTCTTCAAGGACGGCACTCACACTGCCAAGGTGGAGGTGGAGTATCCGGTCGGCCATCGCCGCCGCAGGGAGGAGGGGATCCCGCTGCTGGTGGAGAAATTCCAGCACAATCTGGCCACCCGCTTCCCGGCCAAACGGGTCAACGACATTCTGGCCCTCTGTCAGGATGGACCTCGCCTTGCCGCCACCCCGGTACACGCCTTTATGGATCTGCTGGTGATCTGACCGGTCTTGCATTGGCCAACATATCGGCAAACAGTGATAAACGAAAAGCGGGCTCATCGGCCCGCTTTGTTATTCTGTCGGCTTATCCCTCGATAAGCCTTACCCCAGCGCACTGCTGTCGCCGTTAAAGAGCGCTGTCATGATGGCCGTCTCGCGACTGGCGATGGTCTCGAGGAACTCGTTGGCACGCCCCATCTGATGACACACCTGATAGCCCCGCTCGACAAAGGAGAAGAGCTCGCCAAGCCCCGCCAGATGGGCGGGCCCTGACACCAGCTTGAGGGTTGCCCCCAGCAGCGGTTTTCTCGCCAGCCTGTCCAGCGTCATGCCAAGCTCGCTCACCAATGCAATCTGATGTTCACGGCGCGCCTGTTCACCCACGGCACGATAGGCGATGGTGTAGTGGTCTGGCGTAATGGGATCAATGCCATCAATGCGCCGCAGCGCCACCACCATCAGATAGTCCAGCTCTTCGGAGAGGGCGTCGAGCTCGATCGCCTGCGCCAGCACCTTGAGGCCGGACTCCGGCAACAGTCGCTCGGCGGTTGGCATCACCCGCATCACGTCCGCATCGCGGCGGGCGCAATCCCCGGGGCCATAGAGATCGGTCAGGAAAAACTCGGCGGCAGGGCCATAGCGGTCACTCTCCAGCAGATCACGATGGGTTCGCCCCAACCGGTCGGCCTGCCACTGGCGTAGCCGATCCCGATCCTGCTGATCTTCCGGGTGGGCACGCATCTGCTCGCGCAAGGCTGCAACCCGCTTGAGCTGGCGGTAGAGCCGACCCAGGGTGCTATCGTCGTCGTGGGCATGTTCTTGATGCGTCATCTACAGCTCTCTGGCCTTGGGCCCATTGATAGGGATTGGGTGATACGAAGATACAAGTGAATGAAAAACAAGCAGCTTTTGCTGACCGTTCCGTGACAAGTGTAGCGCGCACGGGGGAGGGAATAAATGCCATGCCCCGCTGATGGCCTGCATCCCTCTCGACTCTGTTAAGTGAGTCCCATTTATGTGAACCATCCTTTCATTTGTTGTGAACATGTGTTTAATATCAATAACTAACTTATGACCCAGAGTAACGACCATGTTCTTCAACTCGCTCGCTGGCAGCAGCGCACTCTCTATCATTCAGATCAGCCGTCAGCATCCGCTGGGATTGGCCGCCGCCCGGCTCGCGGCCGAAGCCATCGCTGCGGACATGAGCGAGAGCTATCAACTCGATTGCGAATGGGCAGATGAAGAGGAGACCGAGCTACACTTTCGCGGCTCAGGGGTACATGGCACTCTCACCCTGGACGAAGATACCCTGGAACTGGAAGTGCATCTTGGCTTGATGCTGTTGCCGGTACGCAGCGTACTGGAGCAAGAGATCCTCGATTATGTCGACAATCGCTTACCTTGCCCCAAACGTGTTTGAAACTTTTCGTTGCACTGGCTTTAAATAAACCAGCTGTAAACGATGGCTGTTTGAAATAAGTTGGCAAGCCATATGGTTTGTCAGATTTATTATTCGGCGAGGTCTCGATTCTATTTTGTAAGTAATCTTTCATCTTTATTTCATATTTCGAGTCGGCACTCATTAATGTCATTCTGATTGCATCAAGTCTTCATCCGGATATGAGGGCAGAAGCAATTTGCCGCCTCGATAAATTCATTTTGTAGGGAAACAACCATGCCACTGAGTGAATTTATCTCCTGCGTCGATACCGCCTGGTTACGCATGGACAGACCCAACAACCTGATGCAGATCATCGGTGTCCTGATGTTTGAAGGAGAACTTGATGAAGCGCGTCTGCGGGCCGGATTGCGCCATACCATTTCGGTGCAACCCCGCTTTCACCAGCGGGCCGTGCTGGAAGGGGGCTCCTACTACTGGCGTCATGATCCCGATTTCGATCTCGATCAGCACCTCAAGCGAGTGATCCTGCCGGGTGAAGCAGGCAAGCTGGAGCTGGAGAAGCTGGTGGCCGATCTCGCCTCGACGCCGCTCAACCACCAGCGCCCCCTGTGGGATATGCACCTGACCGACACGTCGCTGGGTGGGCAAGCGCTGGTGGTGCGCATACACCACGCCATGGGCGACGGCTTCTCGCTGGTGCGGGCCATGCTGACCATGATGGATAACACACCGGAAGGGGCGCCGCGACCACCGTCACCGGAACCACTGGATGACAGCGATGACGAGGATGAGGAGGATTGCCACCAGGGCAGCCGTCTGGTGCGGGCCGGTCTCAAGCTGACCGGTAGCCTCTGGTCCAAATATGTCGAAGTGGTCACCCATCCCACCAAGGCGGTGGATTACCTCAAGACCGGGCGGGATGTGGCGAGCGAGCTGTGCAATATCGCCACCCTCGGTGATGATTCACCCTGCCGCCTGCGTGGCAAGACTACCAGCACCAAGCGGGTGGCCTGGTCGGAGCAAATTGATCTGCCGGATATCAAGGCAGTGGGCAAGGTTCTGGGCTGCTCGGTCAACGATCTGCTGATCGCCGCCACCGCAGGGGCGTTTCGCCACTACCTGCAGGAGAAAGGGGATGATGCCAACAAGGTCAAGATCCGCGCCCTGGTGCCAGTCAATATGCGTGCGCCGGATGATGAGGGGGCACTTGGCAACCGCTTCGGGCTGGTGGCCCTGGACTTGCCACTGGATGTTGAACACCCGTTGCAGCGGCTCTATACCGTACGTGACCGGATGCAGGCGCTGCGCACCTCGCTGCAACCCGTGGTGGTGCTCAACCTGTTACATGCCCTTGGCATGGCCCCCAATGCGGTGCAGCAGCAGGCCGTCGAGCTGCTCACGGCCAAGGCCAGTGCAGTGATCACCAACGTGCCCGGCCCGCAGCAGACCCTCTATCTGGCTGGAGCAAAATTGCGTCAGCCGCTGTTCTGGGTGCCGCAATCGGGGGATATCGGCGTTGGCGTCTCCATCCTCTCTTATGATCACAAGGTGCAGCTGGGCCTTATCACCGACAAGAAGCTGGTACCTGATCCGGATCGGGTGGTCGAGCGGTTTGCGGTGGAGTTCGAGCAACTGCTATTGCTGGTACTGATGGAGCCGGAGCTGTTGTTTGACCCCAACGGACTGGATGCGTTGCTCGGTTGAGCGTGCATTTGAGCAACCAGTGACGGCGTAGCCAACCGGTCAGCTTCCCATCATAAAAGAGGCCAACCCGCGGGTTGGCCTCTTTTTGCTACCTCTTAGTGGCAGGAGTGGCGGTTAATCCGCCAGCTCTTCCCGCGCCGCCTCCACATCGAGGCGCTCCATCGCATCCATGGGTTCGCATTCGGCCGCTTCGGCATAGAGGGCTTCGGCGGCTTTCAGGCGGCTCTTGCCGTGCAGCATCACCTGTGCGTTGGCGTACTCCATGCGGGCGATAGCCGAGTCGGGGATCAGCGCCAGCGCCTCCTTGAAGTGACGCTCGGACTCCTCCTTCTTGGCGCCATAGGTGAGGCCGCCGATCATGGCCCCCAGCTTGTCGACGATCTCCGCGTGCCAGGCGCCAAAGGCAATATGGGCCTCGGCGTGATCTGGCGCCAGCTCCAGCGCCTTCTCAAGGCTTGCCTTGATCTTGTCACCAATTCCTTGCGAGAGGGCCTTGGAGATGGAGATGACCTGACTGTATCGACCGAGTGCCAGCGCGTGGAAATACCAGGCGTTGGCGTTCTTGGGCTGACGCTTTTGCAGCTTCTCGGCATGGCTGGCCGCCCGCTCGAAGGCTGCGCGCTTGGCATACTTGTCTTCCAGCAGATAGCTGGCATGGATCACCAGCGCTTTGTTCGCCACATTGAGGCCCTCCTCACCGGCCGCTTCGCCAAGGGCGACTGCCCGGGCAAAATCCCCGGCATGATAGGCCCGCCAGGCATCCTGTACCTGTTCATCCTCGGGCCAGGGTTCGGCATCCCCCTGATGGAGTCGATCCCAGTTGTCCGCCAGCTTCTGGCCGGCATAGTCATAGGCCGCATCCGCGTAGGGGAAGGGGACAAATTCGAGTTGTGAAGTGGTCATGCTTGTTCTCCCTGTAGCATGTGAATCAAACCTTGTCGGTATAGTGGTGGGCGAGGGCGCCCAGATGAGCGCGAGCATCGGCCCGCAAATAGGGTGCGACCAGCTGCATCACCTGAAAGACGCCGAGGGCAATATCGGCGTCCGCCTTGGGGTGCAGTGCCCGCTGATAAGAGATCCAAAATGTGCCCACCAGCGCCACATTGGCCGCCAGCGTGCGCATCTGTTGCGCCGTGCCCTCCATCAGCCCGACCGTTTGCAGATGGTTGCAAATGGCGATGGCGGTCTGCTCCTTGCGGCGCAGCAGGGCGGAAAAGCGCTGCTCCACCTGATGATAACCACTCATCAGGGTCGCGATATCGTAGTAGAGGAAACGGTACTGCCAGATGGCTTCAAACATCAGGTGGAGAAAGAGCCAGATATCTTCTGGTTCATCGGACGGGGTGCTGACCGCCTCCAGCAGGCGATCCATCTGCTGTTCAAATTCGCAGAACAGGGCGTTGACGATCTCCTCCTTGTTGTGGAAGTGGTAGTAGAGATTGCCCTGGCTGATCTCCATCTCGGCCGCAATGGCCGAGGTGGTGACGCTGGGTTCCCCTTGTCGATTGAAGCAGGCGAGGGCAGTGGTCAGGATCCGCTCCCGGGTACGACGTTTGGGTTTGCGATCCATGCTACTCCTTTGGTGATGAACGACGCACGCCGTGGCGATAGCGTTTGGCAAGCCAGTGCTGCAACTGCTCCAGCGACTTGTCGAGGGCGGCAACCGAGCCAATGCCGGGGGCCAGCAGGGTGCGCTCTTCATCGGCCAGCGCGGCCAGATTGAGCTCGAGGCCATGCTTGGCCAGCACCGGCGCCAGCTCGTCACGACGCTGCCAGAGATCGCGGCGGGTATGCTGGTAAGCGTGCTCGCAGAGGCGACGACGATCCCGGTAACTGAACACATTGGTGAAGAACATCTCGCCATCGGCTGAAGAGGGCTCAAACAGCAGGGCGTCAGCGTCTGGATATTGGTGTTTGTAGCGATCCATCCCCACATGCATACGGGAGTGGATGATGGCGCGAAAGGTCTGGGCCAGCACCACCGGCAGACCGCTGTCCACCAGATTGGTCGGCGCGCCGGCGGCCATGTCCGCATCATAGGGCACCAGCGGATTGATGCAGAACACCAGATCCGCCCCCTCTTCCAGCGCTACCGAAGCGTGCAGGGTCTTGATCAGCGCCCCGTCCACATAGTAACGCCCGTTAATCAATGAAGGGGGAAAGAGGCCGGGCAGGGCGGCCGACGCCTGTACCGCCGCCGAGATGGGCACGTCATCGAGCCCCGGGCTACCGAAGGCAACCGGATGACCGGTGTCGAGTTCGGTGGCAACCACAAACAGTCTGCTGCGCAGCTGGCGGAAATCGTTGCTGCGGCCGGGACGAGAGAAAAACTGGGTCAGGGTGCGATCCACCCCGCGGTTGTCGAACAGTCCGGTCGGAATGGCCTTGGAGAGCCCCTGCAGCGATTCAAACAGGCTGCGCTTCCAGGGCGCCGCCAGATAGTAAGTCAGACTCTGCCACGCCAGCGGCGGGATCGAGGTCAGGCGGTCGGCATATTCACGAAAGGCGGGTCGCAGCAAGGTGGCCGGGTCAAACATCTCCCCCGAATCATCGCTGAGCAGGATCCGCACCAGCTTAGCCGGCGAGATGCCGTTGGCCAGCGCCGACGCCACCACGGCCCCCGAACTGACGCCAACATAGATATCGGCATGGTCAAGGCGCAGGCCGTTGATGCTGTCAGAGAGGGCTGCGCAGGCACCGATCTCGTAGATGCCGCCGAGCGGCCCGCCGCCAGCAAGGGCAATTGCGATGGTACTCATAGCGTCGCCTCCCTATCCATGACATTCATCATGACAAGACCGGCCCAGCGCAGGGCATGGGCCGGTATCAATCACCTTCCGTCACCGCGAGGGATCAGGGCAGGACGCTCTCTGCTTTGGCTTTCACCTCTTTCACCGCATCTTCGGCGGCGGAGAGGAGATCGGCGGCCTGCTCAACCACGGCCTCTTTAGCCTTGGCTACCGGCGCCTTCTTTACCGGAGGCTTGCGGGCAGCGGGCTTTTTGGCGGCAGCCGGTTTGGCTTCAGCGGCAGGGGCTTCCTCTTCCTGCGCATCCAGCAGTTGCTGGACCACGTCGGTCAGCTCGGCCATGCGCTTGGAGAGCTTATCGATATCCTTGCGGGTCGGGATGCCGAGGCTGGCCACAGCGCGGGCCACGCGATCTTCAAACACCTGCTCCAGACGGCCCCAGGTATTGGCGGTCTTGTCGGTCACAGCGGCAATCTTCTCATCTGCGCTCTGACGGGTTTTGGCCTGCAATGCTTCCCCTTCCTGCACCAGGGCTTCAAAGATCTTGCCACCCTCTTCCTGTGCTTTGGCATAAGCCCCCAGACCCGCCAACCAGATCTGCTGGGTGGACTCCTTTATGGTGGAGGTGAGTTGGTTGTCGGTCACTGACCCTGCCAGCGCTTTCAATTTCTTAGCCATGATCTTCTCCTTGAATAACGACAGATAAATGTAATGGCGACAACGAAACTGCAATCGGGTTGTGGCATTACTGATTTTTCAACTTCAGTCTAGGGACAAAAAATAGAGGGTTCTACCTAATAACGGAACAGGCACACCACCGAAATTAGGGTTTGCTCACGAACCGACAATCAAATTGCGGATTCCCATATGAATCGTGATATATCTAACAACCTAGTAACACCCTAATCAGTAGCAGGATTCTCTTTATGAACTATTTCATTACTGGCGGTAGTGGTTTTATCGGGCGTCGATTGATCAAAAAGTTATTCCAACAGCATCCCGACTGTATCGTCTATTTTCTGATGCGCGCCTCTCATCAGGATAAATTGCCGGAGTTATTTGCATTCTGGAATGTGGATCAATCGCGTGCAGTCCCGGTTTTTGGCGACATGACGCAACCGCTGCTGGGGGTATCGGTCGAGATACAGGAGCAGTTGATCGGCAAGATAGACCACTTCTTCCATCTGGCTGCTATCTATGATCTGAACGCCAAGGCCGGGATCCAGCAGCAGGTCAACACCGAAGGGACCCGTCAGGCTGTTCAACTTGCCGAGCGGCTGGGGGCGGGGCAGTTCCACCACTGCAGCTCCATCGCTGCAGCGGGCCTGTTTGACGGTCTGTTTCGCGAGGACATGTTCGATGAGGCCGAACACCTCGACATGCCTTACTTCCAGACCAAGCACGAAGCGGAAGGGATTGTGCGAAACGAGTGCACTATTCCGTGGCGGGTCTACCGACCGGGGATCGTTGTCGGTGACTCCAATACCGGCGAGATGGACAAGATCGACGGCCCTTACTACTTCTTCAAGACCATCCAGAAGCTGCGCCGTCTGCTGCCGCCCTGGATGCCGGCCATCGGTGTTGAGGGCGGGCGCATCAACATAGTGCCGGTCAACTTTGTGGTCGATGCCATGGTGCATATCGCCCATCAAGAGGGCGAGGAGAACAAAACCTTCCACCTGACCGACCCCAACCCGATGCGGGTTGGCGATATGCTGAGCACCTTCTCCCGCGCCGCCCATGCGCCAGAGCCTGCGATCCGCATCAACGCCTCTCTCTTTAATTTCATTCCCCGCCACCTGACCGCCATGCTGATGACCATGGCGCCGGTGCGCCGTATCCGCGATGCCGCCATCGCCGATCTGGGTCTGCCCAAGGATGTGTTCCGCCTTATCAGTTACCCCACCCGTTTCGACAGTCGCGAAACTCAGCGGGTACTGAAAGGGACCGGCATCGAAGTGCCGCCGCTGCACAGCTACGCCTGGCGGCTGTGGGATTACTGGGAACGTCACCTCGACCCGGAGCTCTTCATCGATCGCTCCCTGCGTGGTCGGGTAGAGGGCAAGGTGGTGCTGGTGACCGGGGCCACCTCCGGCATTGGCCGTGCAACCGCGCGCAAGCTGGCGGGGGCGGGGGCAAACGTCGTTACCATCGCTCGCGACGAGCAGAAAATTGCCGAGACTAAAGCCGAGTTTGCAGAGCTGGGGCTGACCATCGAGATCTATCAGGGGGATCTCTCCAATCTGGCGCAGGCCGAGGAGATCACCGCTCGCATCGTGGCCGATCACGGCGGCGTCGATATTCTGGTCAACAATGCCGGCCGCTCCATCCGCCGCTCCATCGAGGACTCCTTCGATCGCTTCCACGATCTGGAGCGCACCATGCAGCTCAACTACTTCGGTGCGCTCAAGGTGATCATGGGGGTACTGCCCACCATGATTGAGAAGAAAAAAGGGCACATCATCAACATCTCCTCCATCGGGGTGTTGACCAATGCGCCGCGCTTCTCCGCCTATGTTGCCTCCAAGTCGGCCCTCGATGCCTGGGTGCGTACCGCCGCCTCCGAGTTTGCCGATAAAGGGGTGAGCTTCTCCATCATCAATATGCCGCTGGTGAAAACGCCGATGGTCGCGCCGACCAAGGTCTATGAGCAGGTACCTATGATGACGCCGGAAGAGGCCGCCGATCTGGTGTGCGATACCATCATCAACAAGCATGTGCGACTGGCCACACGCCTCGGGGTGTTTGGTCAGGTGGTGCATGCCCTGGCACCTCGTGTTGCGCAGGTGATCATGAATACCAGCTTCCGCACCTTTGCCGATCCCAAGGATGGCGACAAATCCAAGGCCACCGCCGATCAGGTTGCCGTCTCGACCCTGATTAAGGGGATACACTTCTAACCGGGTGATACGATAAAGAAATCAACAGGGGCCTGAGCAATCAGGCCCCTGTTTTATTTGGAATAACAGTTGAAGGTCGAATAAGGAGAATCAGACTCGGGACAGCAGATCAAGCAGCAGATCAGTCGTGCGACGGGAGTAGAGCAAAGAGAGATGGCCAATGGCGGGCAACTCGATATCTTCCATTCCCACCAATCGTTGCCGCTCCTGCGGCATCACCACATTGTCGTGACTGGTGCGCACCGAGATGCCGGGCACGCAAAGCGGCACCGAAGCAAAACGCTGTAACCAACCGGAACCGGGTTCCATCTCGCGGGCATTGGCCCCAAGCCCAAGGGCGGCCAACTGACTCCCCTGATGAGGCGTAGCCAGGGTGATCAGGCACGCAACCTTGTCACCACCATGGATAGCCAGATAGTCGCGGCAGACCAGCCCCCCCATGCTGTGACCGACCAGCACCAGCTTGTCAGCCCCGGTTTGCGCCAGCACATCGTCAATTCGCTTGGCCAGTAGCGGCACCATCTCATCGATATGACAAAATGGTGGCATAAGGGTAATAGTGGCGACCACATGGCCTGCGGCCTCCAGTCGGGCGCGCTGGGTGTGCCAGATACCGCGACTACAACCGTAACCATGTACCAGCAATACGGGACGCTGGCATGGACGCAGCCGATCGGGTGCCATCAGCAAAGGCTCGAACGGTAGCAACAAGGTGAAGGTGTAGAGGTAGGCCAACATCTCCTGCGCCATCATCTTCACCCTGCGCCAGGGGCCGATAGCCGGGGAGGGGTAGAAGCGGGTAAACAGCCAGCTGCCGAGCACCACCAGACAGCGCAACCCAAGCAGGGCAAACACGACAAACAGCAGGGTCAGCAACCAGGGGAGTCCCACGACCAAGTGGGCGATACTCCCGAGGAGCAGCACCTCTACCATCAGCAGGATAAACAGGTGTCGTACGATCGTCATAAGGCCATGATCCGACCAGTCAGGCGTGGAAGTCAAACGGCACTTTGAGACAGCTTGATCCAGCGCGGCTTTTGTCGCTAAACCCCGGCGAACTCTTTTCCGGTGAGGTTATTTGCAATACTGTATATCCATACATATACTCTATCCATCATCACCAAGAGGAGGCCATCATGGCTGTCGAGATCAAATATGTGGTTGTTCGTGGGGGAGTGGAAAAAATGACCTTTGCCAGCAAAAAAGAGGCCGATGCCTATGACAAGCTGCTGGATACGGCCGATGAGTTGATGACCCTGTTGGCTGGCGCCCCGATCGAGCTGGCACCAGAGCAGCAAGAGAGTCTGGCATTCTACCTGGCAGAGCAGCGTGATGTGCTGCAAACCCTGCTGCGTGGCGGCAAAGTTCAGGCTGGCACGAAAGAGGAAGAGACTCCAGCAGCCAAGCGCAAGGAGAAGCCACTCAAACAGGTGGCCTGATTGCACAGACCTTATTCTCGGGATAAATGGCTCAACGCATTCACTTTATTTGCATTTAAAACCATTTTCACGGCTATTTGCCCCGAGAATTTTTTAACCATGCTGCATATCCCATGCATAACTGAATAGCGTGCACCACTGAGCGACATCAGCCAGATCTATGAGGAAATAATGAGCAAACAGTGGAGAGAACGTTATCCAGATCGCTCCCGGTGACCTTAATCAGCAACAACAAGAGGCAGTACCAATCCCAATAGAAGCCGCATTAATGTATCACGAGCCCTTGTCTATCAACTCGGCTCATATCGATTCATCTCATCATCAACAAGCAACACCATGACTCAACAACCATTATCCTTGCCGCCAGCCATGCCGCTGTTTGACAGCCTTATCTATCTGGAGGCCGGTAACCCACAGGTCAATCAGTACCTTGCCAACCTCAGCCTCAACGATGTACCCGATGCCGGTCTGGTTTACGAACTGGCGGTCGATTGGCTGCTGGAGCAGCGCAACAGCGAAAACAACTACAAAACCTATCGCAGCGAACTGACCACTTTTTTGCACTGGTGCTTTCGCGAGGCGGCCATCAGCCCGAAAGATCTCACTCGCCGCATCATGATCCGCTATCTCGACTACTGTCAGTCCCCCCCTGACGAGTTGATCGCCTATCGCAACGTAGCGCAATTTGTCCTCGACAAGGAGTGGGGAGAGCGGTTGCCCAATCCGCAATGGCGACCGTTTCTCGGCAAGCGGGAGCTGGGCCGCACCTTGCCCTATCGCCTGAGCGAGCAGGCGATGAAGACCAAGCTGGCCATTCTGTCGGCCTTCTTCCAGTTCCTGATCCAGGAGGAGTATATGGACAGGAATCCCGCTCTGCTACTGCAGCGGGTCAAACGGCCGCAACAGCTGGAGGCCGATGATCAGGTGCAGGCCTTCAGCGAGTTGCAGTGGTCATACGTGATGCAGGCTGCCGATACCCTTGCCAACGACCATCCGGAGCAACACGAGCGCAGCCGTTTTCTCACCATTCTGATGTACGCCTGCTATCTGCGGATCTCTGAGGTTGCAGCCCGGCCGGGCTTTACCCCAGTGATGGGGCAGTTCAGGCGGGATCGTAAAACCGGCGTCTGGGGCTACTTTATTCCGCAAAGCAAGGGGGGCAAACGGCGTACCGTAGCGGTATCCCAAGCGCTGCTGGCGGCACTCGAGCGCTACCGCCGTTTCCTCGGTCTCTCTCCCTTGCCGACACCGGATGAACAGACGCCACTGTTCGTTCGTCATAAAGCGGCAGCCCACGGCCGCGAGCAGGGGGAGATCAACGCCAACCTCGGCATTCGCCAGTTACGGGATTTGATCATGGTGATCATCGGTAAAGGCGCAGAATTGGCAGAGCAGGATGGATTTGTCCAGGATGCGGCCGAAATGCGGCAACTCTCTCCCCATGCGATCCGCCACACCGGGATAACCCATGACATCAACCTGCATGGGCGGCCGCTCTCCCATGTACAGGCCGATGCCGGGCATGACAGCATCGACACCACTTCGAAATACCTGCACACCAGCAACAGTGAACGACATGAGAGCGCCCAGCAAAAGCCGCTGGACCGATTGAACCAACACGTGAGAGATAACATTCACAAGAACTAACGAACAACGTGACATGACCCTGATTTGTATTGACTGCTCTTAGAACACAGAATGGCTTGTTTGGAGTGTCATAGAAGTTGGTGCGGCGATGTTGTACTTCTCTGGATGGCAATCGGTTCAGGAAATATTTTTGGCTCACATGGATGATTCAGAACAGGCTCCTTGCCATCTGCGGCATACATATTTATCCCCTAGCAGAGAAGCAAAAAACGGAATTGCTTGCTGAAACACCTAGAACACTCGATGCCGAAAGCTAAGTAACATGCTGGAAGCAGTCATATTCGGTTGAACAGCGCCTTGTTATCACACTTGCATATCCAGTCATCATTGGTGATATTGATATCAATATTAACGAAATACCAAGGAGCGGGTATGCAAGTGGCAGTGGTGGAAAAGACCTTCAGGATCGTTGGCAAAGGGTCTCTCATAGCCCAGTTCACCTTTATATCTTCAGGCACGCTGCATATCTGGTTTCCTGATGTGGGCCTGCAGATGGAGGCCCACTGCAAAGAGTTGCGTATCGAAGATTGCACCATTATCTATACCAATGGCCTCCATCATGGCCAGCCCATAGCACTCTGGTCCTTAACCCTCCATCCCGATGATATGAACGAGCTCAAACGCATATTGCAGCAGTTCAACAGCAACCTCTACTTGACCTGCCAGCCACCCACATTGGCCATCGCCAAACGTGCCTTGAATATGAATTGACCCAACTTCCAAAATGAAATGGCGAATACTCTTCAAGCCGAATAAGCCGTGACGATTTAAGGGGAGGGGAGTCTATCGCGATAGTCGGCATTTTTATGGCTGTTTTACAAGAAGGAGTATCAATATTTCCAGAGAGAGACCTCTCAAGTCGGGGGCAGATATTTCTAAGAATATTCACGGTAATGACGTTGGTTATAACGGTGAAAATCAAACTTAACGTTCCATAGGGGAAGGAAATCCAGCACAACGTACTGATTTAATAGTGGACTCTTGTATCAAAATGGGACATTTCTGTGATGTGGGGCAGGGCGGTTGACTGTGTTATTCTGTTGTCGCTGCAAGAGCATCTGCAGGAGGAATCAACCAGATATTGTCCTTCTGCTTTGGGCAGTCAGATTGCTGGAGGTCTGTGTGTAGCCTCGATCCTGATCGATTTCCGAACCTTTAAGCTAAGGAAAAGCTGCGGGCTACTGCTTTCAATAAGCCTTGTTATCTCTTACAATGATGCCGATAACCCTATTTATCGGCATTTCCATCATGTTGATCACTTGAATCCGTACTTCTTTATCACCATCTTCACTTTGCCTATTAATTCCTCAGGGAGAAACCTCGAAATGGCATATAACATCGGTGATGTGTTTATCTGAACAGCGGCAGTCCATATATGACTGTCACGTACCTGAATCCTCGGGAAGACGAAGTACATTGCAAGTGGTTCTTCAATGGCCAGCAGTGCCATGGAAATGACCCATCCGCAGCACTAACGCTAAAATCAGAAGATACAGAGGCTGAGGCGGGATCGGTTAAGTTGTGGGATTAATTCAATCTCAGATTTCTTTCCCATAATCTGGACCCCAATCTATTTCACCTGGTGACGTGGCATTGGGGTCACACTGAGCCAACAGTTCTTCCAGCGTGTAGCGCGGCTGACCATTCAGTTTTACGCGAGCACGTTCTACATAATCCAACGCAACTTTCAGCAGCGCCGGATCACCATCTTCAAGGGCTGCCTTCAGATAGGCAACCATATCGGCCTCAGTGGCCAAGCAGTCAACCGCATCAAAGCGGCTCCATTGTTCGGTTCTCTTCATTTCGTCCTCCTGCATTCGTCATTGCGCATAATGTATATTATGTTAAATTAGATATCTTGTTTCCTGTCACCACTAATTGAACTGTGTATAATGGCAACAATTGATCCTATCTTCGACCGGATGTCTTAAGTGGCTGAATTAACATCAGAACAATTAAAACCCGCTTTTGCGATTGAACAGTTCACCAAGCTTAGCGAGCTTGAACCTATCCCCTTTGCTGCACTGCAACCCAGAGCCATTTCCGGCATCAAACGTCTTGCCAGTTTTGATGGTGACTGTCCGGTCATGCTGCTCAACGGATTCCCCGGCGCAGATTACGAAGGCGTTTGCCAGACGCTGATCGCCGACTCTAATGGCAAGGATGGTGACCTGTTTGATCTCTGCTACACCGAGAATCTGAACAACCCCTACAAGCCTATCTGGCTGCGCCTGCAACCGGGCACCGGCGTTGAGTTTTGCGAAATGGTTGGCGAGCTGCTCAAGCTGTTGAGCCACCATCTCGATGCCGAACGCATCGTGACCCGCATCATGCGCAAGCAGAACAATGATCCGAAAATCGATGATTTCCTCTCCGATCTGGCGGCTCACGTGGCATTGGGTCTGGAGTTCCAGCACCCTATTCTGATCAACCTGCTGATCCACCACGAAGCGCAGGAAGCGCCGGTAATTTATGGCCGTGATCTCAACTGGGATACCCTGTTTGGCTCCATCAACTACCAGACCGAGCAAGGCTCTGTGTATGCCAATCAGCACCTGTTGGAGCCTGGTTTACTGCGCGAAGCCAACGGCGGCTACCTCATTTTGCAACTGGACGAGCTGCTGGATCAGCCGCATCTCTGGTTCAAACTGAAAAATGCCATGCAAAAAGGCGAGCTGGACTGGAACGCCTATCAGGAAGGGAAAACCCTGACCCCCTTCTTCGCGCCTGAAGCGACCCCCATCAAGCTCAAGCTGATCCTGGTGGGTGACCGACTCGATGTGGCCGAGTTCCAGATGCTGGATCGGGATATGTCCGAACGCATCTTCCTGCGCGCGGATCTGGTGTCAGAGGTGAATATTGAAGAGGATCTGCAGGAATTTCTGCAGTACCTGGCCTGGCTGCGCCAGCGCTGGAGCCTGCTGGACTTCACGCCAGCCGCCCTCGCCGCCCTTTGTCGTCATGCCAGCCGCCTCTGTGACCATCAGGAGTGGTTGTCGCTCTCCGAAGTGCAACTCTCCGCCATCATGCGGATGGCTGACAGTCTAGCCCGGGAGCTGGAATCTGATGTGGTCACCGACGAACATATTCGCGGCGCACTGGAAGAGCAGGATTACCGCCTCAACTATCTGGTTGAGCAGTCCGATCAGGGGGTTATCGACGGCCAGATCCTGCTGCAAACCGATGGCGAAGAGATTGGCCAGATCAACGGCCTGTCTGTCATTCAGGTCTCCGGTCACCCTTATGACTTCGGCGAGCCGGTGCGCCTCACTGCTACCGTACACCTTGGTGATGGCGATGTGGCGGATATCGAGCGCAAAGCTGAGCTGGCCGGTCATATCCACGCCAAGGCGATGATGATTATCCACGGCTATCTCTCCAACAAATTTGGTGCAGAGAACCCCTCCCCCCTGTCGGCCAATCTGGTGTTTGAGCAGTCTTACCACGAAATTGATGGCGACAGCGCATCCCTGACCGGCTTGTGTGCCCTGCTCTCTGCCCTCGCCCGCCAGCCTATCTATCAGCACTTCGCCGTGACCGGTGCGGTCGATCAGTTTGGCAATGTGCAGGCCGTTGGTGGCGTCAACGAGAAGATTGAAGGCTTCTTCCGGGTGTGCAAAATCCACGGCATCACCGGCAAGCAAGGGATCATTTTGCCGGGCACCAACATTCAGCAATTGAACCTCTCTGACGAGGTGATTGCAGCGGTTGAAGCGGGCCAGTTCCACATCCACCCGGTGGATCATGTGGAAGAGGCCATCGAGTTGCTCACTGGCTGTGTCGCCGGTGAGCCTGATATGCCCGATACCCTGTTTGGCCGTATTCAGGAGCGGTTGGACGAGTTGAACGGCTCCACTGCCAAAGTCGGACTGCTGCAATCCCTGCTGGGGCGCCTGTTTGGCCGCTGATGAAGTGATCGGAGTTGTTTAGCGAACAACTGTAAGCTAAATTGGCCCAGCTTTGACCCATTTGAAGGAAATACCGCGTGACCGTAGACAATACCACCATGGAAGCCCGCCTTTCCCTGTGCGAACAGGGCAAGAACTCTTTTACCCGTGAAGAGCTGCTGGCTTGCAGCCGTGGCGAACTGTTTGGTGAGGGTAACAGTCAACTGCCTGCCCCCAACATGTTGATGATGGACCGCATCGTCAAGATCAATGACAACGGCGGCGAACACGGCAAGGGCGAGATCCTGGCTGAGCTCGACATTACTCCGGATCTCTGGTTCTTCGATTGCCACTTCCCGGGTGATCCTGTGATGCCTGGCTGTCTCGGTCTGGACGCCATGTGGCAGCTCGTCGGCTTCTTCCTGGGCTGGAAAGGTGGCCCCGGCAAGGGTCGTGCTCTGGGCGTGGGTGAAGTGAAATTCACCGGCCAGATCCTGCCGACTGCCAAGAAAGTGACCTACAAGATCACCTTCAAGCGCGTCATCAACCGCAAGCTGGTGATGGGGATTGCTGATGGTGTGGTCGAAGTCGACGGCCGTCCGATCTACAGCGCCACCGACCTGAAAGTGGGCCTGTTCAAAGATACCACCGCATTCTGATCTCTCTGATTGGTGGTAAAACAGCATTAACGCAAAGGGGCCACAACGGCCCCTTTCCTTTTGTAATGAGTGATGAAGTACCTGCTACTTCATGAAGAGGCCTGAGCCCCGCCCTTCCATGGCGTCACGCCAACCACCAAGCCAATGCCCTCGGGCATCCAGGCATTGATACGGACACGCTTCTTTCTGTTTGCCGACCACGCCAGCCTGATAACCACGAGCACGAGCTCTTTCCAGACGGTCCCGCTTCTGTCTCTTCATCATCTACGACCCTCTTCGTGGAACAAAAAAAGCGACCAAATCTGCATCGGTCGCTTTCATCTTTACTCCTGCGAGCGCACCTGGTCAAACAAAAACTTCCACCCTAACCGGGCTATGTGACACAAGGCACTGAACTGGATTAAGTTTTAATTACAGGGAACTTACTCCTTATTTTTGAGTCCTTCCAGCTCTTCCCAGCGAGCAAATGCCTGCTCCAGCGCGGCTTCAGCGGCATTGAGCGCATCGAGTTTCGGCTGGGTTTTATCTGCCGGCAGCGAGAAGAACCCAGGCTGGTTGATCTCGCTTTGCAGCGCATCCAGCTCGGCTTCCAGCTGCTCAAGACGAGCAGGCAACCCTTCCAGTTCAAGCTGCAGCTTGTAGGAGAGCTTCTTGCTCTTCTTCGGCGCTTCTGGCGCGGTGGCAACGAACGGCTCGGGCGCCTTGACCGGTGCACTCCTGGCCTGTTGCTGGGCATTCTGCTGTTCGCGGGTCGCCATCATATCGGCGTAACCACCCACGTAATCGCTGATGCGGCCATCCCCCTCAAACAGCCAGCAGCCGGTCACTGTGTTGTCGATGAAGCGACGATCGTGACTCACCAGCAGCAGGGTGCCGGGGTAGTCGGAAAGCAGCTCTTCCAGCAGTTCCAGGGTTTCCACATCCAGATCGTTGGTCGGTTCATCGAGGATCAGCAGGTTGCTGGGCTTGAGGAACAGCTTGGCCAGCAGCAGCCGGTTCTTCTCGCCACCGGAGAGCGCCTTGACCGGCGTACGGGCCCGCTTGGGCTCGAACAGGAAGTCCTGCAGGTAACCAAGAATGTGACGGGAGCGGCCACGCACCATCACCTCCTGCTTACCCTCCCCCACGTTGTCCACCACTGTCTGCTCGGGATCGAGCTGCTCGCGGTACTGATCGAAGTAAGCCACCTCCAGATTGGTGCCCCCCTTGACGGTGCCACGGGTTGGCTCAAGCTGACCCAGCAACAGCTTGATCAGGGTCGATTTGCCGCAGCCATTGGGGCCGACCAGCGCAATCTTGTCGCCACGCAGCACTTGCAGATCGAGCCCCTTGAACAGGGTGCGATCGCCAAAATCCAGCCCCAGCCCTTCGGTCTCGAACACCAGCTTGCCGGAGCGATTGACCTCGTCCAGTTGCAGCTTGGCCTTGCCCTGCAGCTCGCGGCGCTGGGAACGCTCCATGCGCATCGCCTCAAGGGCGCGCACCCGGCCTTCGTTACGGGTACGGCGAGCCTTGATACCCTGACGCACCCACACCTCTTCCTGGGCCAGTTTGCGGTCGAACTCGGCATTTTTCAGCTCTTCGACCCTAAGCCACTCCTCTTTCCCCTGCAGATACTCGTCGTAGTTGCCCGGCCAGGAGGTGATGGCGCCGCGATCGAGATCGATGATCCGGGTGGCCAGCTTGTGGATGAACTCCCGATCGTGAGAGATAAAGACGATGGCGCCGCGAAAATCCTTGAGGAAATCTTCCAGCCAGTTGATGGCTTCGATATCCAGGTGGTTGGTCGGCTCATCGAGCAGCAACAAGTCGGGATCGCAGGCCAGCGCACGGGCCAGCGCCACTTTGCGCAGCCAGCCGCCGGAGAGGCTGTCAAGGGTCACGTCAGGATCCAGCCCCAACAGGGTCAACACCTGACTGATACGGGTCTCGAACTGCCAGCCGTTCTGATAATCGAGCTGCTCTTGCAACTCGCTCATCTTGCGAATGTTGGCGTCTGACGGATCGCTCGCCAGCTCCATGGAGATGTGATGGTATTGCTTGAGCAGTTCCCCCACCCCCGCCAGCCCTTCGGCGGCATAGTCAAACACCGTCAGCTCGCTGGAAGCAGGCGGATCCTGCTCAAGGCGGGTCACTTTCAAATCTTGCTGCAGCACCAGGCGGCCGTCGTCCAGCGGCAATTCGCTGGCAATGACCTTCATCAGAGTGGACTTGCCCGCCCCGTTGCGGCCAACCAGACAGAGGCGCTCGCCCCGCTCGATGGTCAATTCGGCATTGTCGAGCAGCGGGAAATCACTGAACGACAGACATGCGCCGTGCAATGTTAAAAGAGCCATGTGTGTTCCTTATTTCATATGAAAAAAACGGGCAGCAGACTGGGTCTGCCCCCGTTTTATCGTCAAATCACTCTCACCCCTGACGGGCGGCCCAGCTTTTGAGCTCCACCAGCGTGAAGGGCCAACCGAGCTCGCGGCCTGCTTCGTCACGCAGCACCGGAATGCGCACCCGATAGGCGGCAAGCCACTGCTCATCATCCATGATGTCGCACTGGCGGGTGGCGGTGGCAAGACCAGCCTCCTCCACCAGCGCCCAGGCCTGCTCGCACAGGTGGCAACCATCGGTATGAAACAGGGTCAGCATCACGCCTCGCCTTGCTCCGGCGCATGGGTGATGATCCAGCAGTTGTGGATGTGCTGGTTGCGCTCGAAATCCTTCGGTCGCGTCTTCTGGGTGATGTTTTGGGCCTTTAGACCAGTGGCCTCGAGACCGGCCAGATCCATCTTGAAGTGACGCTTGTTGTTGGAGAAGACCAGAGTGCCGTCCGCCGCCAGCAGGCGCTTCAGGTGCTGCATCAGCAGCAGGTGATCGCGCTGTACGTCGAAGCTCTCGTCCATCCGCTTGGAGTTGGAGAAGGTGGGCGGATCGATGAAGATGAGGTCGTACTGATCATCGGCTTCAGACAACCACTTCAGGCAATCGGCCTGCACAAACTTGTGCTGACGGCCCACCAGCGAGTTGAGACGCATGTTGTCCTGCGCCCAGTTCAGGTAGGTGTGGGACATGTCGACTGTGGTGGTTTCGCTGGCACCGCCAAGACCTGCGTGCACGGTGGCACTGCCGGTGTAGGCAAACAGGTTCAGGAAGCGCTTGCCCTTGGCCATCTGACCCAGCATGCGGCGAGTCTGACGATGGTCAAGGAACAGGCCGGTATCCAGATAGTCATAGAGGTTGACCCACAGACGGGCACCGTACTCCTGCACTTCCATCCGGTGCTGCTCTTCGGAGAGCTTCTGATACTGCTGTTTCCCTTCCTGACGCTCACGCACCTTCAGGATCACCTTCTCGCCATCCATCCCGGTCACCTTGATGGCGGCCTGAACCATGTCGAGCAGACGCTGACGGGTCTTCTGGGCGGGGATGTCTTTGGGCGCGGCATATTCCTGCACCACCAGATAGTCCTGATAGCGGTCGATGGCAGCGTTGTATTCCGGCAAGTCGGCATCGTAGAGGCGATAGCAATCGATGCCCTCTTTGTTGGCCCATTTCTCGAGGGTTTTCAGATTCTTGCGCAGACGGTTGGCAAAGTCCTGCGCCACCTCTTTTTGAGATGCCACGGAGTCCAGTGCAATCTGGTAATTGCGCAGCTGACACTCGAGCGCCCCGTTGAACAGACGATATTGCTTGTCGGCACGCAGACGCAGACAGCTCAACAGCTCGGGCGAGGCAGAGAGAATGGAGACGCGCCAGCCCTGGAAACTGCGACGCAGGGCATCGCCGAGGGCCTGGTGCACTTCCAGCAGCGCCGGGAATTCGCCAAGACGCTCGCCATAGGGCGGGTTGGAGATAAGCATGCCGACCTGACGGGCCTCTCCTTCGACGCTAGCCATCGGCAAGGGGTTATCCAGTGCACTGACTTCGGCCTGCTTGAAGGTAATCAGGTGCGCCACCCCGGCCGCCTTGGCGTTATCGCGGGCCTTCAGCAGCACGCGGGGGTCGGCATCGCAGCCAAACAGCTTCACTTCGCAGCGCTGCATGCCGCGCTTGGCGCGCACCTGGGCTTCCATCATCAGGCTCTGCCACAGCGCGCTGTCGTGTTGCAGCCAGCGATCAAAACCGAAGCGCTCGCGGCGCAGGGCCGGCGCCATGTCGGCAGCAATGAAGGCCGCTTCGATGAGCAGGGTTCCGGAGCCGCACATGGGGTCCATCATGGGCTCACCGGCCCAGCCGCTACGGGCTATCATGGCGCAGGCCAGGTTCTCTTTGAGCGGCGCTTCGCCTGTGCCCTGACGATAGAAACGCTGGTGCAGCGCCGGGCCTGACAAGTCCAGCGTGATATTGGCCTTGCCTTTGCCCAGGTGCGCCATGATGCGGATATCCGGCGACTTCTTGTCCACATCCGGGCGCACGTGACCGCGCTTGGTGAAGCGATCGACGATGGCATCCTTGATTTTCAACGCGCCGTACTGGGTATTGCGAATGGCGGGGTTGGTACCGGTAAAGTCCACCGCTATGGTGGAGGTACCGGAGAAGTGCTCTTCCCAGGGGATGGTGTGGGCGCCCAGATAGAGATCCAGATCGTCGTTCATCTGGAATTCGGACAGCACCAGCACGATACGGGAGGCAAAACGGCTCCACAGGCAGGCCTTGTAGCCGATCGCCAGTTCGCCTTTGAAGTGGACGCCAGCCACGGTCTCACGGACCTGCTCTGCGCCCAGGGTGGTCAGCTCGTCGGCCAACAGGTTTTCCAGCCCCTTGGGGCAGGTTGCAAAAAATTCTTTCATCACGCTCACGGGGAACCCATAAAAATAGTGCCGCATTATACCTCATCAAGCGGGCTGGAGCATGCAAAAGTCGGCGCAAACAGCAGGATGGAAACAGATTGATAGGGGGCGATAAAGGTAAAAGACCCCATGATCACCTGATGGCGAGATCATGGGGCCAGACATCATTTAGCGGATCACTTCATACGAGCCTTGAAACGGGGATTGCTTTTGCAAATCACGAACAATTTGCCGCGGCGGCGCACCAACTGACAATCGGGATGGCGCGCCCGTGCGGATTTGAGTGAACAGACGACCTGCATTCAGGACTCCTTCTTGCTTGAAAATGCGCCAAAGCGCTTGTTGAAACGGGCCACACTCCCCTCACTCGATACCTGCTTCTGCTTGCCGATATAGAACGAGTGCGACTGGCTGGAAACATCGAGCGACACATAGGGATACTCCTTCCCGTCTTGCCACGTGTAGCGGCGATCGCTCTTGATGGTTGAACCGACCAGGAAAAAGGCATCTGCTGCCGTGTCATGGAACAGCACCAAACAATAATCCGGATGAACATGAGGCTTCATAGCAACTCCATTTTGTTATGTTATAACAGAATGTAAGTGAGAATAGCTCTCGTTTCAAGCATGAAATGTCGTATGAAGAAAATCGCAGCAGTGAGTGATGTGTTGATAGCGAGGTGGAGGCACTACGCAAGCAGAACGAAACAAGAATGAGACACCATGCTTACAGCACCGAAGACCAAGATACAGCGTGGGTCAGAACACAGGGTGCAAGTGGATGTAACAAGCCTCAAGAGAGGCTGGATCACAACCATGAAGATCAATCAGAATGGGCAAGATGTTCGCGGATCAATGAAGTATCAGAAACGAGGCACTATGGAGGTTACCACAGTAAAAACAGGCAGCGGTGTAATCACAGAGATAAAACGATTGATGAAAATATATCAACTGACCTGACGATATTGCTCGGTCACGGTAATACGCGGTTTCATCCGGTTATTCATCACCTTGATCACCCCGAAACGCGGCAAGGTTTTACTGGTGGTCAATACCAGATCGGCAGTGAGGTTCAAACAGACGCTAGCCTGATCCCCTGCCTCAATGACCATAAATTCGCCGTTGCCATGGGGTGTATTCATCAAGACCAGATCACCGTTTTGCGGGATCACTTGCGGATGCTGTTCACTAAAAAACCAGCTTTGCGGCATCAGAGGTTTATAAAAGCGACTGACCGCGATGGCATTAAGCACCAACTGAACCTGATGAGGAATACTCCACTCAAGTTCGGCTGCTTTATCCATCAACTGATAATAGAGGGCTGCATCATCGACACAAAAAGGCTGGGCTGCAAACGAACTGGGCACCAATTGTCGCCCTTTATACTCGGTCGCAAATAACATGTTATCAGACAGGTCCAACATCAGACGGTCACTCTGGGCATCATAGTGCCATTGCCAGCTATCGGTCGGTTGGATAAACATGTTGGAGCCCTTACTTGATAATTACCAGTTGACTTTATTCCATATGCAGGAAATCAGCAACGTCAAATAAAGGGCTCCTCCATCTATTTCTTAAATATTGGTCACAATCTCTTTGACCAGCCCCGGCCCTTTATAAATAAAGCCGCTATAAATTTGTACCAGACTGGCACCGGCGGCCAATTTTTCACGGGCGGCCATGGCACTATCAACACCACCCACCCCGATAATTGGCAGAGCACCATTGAGCGCCTTGGCCAGATGGCGGATCACCTCGGTACTCTTGTGCTGCAGCGGACGACCACTCAGGCCACCCGCTTCACCGGCGTGGGGCATGTCATAAATCATCTCGCGCTCGAGGGTGGTATTGGTGGCGATAACCCCATCAATACCATTCCGTACCAGCGAAGCGGCCACCTGATCTATTTCTTCAAGGCTTAAATCCGGGGCAATTTTAACCGCCAGCGGCACATACTTTTTATATTGGGCGGCCAGCTCTTGCTGACGCACCTTGAGGGCGGCCAGCAATTCATCCAGCGCCTCGCCATATTGCAGCGAACGCAAACCCGGGGTGTTGGGGGAAGAGATATTGACGGCAATATAACCGGCATGATCATAAACCTTGTCCATGCAGATCAGGTAATCATCCTTGCCCTGTTCGATGGGAGTGTCTTTGTTTTTGCCGATATTAATGCCGATGACTCCCTGATATTTGGCCTCTTTTACCTTGGCCACCAGATGATCAACCCCCTTGTTGTTGAATCCCATCCGGTTGATGATCCCCTCTGCCGGAATAACCCGGAACAGGCGCGGCTTGTCGTTGCCGCTCTGGGGTCTGGGGGTGACGGTACCGACTTCGATAAAGCCAAATCCCATGGCGCCCAGCGCGTCAATGCACTCACCATCTTTATCCAGACCGGCTGCCAATCCCACCGGATTGGCAAAAGAAAGCCCCATGACAGTGACGGGGCGTTTTGGCAAATTCTGGCGGAAGAAACAATCGAGTGGCGTACCGAGAAGGCGGGGCAAATATTTCATGGAGAGATCGTGAGCCTGTTCCGGATTGAGTTTGAACAGGAAATGCCTGGCGATGGGGTACAACATCTTTGCTCCTTAAAGAAAGCCCCGGCAACTGGCCGGGGCTTTGGGTGTAATGTCGGTGTCATGCCTTAATCTGGCAATTAAAGTGCCCGACAATTCAACTGGAGCAGGTTCAACTCTCGCAAGGCCACCGAGAACTTGGCGAACTCGTGAGTGCTGGTGGTCTTGAAGTCGGCCAACATGTGGGTCCAACGGGACAAGAGTTGCTCATGCTCCGAAATCCAGTCGGCCAGTATGGTAGCGCATTCTCCCTGATCTTTGCACCCTTCCAGTACCACAGAAGTGAGACTGCGCTGCTGCCAGTCCAGATCTTCGCGGAAGGAGGCTCGCGCCATCGCCTGCCAGTGGTTGCCGACCGGCTGATGGTTGATCTGGTCGAGGAACCAATGCAGATCCAGTTTGGCTCCGAGGCGATAGTAGACATTGGCGGCGCGCAGGATATCGGTCTTGTGCTCCGCGGCAATCTGCGCCAGATCCAGGCTGGAGAAGAGGCTGCTCATATGGGCGACCTGACGGGCAATGGCCTCCGGCACCTGTTTCTCCATCCACTTGGCAACAGCCTGACGATGCTCGGCCACTTCGCTCTCATCCATCACCTCGTAAAGGTGCTTCCCTAAGGTCTCGAACGCCGGGCGGAAGAAGGCGATGTTCTCGCTGATGCTCCAGCTGCGATTGCGGGCGCGCAGGAACCAGCGGGTGGCACGGCGCACAATACGGCGGCTGTAGAACATCAGCTCGAGCTGAGTCTGGGCATCAACCAGGTTGTCGCACCCTTCTATATCGCGCCACAGCTGGTTCATACCAAACACTTCGCGGGCCATGGCGAAGCAGCAAGCCACTTCGGCGACCGAGGCTCCGGTCTCGTCCTTCATCCGGCTGGCGAAGTTGAGCCCCATGTCGTTAACCAGCATGTTGGCCACCCGGGTAGCGATGATCTCGCCGCGTAGCGGGTGATCGGCCAGCTGGGCACCAAACTGCTGCTGCACCTTGGCCGGGAAGCTGGTGACCAGCATGTTGGCGAGGAAGGGCTCGTCGGTCACTTCCGGGCAGTTAAGCTGCTCTTTCAGCACCATCTTGCCGTAGGCCACCAACACCGCCAGTTCGGGGCGGGTCAGTCCCTGCCCTGCCGCCATCCGCTCGGAAAGCTCCTCATCGGATGGCAGGAACTCCAGCGCACGATCGAGCTTGCCTTCCCGCTCCAGCCCCTGAATAAAGCGCTGTTGCTCTTTCAGTTGTTCAGAGCCGCGGAAGCTGGTGACCGAGATGGACTGGGACTGGCGATAGGCGTTGGTGATCACGATCTGCGCCACGTCGTCGGTCATCTCATAGAGCATCTGGTTACGCTGCTTGAGGGTCAGATCCCCTGCGGCCACCAACTGGTTCAGCAGGATCTTGATGTTCACCTCGTTATCAGAGCAATCCACCCCGCCCACGTTGTCGGTAAAATCGGTGTTGATGCGACCGCCCTGACTGGCGTACTCCACCCGACCAAGCTGGGTAAAGCCGAGGTTACCCCCCTCGCCCACGATACGGGCCCGCAGATCGCGACCATTGACCCGCAGTGCATCGTTGCTGCGATCGCCCACTTCCCCATCGCTCTCGCGAGCGCTCTTCACATAGGTGCCGATGCCGCCGTTCCACAACAGGTCGACATTGAGGCAAAGCAGCGCCTTGATCAGCTCGTTTGGGGCCATGCTGGTCTTGTCGGTACCTAGCAGGGTCTGCATCTCGGGGCTCAGCTTGATGGATTTGGCAGAGCGCAGGAAGATGCCACCCCCTTGTGATATCAGCTCCCGGTTGTAGTCATCCCAGCTGGAACCCGGCAGATCGAACAGGCGCTGGCGTTCGACAAAGCTCTTTGCCGCATCCGGAATGGGGTCAACGAAGATGTGCATGTGGTTGAACGCACCCACCAGCCGGGTATGCTCGGAGAGCAGCATGCCGTTGCCGAACACGTCGCCGGCCATGTCCCCAATCCCCACGCAAGTGAAGTCGGTGGTCTGGCAGTTGACGCCAATTTCACGAAAATGCCGCTTGACCGACTCCCAGGCACCACGGGCGGTGATGCCCATCTTCTTGTGGTCGTAACCGACCGAGCCGCCGGAGGCGAATGCATCGCCGAGCCAGTGACCGTATTCGAGGCTGATCTCGTTGGCAATATCCGAGAAGGTGGCTGTGCCCTTGTCTGCGGCGACTACCAGGTAGTAGTCATCCTCATCGTGACGCACCACGGATTTGGGCGGGATCACCTCGCCGCCGATGATGTTGTCGGTCACATCGAGCAGGCCGCGGATAAACAGGCGATAACAGGCCTTGCCCTCCTCCTGGATGACGGCACGGGGCGCCCCCACAGGCATCTGCTTGCAGTAGAAACCGCCCTTGGCCCCCACCGGCACGATGACGGTGTTCTTGACCTGCTGGGCTTTCACCAAACCCAATACCTCGGTGCGGAAGTCCTCTTTTCGATCTGACCAGCGCAGGCCGCCACGGGCCACTTTACCCCAGCGCAAATGCACCCCTTCCACCCGTGGCGAATAGACGAAGATCTCGAATTTCGGCAGCGGCAGCGGCATGTCGGCAATGCTGGAGGGAGCCAGTTTGAAGGAGATGTAGGGCTTGATGTTGCCCGCCTTGTCCAGCTGGTAGTAGTTGGTGCGCAGGGTGGCATCGATCATCTCCACATAGCGGCGAATGATGCGATCGTCGTCCAGGTTGGCCACCTGATCCAGCTTGGTGGCAAGCTCCTCGTGCAACTTGGCTTCTGCTTTGGCATCCTGCTTGCCAGCCGGGTCGAGACGCTGCTCGAACAGGGTAAACAGCAGCTGGGCGATATCAGGGTAACGGGTCAGGGTCTCTTCGATATAGGACTGGCTGAAGGAGACGCCGGTCTGGCGCATGTATTTGGCATAGGCGCGCAGCACCGAGACCTGACGGCCAGTGAGGCCCGCCCCCAATACCAGCCGGTTGAAGCCGTCATCTTCCAGCTGCTTGTTCCAGATGGCGGCAAACGCCTGCTGGAAGCGCTGCTGGCTCTGGGCCAGATCAAAGGGCTGCTCGCCGTGCAGCAACATGGAGAAGTCGAGGATCCAGAACAGATCGCCAGCCGGAGTGCGTACCTGATACGGGGTCTCGCCGATCACCCGCAGCCCCATGTTCTCCAGCATCGGCAGCACATCGGAGAGGTGAATGGGCTCGGTGCGATGGAACAGCTTGAGCCGTACCCGACGGTCGTTCTCCTCCTCCTGCGCGCGGTAGAACAGCATCCCCAGCGGCTCGGCTTCGCTCAGGTTATCGAGCGCCATGATATCGGCCACGGCCGAGCCTGGCAGCACATCCTCCTTGTAAGCGCGAGGGAATGCGGTGCTAAAACGGCGTCGCAGCTCGTTGCCACGAGCCTCGCCATAATGGGAAAGCAGCACGGAGTCGAGTCTGTCGTCCCAGCTGCGGGCCGCTTCAATCAGGTTATTCTGTACTTCGTTCACATCCACATCCACGTTGTTGTTGTTGACCCGCACTATGTAGTGGGTCCGCGCCAGCACGCCTTCGGTGAAGTAGACGTTGAACTCCACCTCTTCATTGCTGCCAAAATATTTCTGCAAAATTTGCTGGGTCTTGATCCGCAGCGCCGTGTTGTAGCGCTCCTTGGTGACATAGACCATGCAGGAGAAGAAGCGACCATAGACATCCCGGCGCACGAATAGCCGCAGCATGTCCCGCTCCTGCATCTCCAGCACCCCAAGGCCGGTAGCCAACAGCTCCTCTTCGCGGGCCTGGATCAGTTCGTCACGGGGATAGGTTTCCAATACGTTCAGCAGCGCCTTGTAGGCGTGGGAGCCCTTCTCGTGACCGGAGGCGGCCATTATGCGCTCGAGTCGATGGCTGATGAGCGGGATCTGGGTCGCGCTGGTGTTGTAGATGGAAGAGGCGTAGAGACCGATGAAGCGATCTTCCCCGATCACCTTGCCATGCTCGTCAAAGCGCTTGATGCCAATGTAATCCACATAAGCCGGACGGTGCACCCGGGACTTGCTGTTGGATTTGGTGAGGATCAGCAGATCAGAACTCAGGGCGGCGTGACGGGCGCTGGCTGGCATGTTGCCAAGGCGCTGACCCACCTCCTTGATGGAGTTTTTCATCAGCCCCAGGCTGGAGCTCGCCTGCGGCAGGATCTCGTGATCCCCCTCCACCGCCTTGACGTCGTAACGGCGATAACCCATCAGGGTGAAGTTGTGGGCAGCCACCCATTTGAGGAAAGCAACGCAGGAGGCCACCTCCTCCTTGCTGACCGGGTGCTTGCGCTTGGGCAGTTCGTCAATGATCTCATTGAGCTTGGCCAGCATGGGCTGCCAGTCGCCGACTGCCAGTGCCACTTCACTAGCCACCGAGTTGAGCTCGGCAGCCAGCGCGGCCATCTGCTCCTCGCTGGTGAGGTGATCGATCTCGATAAGGAATGCCGTTTCAACCGAGGTCTGCCCGTCGGTGTTGTCGAGCTCCAGAATGGCGTCAATCTTGCCATCCGCTCCACGAATGAGGTGCAGCGGTTGGTGCAGCATCATGTGGGCGGTGATATTGAGCCGTTTTAGCGCCATCCGGATGGAGTCCACCAGGAAGGGCGAGTCCTGCAGGATCACCTCGACGATGGTATGGGGCGATTGCCAGCCGTGACGGGTCAGCTCGGGATTGTAGACCCGGATGTAGGGATCGGTACCGCTGCGCTGATTGAGGGCATTCCACAGGCTCAGGGCCGCGCCATAGAGATCGCTGTCATTGCGATCGTGCAGGTCGGAGCTCGCCATGTTGCCGTAGAACTTGGCAACGAAGCGCTCGACCAGAGAGGCACTGTTTTTGGGCAACTTCTGATGGATCAGGCTGAGAACGTTTTCGAGCAGAACTGAGGTAGGGGCGTCTTTCAATGCCATTTTTATATTCCTTATCGGACGACATTAACCACCGACGCAGAGGTAACCACCCTGGTTACCCGCTGGTGCAGAGTTGTTGCGAAGTGTAATGGCTTGGCTAAGGGAAGGCGAGGAAAGGTGCTAACGAGATGTTAAAAACAAGGTGCAGATCACGGCTTAAACTGTGATAAATTTTGCAAATAACCAAAAATACAGAAATTCCCACTACCTTTGTGCCAGTTTACCGGATGGATAGTGACGCAAAGCAGATAAACAGTCGGTAATCTGTTCGATTTTTGTTAATTTATGCGTTCGAGGCTGATAAAGCGGTAATCGTCCTGGGTTTTGAGCCGAAAATAGCCATGCACACCATTGATGGCGACAAAGGGCCGTATTTTTTCTATGCCGAGCTCCAGGGTCAATCCCTGTTCGCTGCGCACCACCAGCCGTCTGGCATGGCCCTGATACATCAGCATCACCTCATCGCTATTCAATGAGAGCCGAAAAGTAAACTGCTTCACACTTGCTCCTGATCACACGACAAATCACACAATGGGGGCAGGCGCATTCACGCCCCTGCCCCGTCGACACTTACTGCTGCAGTGCCTTGCTGACCTTCTCGAACAGATCCCGTGCCAGCCCCTCAAGGTTGGCAAGACGGGTCAGCTCGGCGCGGATCAGCGCCTTGCGCGCCTCATCCAATCGCTTGAACTGGATAAGCGGAGTGATAAGGCGGGAGGCCACCTGCGGATTGACCTCGTTGAGCTCGATCAGCAGATCGGTCAGGAAGCGGTAACCACTGCCATCCACCGCATGGAACTGCACCTGATTGCTCATGGCGAAACTGCCGATCAGCGCCCGCAGCCGGTTCGGATTGCGAATGCTGAAAGTGGGGTGATTCATCGCCTGTTTCACTTCGCTAAGCACATCGGCAGCCGGTTTGCTGCCAATCAGCCGCAGCCAGTTGTCCAGCACCAGTCCATCCTTGGCCCACTGGCCTTCAAAATCGGCCAACAGCGCGGCACGGCATGGCAACAGATAGCCGTTGGCCACCTGCAACGCCGCCAGGGTGTCGGTCATGTTGTCGGCAGTTGCATACTGCTCGCGCACCAGCGCATCGGCATGCTCCGCATCCAGCGCCGCCAGATAGCCGAGCACGACCCCTTTGAGGGCTCGTTTGGCCATATCGGCATGCACCACCTGATAACCGTTCAGACGCAAACTCTGATAGGTCGCCGCCAAACGCGCGCCAAAGGCCTCGGCAAGACGGGTGTGGATCGCGTCGCGCACCTGATGGATGGCATCAATATCGGCCACCTCGAACAGCTCGGCCAGGGTCGCTTCACCGGGCAGCGCCAGGATCTCCGCCTTGAGGGCCAAATCGAGATCGCTGTCGTCCAGAATGGCGACGAAGGCGGCCAGCAGGGTTTGGGAGAGCTCAACCCCCCGCCCATGCTGGACCCGTGCCACCCCATCGATGACCGCCTTGTTGATCAGCATCTGGGCGGCATCCCAGCGGGCAAACTCGTTGCGGGCAAAGCGCATCAGGAAGGCGAGCGCTTCATCGCTGTAGTCATAGTGCAGCTTGACCGGCGCGGAAAAGTCCCGCAGCAGGGAGGGAACCGGCTTGACCGGCACCCGATCGAATTCGAAGGTCTGCTCCGCTTCCAGCACGTCGAGCACGTTGCCGATGGCCTTGCCCTGATACTGCAACGGGATAACGGCACCCTGCTCGTCATAGAGCTCGATGTCGAGAGGGATATGCAGCGGCAGCTTTTGCGGTTGATCCTGAGTCGGCGGGGTGTGCTGGCTCACATGTAGACGGTAAACACCGCTCGCGGCATCGTACTCGTCGGTCACGGTCAGCTCGGGGGTGCCGGACTGGCTGTACCAGCGACGGAAACGACCGAGATCCACACCGGAAGCATCCTCCATCGCCTGCACGAAATCATCACAAGTAGCGGCCGAGCCGTCGTGACGCTCGAAGTAGAGACGCATACCAGCCTGGAAGGCTTCTTCCCCCAGCAGGGTGTGCATCATGCGGATCACTTCCGACCCCTTCTCGTAGACGGTGAGGGTGTAGAAGTTGTTCATCTCGATCACCACATCCGGGCGGATCGGGTGCGCCATGGGGCCGGCATCTTCGGCAAACTGCGGGCCACGCACGGTACGCACGTTGTTGATGCGGTTGACGCCACGGGAGCCCAAGTCGGAGGAGAACTCCTGATCCCGGAATACCGTCAGCCCCTCTTTCAGGCTGAGCTGGAACCAGTCTCGACAGGTGACGCGGTTGCCGGTCCAGTTGTGGAAATATTCGTGACCGATCACCCGTTCGATACCGTGGTAGTCGCTATCGGTAGCGGTGGCCGGATTGGCCAGCACGAACTTGGAGTTGAAGATGTTGAGCCCCTTGTTCTCCATGGCGCCCATGTTGAAGAAGTCCACCGCGACGATCATGTAGATGTCGAGATCATACTCAAGGCCGAAACGCTGCTCGTCCCAACGCATGGAGTTGATGAGGCTCTCCATGGCAAAACCGGCACGATCCAGGTTGCCCTTGTCGACGAAGATCTCGAGGGCCACCTTGCGCCCGCTCTTGGTGGTGTAGTGGCTGCGCTCCACATCGAAATCACCGGCCACCAGCGCAAACAGGTAGCTGGGTTTGGGGAAAGGATCCTGCCACTGCACGAAGTGACGGCCGCCATCCAGATCACCGCTATCAACCTTGTTGCCATTGGAGAGCAGGAAGGGGAACTGGGCTTTGTCGGCGGTAATGCGGGTGCTGTAGCGCGCCAGAATGTCGGGGCGGTCCAGATAATAGGTAATGCGGCGAAACCCTTCGGCTTCGCACTGGGTGCAGTAGGCATCACCTGATTTGTAAAGCCCTTCCAGCGCGGTGTTGGCGGCCGGATCCAGCAGGGTGACGATGGTCAGTACACATTCGGCAGGCAGGTTGAACAGGGTCAGACTGCTCTCGCCTTGCTCGTAGTGGTCACAGGGAATGCCATCAATGGCAACGCTCTTGAGAGTCAGCTGTTCACCATCGAGGACGAGCGGCGCATTGTGCTCACCGTTGCGACGAATGCGGGTGATGGCGGTGACCTGAGTCAGCGGCTCCTGCAGTTGGAAATCGAGGTCGATGGTGTCGATCCAGTAGAGCGGCGCCTGATAATCCTGGCGATATTTGGCCGTCATGGCCTGGGAGTGATCGGTCATTATTGTCTGCTTCCACGCTTGTTAAAGGCGAGAAAGAGGCTGTCACAACCAACTGGCGGGGTCAAACAATTTGCATTACGTCAGATACGCCAGACAAAAAGAAAGGGCGACCGCAGTCGCCCTTGTGCATTGGACGTCGCCTTGTCAGCTGCGTTTGCTGACCTTGGCCAGATCCGCCGTGATATTGGCCGCTTCGATGAGATACTCATCGGGCGCTTCAAAATCAGCGGGCAGTTCATCCAGACTCTTCACCGCCGGCTTGCCAAGACGTGCCAGACGCTCGTTGGTACGTTTGAGCGCTTTCTCATCCTGTTTCGCCTGCTCTGCAACACGCTCCGCCTCGTTGAGGGAGACCGACTTCTTGTCTTTCTCCTCCTTGTAGTCGGCAATGTCCTGCATCACATAGGCAAACTCGGGATCCTTGGCGATCCGGGCATCGTGCGCCGCCTGCAACTTGGGCAGCACGCTGGCGAAGTTGCCGAGTTTCTCGTAGTTGGCGGAGGCAATCTTGTCCCACGGCAACGCATTGAACTCACGGCTTTCGCCCGTCTCTTCCGGAGCAACCGGTGTCGGGAAGCTGATATCCGGCGCAACGCCCTTGTTCTGGGTGCTGCCACCGTCGATCCGGTAGAACTTGGCGATGGTGTACTGCACGTGACCCAGCGGCTGCTCGTAGAAGTCATAGACCTTGGCGAGGCTGCGATGCTGCTGCACCGTCCCCTTGCCGAACGAGTTTTCACCCAGGATCAGGGCACGGCCATAATCCTGCATGGCCGCAGCGAAGATCTCGGAGGCCGAGGCACTGTAGCGGTCGATCATCACCGACATGGGGCCGCCGTAGTAAACGTTGCCATCGTCATCGCCATTGACCGTGATACGGCCCATGTGATCACGAATTTGCACCACGGGACCGCTGGCAAAGAAGAGACCGCTCAGGGCGGAGGCTTCGGTCAGGGCGCCGCCGCCGTTACCGCGCAGATCGATGATCAGACCATCGATCTTCTGCTTGTTCAGGCTGGAGAGCTCCTTGATCACGTCGTCGTGCAGATTGACGTAGAAACTCGGGATCTCGATGACGCCAATCTTCTTGCCTTCGGCGTTAATCACCTTGGACTTGGCTGCCCGGTCTTCAAGGCGCACCTTGTCGCGGGTCAGCTCGATCTGCTCGGTCTTGGCAGTTGCCCCCTTGCCACGCTGGATCTCCAGCTTGACCTTGCTCCCCTTGGGCCCCTTGATGAGCTCGACCACGTCATCAAGACGCCAGCCGATCACATCGACAATCTTGCCATCTTCCTGCCCCACCCCGGTGATCTTGTCATCGGGCTTGAGGTGGTTGGATTTGGCAGCCGGGCCACCGGGCACCAGAGAACGGATGACGGTAAAGTCATCTTCCGCCTGCAACACGGCACCAATCCCCTCCAGCGAGAGGTTCATCTCGGTATTGAAACGATCGGCACTGCGCGGTGAGAGGTAACTGGTGTGCGGTTCGATGGCGCGAGCGAAGGAGTTCATGAAGAGCTGGAAGACATCCTCGCTCTCGGTCTGGGACATCCGCTTGATAGCGTTGTTGTAACGCTTGCCAAGCAGCTCCTTGATCTCGGGCCACTCCTTGCCGCTGAGCTTGAGGCTCAGAGCATCAAACTTGACCCGCTGACGCCACAGCTCGTTGAGCTCTGCTTCATCTTTGGGCCAAGCCGCCCCTTCCCGATCAAACACATAGTTGTCGGTCTGGGTAAAATCGAAAGGAGTATCAAGCAGTTTGAGGGCGTATTCGAACCGCTCATAACGCCGCTGCTGACTCAGGTTGAACATCTCGTAGGCGGGCGCCAGACGGCCTCTTTCGAGGTCGGTGTCAAAACCGTTACGGTACTTTTCAAAACGGCTGATATCAGAGGCCAAAAACAGGTTGCGGCTGTAGTCCAGATTCTCCAGATATTTATCGAAAATCACGGAGGAAAAGGCATCGTCCAGCTTGAACTGTTTGTAGTGCGAGCGGGTAAACAGATTGGTAATTCGCTTGCTGGCCGTAGCATGTTGGCTCTCTTGAGCCAACACAGGCAAATCACTCTCCTTGAGCACCGGCTCGATGGCCTGTGCAAGCCCGGCAAGCGCCAGGCTACAGGCAACGAGGGAAAAACGAATTACGCCATGCTTCAACATTTGTCTCCTTAGAGAACCAAGTGCTCTGATTTGACCCGCACCATCATGCCGGTCTGCAGTTGGACCTGTACATCGTCCTTGGTTACTTCCTTGATGGTTGCCGGAACCGGGAATTTACCCATAACGACGCGCACATCCTGGCCCACTTTCAGCGTAGCGGCATCCACTTTAACCAGCGGAGCGTCAGCGACCGGTGCCTTGGCGGCAGCTTTCGGCTTGGCAGCTACATCAGCTTTCTCGGTTTTGCGCACAGCAGGACGACGGGGCTTCTTGGCCTTCTCATCCTTCTCTTTGGTATTGGTACGACGGCTGGCGAATACGCGCTCTTTGCTCTCTTTCAGAGCTTGCTTGGCGTGCTCGATGTGCTCTTCGGTCAGCAGCTCGCCCGGGTTGCCATCCAGATCAACGCGAGCCTGGCCAGCTTTGAGACCGTGCAGGTAGCGCCAGCTGGAGGTGTATTGACGCAGTGCGGAACGCAGCATGGTCTTGGAGACTCTGGCATCGTCAGCAAGACGCTCGGCCAAATCCTGGAAGATGCCAATCTTGAGCGGCTTGGCCTCTCCTTCAGCAACGAAGCAGGCCGGGAATTTCTCGACCAGGTAGGCAACGATCTCTTTACTGTTCTTCAGCTTCTCAGTGTTTTCCATGTATAACCTTGGCTTTCATATAAACGCACGGGCACGTCCCGAGCACAACAAAGGCCCCATTATAGAGAGCTTGGGGCCTTTTGCGAACCATCTAGCAATGACTTAGAGCATGCTTTCCAAAATTTGCACCGTTTCTTCGAGGCCAATCCGGTCTTGCTGGTCGAAACGGTTAAAAATTGGACTGTCGATATCGAGCACCCCGATGATCTCGCCACCACGGCGCATCGGGATCACGATTTCCGAGTTGCTCGCGCCATCACAAGCGATGTGACCATCGAACTGGTGGACATCGTCAATGAGCTGGGTTCTCCCCTCTGCCACTGCCGTACCACACACCCCGCGGCCGACCGGGATCCGCACGCAGGCCGGTTTGCCCTGAAATGGCCCCAATACCAGGGTCTCTCCCTGCAACAGATAAAAACCGACCCAGTTGATCTCCGTCAGCTCCTGATTAAGCAGTGCGGAGAGGTTGGCCAGATTGGCAATCAGATCGGTTTCCCCCTCCAGCAGCGCCTTGGCCTGCTGGTTGAGGGTGCGATAAAACGGTTGTTTTTCAATCATGATTAAATGAACTTCACTCCCTGATGGTTTGGGGAAGGTAACGCCTGGCCGGGAAATTTCAAATATTTTTTCCACTCCCCACCTCTTGCGCCGTTATTCCCGGGCAACGGAAAGCGCCAATTGCTGGCGTTGACCATTACTCCACTCGATATTTAACAACCAGATCATGACGGGTGATGTACAGCTACCCACCTGGGTTACCCCCTGCCACTGTCCATCTATTTCTTCAAAGCTCACCGGAATGGTGCCCATAAACATATCTTTGCCTTCGAGTGTCGCTTTCACCGGTTTGATGGCCGGATCGCCGCCGGTAATAGCGATGGCAAAGTCATGTTCGGCGCGCAGCGGTAATTCCTTGATGGCGACCGTCAGCGGCTTGTCACCAATCAGCGCGCTGCAAGGGGTGTGGGAAAGATCACAAATCTGATCTTTTTTCTGGTCAGCAGAGACGCTGTTATCGGCCGAAAACCAGGTGCGATAGGCCATCAGCGCCAATAACAGCGCCAATACCAGTACGAGGTGCAAAACTTTACGTGCGGTAAGTCTCTCTTTCATCAAAAACAGCCCGATTAAGATGCAATTAAAATAGTTTTTTGTGATCTCGAACAAGGTAAAAAACTGCTATATCGAGACCGGACGGAGCCAAATATATCACTGTTTATACTGTTATTTTACCTGTCACTTCAGTATCATTCCCATGCAGTTTTCATTTAGCCATCTTTTGCTTTTCCTTTCGTTAACAGATGTTAACAACTGGTCGGCGGTGGCTGATGAAGCCAGTCCGGTCCTCCGGATACAAAACCAAACAACAGCAGCATCGGAAGCGGAATATAACGATGAGCCATACAACTAACCATCCTGAGTACAACTACACCGTTGTTCGCCAGTTTACCGTCATGACGATTGTCTGGGGAATTGTCGGCATGTCGGTTGGCGTACTGATCGCAGCCCAGTTGATCTGGCCTGCCCTCAACTTCGAGACCCCGTGGCTGACTTACAGTCGTCTGCGGCCCCTCCATACCAACGCAGTGATCTTCGCCTTCGGCGTCAGTGCACTGATGGCAACCTCCTTCTACGTGGTTCAGCGCACCTGTCAAACCAGACTGTTTGGTGGCCCGCTGGCAACCTTCGTCTTCTGGGGCTGGCAAGCAATCATCCTCTCTGCCGCCATCTCTCTGCCGCTGGGTTACACCTCTGCCAAAGAGTATGCCGAGCTGGAGTGGCCGATTGATATCGCCATCACTGTGGTATGGGTCGCCTATGCCATCGTCTTCTTCGGCACCCTGATGAAGCGCACTACCTCCCACATCTATGTGGCGAACTGGTTCTTCGGCGCCTTCATCATCACCGTTGCGGTGCTGCACATTGTCAACAACATGGAAGTGCCGCTCTCCGGCATGAAGTCCTACTCCATGTACTCCGGCGCCATGGACGCCATGGTGCAGTGGTGGTATGGCCACAACGCGGTAGGCTTCCTGCTGACCGCTGGCTTCCTGGGGATGATGTACTACTTCGTGCCCAAGCAGGCCGGTCGTCCGGTTTACTCCTATCGCCTCTCCATCGTGCACTTCTGGGCGTTGATCTCCCTCTATATCTGGGCCGGTCCGCATCACCTGCACTACACCGCACTGCCTGACTGGGCCCAGTCCCTCGGCATGGTGATGTCCCTGATCCTGTTCGTACCCTCCTGGGGCGGTATGATCAACGGCATCATGACTCTCTCCGGTGCCTGGCACAAACTGCGTTATGACCCCATCCTGCGCTTCCTGATCGTCTCCCTCTCTTTCTACGGCATGTCGACCTTCGAAGGCCCGATGATGGCGATCAAAACCGTCAACGCCCTCTCCCACTACACCGACTGGACCGTTGGTCACGTGCACTCCGGTGCGCTGGGCTGGGTTGCCATGGTCTCCATCGGTGCGGTCTATCACCTGATCCCGAACCTGTTCGGTCAGGGCCGGATGTACAGCGTCAAGCTGATCAACGTTCACTTCTGGCTGGCGACCGTGGGCACCGTGCTCTACATCGTTGCCATGTGGATTTCCGGCGTGATGCAGGGCCTGATGTGGCGTGCAGTCAACGAAGACGGCACCCTGACCTACAGCTTCGTTGAAGCGCTGCAGGCATCCTATCCCTTCTATTTCGTGCGCTTCCTGGGAGGCTGCTTCTTCGTCACCGGCATGTTGCTGATGGCTTACAACGCCTATCGCACCATCACTGCGCCCAAAGGTTCTCTGGAACCTGTCGCCCAGCCAGCATGATTGAAGAGGTCAACCCATGAGCAACAATAACCGTCACGAAATATTTGAAAAAAGCGTTCCCATGCTGGTGGTCGGCATCATCTTTGCCATCAGTCTGGGGGGCCTGGTTGAAATCACCCCGCTGTTCTTCCAAAAGCAAACCACCGAGCCGGTGGAGGGCCTCAAGCCCTACACCGCTCTGCAGATGGAAGGGCGCGACATCTTCATTCGCGAAGGCTGCACCAACTGCCACAGCCAGATGATCCGTCCGTTCCGTGCCGAAACCGAGCGTTACGGTCACTACTCGGTCGCCGGTGAGAGCGTCTGGGAGCACCCCTTCCTGTGGGGCTCCAAGCGTACTGGTCCGGATCTGGCCCGTGTCGGTGGCCGTTACTCCGATGAGTGGCACAAGGTTCACCTGATCAACCCGCGCGATGTGGTACCGGAATCCAACATGCCCGCCTACCCCTGGCTTGATACCAATGTGCTGACCGGTGAGATGACGGCCAAGAAGCTGGCGCTGTTCCGCGATCACTTCGGTGTGCCCTATACCGATGCCGATATTCAGGGTGCTGGCGAAGCCGTCAAGGGCAAAACCGAGCTGGATGCGCTGGTGGCCTATCTGCAATCACTGGGTCATGCCCTGAAATAAGGAGGCGAAGATGGACTACGGCACATTTCGCGGTCTGTATACCCTGCTGTTGATGGCCATCATGATTGGCATCATCGTCTGGGCCTACAGCAAACGCCGCAAGACCTCTTTCGACGAGGCTGCCAATCTGGTTTTTGCCGATGATGAGCAACCCGGTGCTGATAAAAAGAACGCAGGAGCGAAACAATAATGAGCACTCTGTTTAGCATTTTTGTGACTGTCATCAGTCTGGGAACCATCCTCGGCTGCTTCTTGCTGCTGATGTGGTGCCGCAAGGACAAGATGGGTGTTGAAGAAGGCAAATCGATGGGTCACTCCTTCGATGGCATCGAGGAGATCAACAACCCGCTGCCGAAGTGGTGGACTTACATGTTCCTCTTCTTCATCGTCACCGGTCTGGTCTATCTGATCGCCTTCCCGGGGCTTGGCAACTTCAAAGGCCTGCTGGGCTGGCAAAGTTCCAACCAGGACGTGCGCTCGCTGGCCGAGTCCAAGGCTGCAACCGAATCGGCCAAGGCCGAAGGTCGCGCGGTGGAGTATGACCGCGAGGTCGCCAAGGCTGACGAGATCTACGGCGCCAAGTTCCGTGAACTCACCTACGAAGCGGATGGCAAAACCTATCGTGCCATCACCGAGATCGCCAAGGATCCGGAAGCCCTGAAAGTGGGTCAACGTCTGTTCCTGCAGAACTGCTCCCAGTGCCACGGCTCCGATGCCCGTGGTGGCCGCGGCTTCCCGAACCTGACCGACAGCGAATGGCAATGGGGCGGCCAGCCTGATCAAATCAAGACCACCATCATGGGCGGTCGTCAGGGGATCATGGCGGCCTGGGGTGAAATCCTCGGCAAAGATGGCGTTCAGGAAGTGGCCTCCTATGTGCTAAGCCTCTCCGGTCGCAAGGTCGACTTGGTCGAAGCGAAGAAAGGTGAAGCACGCTTTGCCATCTGCGCTGCCTGCCACGGGGCCGATGCCAAGGGCGGTATTGCCGTCGGTGCGCCAGATCTGACCAACAACACCTGGCTCTACGGCGGTTCCCGCGAAGTGGTGGTGCAGACCATCACCCACGGTCGCCACGGCGTGATGCCTGCTTGGAAAGACATCCTGGGTGAAGACAAGGTACACCTGCTGGCTTCCTACGTTTACAGCCTGTCCCATCAGCCTGCTAAATAAAGGTCGCTCACATAAGTCGTAACATGTGATAAACACGTGATTACACAGCAAAAAGCCTCGACTCCTCGAGGCTTTTTGTTATCTTGTGTTGCAGAAAAGCTCTCTTACTCGTTAATCATTCGTTTCACGGCAGTAGCATCATGACCCAACCTGTATTCAAACCCTGGTATCGCCAATTCTGGCCCTGGTTTATCATCGCCCTCCCCACTGCCGCCGTTGTCGGCAGCATCGCCACCGCCATCATCGCCAGCAAGGATGGGGTCAATCTGGTGGCCGAGGACTATTACAAACAAGGGAAAGAGATCAATCAGGACTTGAGCAAGTTTGACCGCTCCGAAGCGCTCAATATCCGCTTTGGGCTGGAAGTTGACGGCAACGAGCTGACCCTCAAACCCATCAGCGGTGACATTCCTGCCGGGCAAGCTCTCTATCTCTCATTGTTCCACCCGACCTTGGCCGGTCAGGACAGCGAACACATGATCACCGCCGATGCGAGCGGCACCTATCGCCTCCATTTCGACAAGCCGCTGGTCGGCAAGTGGCACATTCGGGTCGATGCCTTCGATCACCAGTGGCGATTGCAAGAGACCGTCCAGCTGCCCACCCTGGCCCCTGTCGAACTCGACCCGAAAGGACGCTAAGCCATGACCGGCTGTTCTCACTGTGGCGAGCCGGTGCTCGCCACCACCCCTGCTGCTTGCATTCTCCATTCAGGGGGACATCAATCATGACCCCCTGCTTTCACTGTGGCGAGCCGGTACCCGCCAATAGTGGCTATACCCTCGAGATAAAGGGGATTGTTCGCCCCATGTGCTGCCCCGGTTGTCAGGCTGTGGCAGAAACCATCATGGAGTGCGGCCTCGCCAGTTACTACGATCACCGCACCGCACCCGGCACCAAGGGGGATCTGGTGCCCGAGGAGCTGGCTGCCCTCATCCACTACGATCTGGCAGAAGTGCAACAGGAGTTTGTCACCGACAACGGTACCCTTCGCGAAATCCAGCTGACAGTTGAAGGGCTCAGCTGCGCCGCCTGTGCCTGGCTTATCGAACGCCACCTGATGACCCTTGGCGGCCTGCGCTACATCAACGTCAACACCACCACCCACCGGGCCCGCATCAAGTGGGATCCGGACCAGCTCTCCCTGAGTGACATTCTCAAGGGATTTGCCCAGATCGGTTATCGTGCCTACCCGTTCCAGACCCATCAACAGGAGGCGCTCTACGCCAAAGAGGTGCGCAGATATATGTTCCGGCTGGCACTGGCAGGGCTGGGCTCGATGCAGGTGATGATGTGCGCAGTGGCCCTCTATATGGACCTATTCATCAGTGTTGAAGATGAGTTCATGGTCTACTTCAAGTGGATAAGCCTGCTGCTCTCCACCCCCATCATGATCTACTCGGCCCAGCCCTTTTACGTGGGTGCCTGGCGCAGCCTGAAACAGGGCCATCTGTCGATGGATGTGTCGGTGTCACTTGCGCTGATCGGTGCCTTTGTTGCCTCCATGTGGGCCACTGTGTTCAATACCGGTGAGGTTTATTACGACTCCATCACCATGTTCGTCTTCTTCCTGCTGCTGGGGCGCTTTCTCGAGTTGCGGGCCCGGCGCAAGGCGTCGGAGTCGAGCTCCAATCTGGCGCGGCTGGTGCCCATTATGGCGACCCGCATCGATGATGAAGGAGAGCATGAGGTAGCGGCCAAGACCTTGCAGGTCGGCGATCGGGTACGGGTGCTTGCTGGCGCCACCTTGCCGGCAGACGGCATCATTGTCGAAGGGCAAGCCAGCCTCAACGAATCCATGCTGACCGGTGAACAGCTGCCCCTGCTCAAACAGCGTGGTGATCAGGTCTATGCCGGCACCATCAACACGGATGCCCCGCTGCAGATCCGGGTCAGCCACCGTATTGAAGAGTCGCGGATCGCCCAGATCATGCGGCTGCAGGATCACGCCCTCGATGACAAACCGGCCATCGCCCAGATGGCGGATCTGCTGTCACGCCACTTTATTCTGGTGCTGCTGATCATTGCCGCTGCGGTCTGGACCTTCTGGCACTTCCATCAACCAGATCAGGCGTTCTGGATCACCCTCGCCGTGCTGGTTGCCACCTGCCCCTGTGCCCTGTCGCTGGCCACCCCGACGGCGCTGACCTCGGCCACCGCCAATCTGACCCGCAACGGCATTCTGCTGCGCCGTGGTCATGTGCTGGATGTGCTGACCAAGGCCAACCGGATCGTGATGGACAAGACTGGCACCCTGACCACAGGGGAAATCAGTCTGACAGGCACCACCACCTTGGCAGAGATGGACGAGACGCAATGCCTCGCCATCGCCCGGGCCATGGAGGCGCAATCCGAACACCCCATTGCCCGCGCCTTCCGGTTGCCCGCCGACAACATCACAGTGCTGCCATCCGCCCGCGAGATCACCCCGGTCATCGGTCACGGCATCACAGCGCTGGTGGATGGCGTACGCTACCACCTCGGCAGTGCCCGCTGGATTGGGCTGGATCCGGCGCAAGAACGCGGCCGCGGTCTGGCTATCTATCTGGCTAACGAGCAGCAGGTATTGGCCCGTTTCAATCTGGAAGATACCCTGCGCCCCGATGCCAAGGCGCTGATCGCGGCATTCAAGGCGGCAGGTCTGCAAACTACGGTACTGACTGGTGACAGCTCCCTGCAGGCCGACGAGATTGCCCGCGAGCTGGGGGTGGATGAGCTGGTCAAGGGGGTCTCGCCCGATGGCAAGCTGGCGTACCTCAAGGCCCAGGAAGCCCAGGGGGATATCAGCATCATGGTGGGCGATGGCATCAACGACGCGCCGGTACTGGCTGGCGCTCACGCCTCGTTTGCCATGGCTGGTGGCACCGATCTGGCGAAAAACAGCGCCGACGCCATCCTGCTGGCCGATGACCTGAGCCGCCTGCTCGAGGCCAGAGTGCTGGCAATGCGTACCCGCAAGATCATCATCGAGAACTTCGCCTGGTCCATCGGTTACAACCTGCTGGTGCTGCCGCTGGCGGCCTGCGGCTGGCTGCCCCCCTATCTGGCGGCAGCGGGCATGTCGCTCAGTTCACTCATCGTGGTGACCAACTCCATGCGCCTCAACCGATGAGACCGGTGGCGAAAAATAGCTGAAAATGTGGCCTGCCTCCGATGCAGGCCACATTTCTCACTGATAGCGGCTGGCCCCCTGCCCGAACAGGGTTACCATAGGGGACGCTTGCCAAGGATGAACGCCAAGGTACCTCTCATGAATATAATTTTTGTCCTGATCCCCATCGCCATCCTGTTTGTGATCATCGCCGGGGTCGTCTTCTTCTGGGCCATTCGCTCCGAGCAGTTCGAGGATCTCGACCGGCAGGGTTCCAACATCCTGTTTGACGAAGAGCAACCTGCCCACAAACCCGTAAAGCCTGCTGACCATGACCCACAACCTTGATCTGGCCGGCGCCCTGCTGGTCGGACTGGCAGGCTCTGCCCACTGTATCGGCATGTGCGGTGGCGTCTCCGCCGCGCTCTCCATGGCGATCCCCGCCAACAAGCAGCACTTCTGGGGGCGGCTTGCCTATCTGCTCAACTACAACCTCGGCCGGATCCTGAGCTATGTGATTGCAGGTGCACTGGTGGGCGGCCTGCTCGCCACCACCAGCGAGCTGGGCGCAGGCAAACACGCTATTGCCGGCTTACGCCTGGTGGCGGCGTTATTGATGATTGCGCTTGGTCTCTATCTGGCGGGCTGGTGGCAAGGGATCTTGCTGCTGGAGCGGCTCGGCGCCAGACTTTGGCCCCGTATCAAACCCCTTGCCGGCAGATTTCTCCCCTTCACCTCACCTGTGCAGGCACTGCCCTTTGGCATGGTGTGGGGTTGGCTCCCCTGCGGGCTGGTCTACTCCATGCTGACCTGGAGTGCGGCGGCGGGTTCGGCCAGTGGTGGTGCGCTCATCATGCTCTTTTTTGGTCTCGGCACCCTGCCCACCCTGTTTGCGTTGGGGGGGCTTGCCGATCGCCTGAGATACTGGCTCACCCTGCGCAGTTTGCGCCTTGGCGGGGCCCTGCTGCTCATTTTGTTCGGGGTACATACCTTCTGGATTGGCATTGCTTCCTTTTGAAACCCTATCCAAAACGGATGAGTTGATGGTAAACTTGTTTGATATAAATCAATTATTCGTATGAGCCTATGATCCCGGAAAAGAAACCTGGCAGACGTATCCAGAGCGGTGGCTGTGCAATTCATTGCCAGGATTGCAGCATCAGTCAGCTCTGTATTCCCTTCACTCTGAACGACAACGAGCTTGATCAGCTGGACAGCATCATCGAGCGCAAAAAGCCGATCCAGAAGGGTGAAGAGCTGTTCAAGGCTGGCGATGAGTTCAAATCGCTCTATGCCATCCGTTCCGGGACCATCAAGTCGTACACCATCACCGAGCAAGGGGATGAGCAGATCACTGCGTTCCACCTCGCTGGCGATCTGGTCGGTTTTGATGCCATCAACAAGCAGGCCCATCCCTCCTTCGCTCAGGCGCTGGAAACGGCCATGGTGTGCGAGATCCCGTTTGAAGTGCTGGATGACCTCTCCGGCAAGATGCCCAAACTGCGCCAGCAGATCATGCGTCTGATGAGCAGCGAAATCATGGGCGATCAGGAGATGATCCTGCTGCTCTCCAAGAAGAATGCCGAAGAGCGCCTCGCCGCCTTCCTGCACAATCTGTCGGTACGCTTCTCCGAGCGCGGTTTCTCCGCCAAGGAGTTCCGTCTCTCCATGACCCGTGGTGACATTGGCAACTATCTGGGTCTGACCGTCGAGACCATCAGTCGTCTGCTCGGCCGTTTCCAGAAGTCCGGTCTCATCAGCGTCAAAGGCAAATACATTACCGTGCTGGATCAGGTCGCGCTGGGTATGATGGCCGGTGCCACTCGCCCGCCCTGCGGCTGATTTTTCCGCTTACTCTCCCGCTATTTTCCTGTTTTCCCTGCCGGATCCTTTCCTCTGGAATGTGATCCGGTACGTTCCCCATACCCTCCTCCTGCGCTAAGCTGTAATGGCTAAGATTCTGCTGTCATTGGACTTTTCCAAGGAGGAGAAGATGGTCAAATATCAGAATATTCTGGTGGTTATCAATCCAGAAGAGGAGCGTCAAATCGCCCTCGAACGGGCAGTCAAAGTCGCCGAGCTGGACGAAAACGCCCATCTGACCCTGCTGCTCACCATCTATGACTTCTCGTATGAAATGACTGCCATGCTCTCGGTGGACGAGCGGCAAGAGATGCGTGATGGCGTCATTTCACAGCGACGTGAGTGGCTGGACGAGATCCTGACCCCCTATCGGGCACAGGGGATCGAATGCGAAGTGAAAGTGGTCTGGCACAATCGCCCCTTCGAGTGTGTCATTCAGGAAGTGCTGGAGCAGCGCCACGATCTGGTGGTCAAAGCCACTCACCATCACAGCTTCCTGCAAACCTTCATCTTTACTCCCACCGACTGGCATCTGCTGCGCAAATGCCCCTGTCCGGTGCTGCTGGTCAAGGAAGGTCACTGGCAACGGGGCGGCAACATCATCGCCGCCATCAACTGCTCAAGCGACGATCCGGATCAGAAATTGCTCAACGAACGGATCACCCAGGAGGGGAGTGACATCGCCGAGCTGCTGGGCTCCAACCTCTATCTGGTCAACACCTACCCGGGCACCCCGGTCAACGTGGCCATCGAGCTGCCGGAGTTTGATCCCAACGCCTACAACGAAGCTATCCGCAAACACCACGAAAGCCTGCTGCTGAGCCATGCCGACAAGTTCGGGATCGGTCATCTCTGGACCCGGGTTGCTGAAGGACTACCGGAAGAGGTGTTGCCGGATATGGCCGAAGAGCTCAAGGCGACCTTGATGATCATGGGCTGCGTCGGCCGTACCGGGCTTTCTGCTGCTCTGCTCGGCAATACTGCCGAACATGTGATTGACCGCCTCTCCTGCGACATCCTGATCCTCAAACCGGCGGACTACAGCTGCCCAGTCGACAGTCGTCGCAATCAATCATAAGGTGCCTGGCACCTTGCCCTCCCCCGGGACATGGCTATAATAACGCGCTTATTTGTGTCCCGGGTTTTACGAGCATGCTAGAAGAGCTGAACGCCAAAGAAAAATACAGTTTCAACAAACTGCAGAAGCGCCTGCGGCGCAACGTAGGTCAGGCCATTGCCGACTTCAACATGATTGAAGAGGGCGACAAGGTCATGGTCTGCCTCTCCGGCGGCAAGGACAGCTTCGGTATGCTCGACATACTGATGAGCCTCAAAGCCAGCGCCCCCATCCATTTCGATCTGGTTGCCGTCAACCTGGATCAGAAGCAGCCCGGTTTCCCCGAGCATGTGCTGCCCGAGTATCTGGATTCCCTCGGTATCGAGTACAAGATCGTCGAGGAAGATACCTACTCCATCGTCAAGGAGAAGGTACCGGAAGGCAAAACCACCTGCTCCCTCTGCTCACGGCTGCGCCGCGGTATTCTCTATCGCACCGCCCAGGAGCTGGGTTGCACCAAGATTGCCCTTGGCCACCACCGCGACGACATCCTCGAGACCCTGTTCCTCAACATGTTCTACGGTGGCAAGCTCAAGTCCATGCCGCCCAAGCTGGTGAGCGATGATGGCAAGAACGTGGTGATCCGCCCGCTGGCCTACTGCAAAGAGAAGGACCTGATCCGCTACGCCGACGTCAAAGCCTTCCCCATCATTCCGTGCAACCTGTGCGGCTCGCAAGAGAACCTGCAGCGTCAGGCCATCAAGCAGATGATGCAGGATTGGGATCGCCGCTTCCCCGGTCGTATCGAAACCATGTTCACCGCCATTCAGGACGTGATCCCGAGCCACCTGCTCGACCACAAGCTGTTTGACTTCAAGAGCATCAACCGCGACTCCGGTATCATCGATGGTGGCGACAAGGCGTTTGATCCGCCCGAGATGCCAAAGGCGCCGCTGCTGGACATCGACGAGATGGACATTCTGGATGTGATTGAAGTGCGCTAAGCCGCGCTCACAGGGCAAACGCCACACAATAAAAAAGGAGCGATCATCGCTCCTTTTTGCTTTCTTGATCTGCCTGTTACCAACGTGACAGCACCATCTATATCAGCCCTTGTGCAACCAGGGGGTCAGTCGCAGCACGTCACCCTGCAGGCGCAGTTGCCCGGTGGCGAACGCGGCCAGTTGCTCATTGCTAAGCAACAGATGGCCTTCCTGCCAGGGCAGCGCCTCCTGACGGGCGCCATCAATCAGATAAGCTGTTCCGCTCTGCTGCACCAGGGTAATCCGCACCCCTTCCATCTTCGGCAGGAAGTGCTTGCCGACCATGCCCGCCATCTTGTCGAGCAGCGACTGCATCTGCTGCTGACGGGCCGCCAGCTCGGCCAGCGGCAGCTCGGGCCCGTTCGGCGCATCGGCCATCACCTGTACCGTCATATCGCAAGTGGTGTGCTCTTCTTTCAGGCCGACGGTCACGATCCCCTTGTCGAGGTTGAGATCCTCATCAAAAGGCAGGCGCAGTTCGCTATCGACCGTTACCTCGCCCGCCACTTCCTTGCTGTCGGTTGCAACCCGGGCAAAGGTGAGGCCGCAGCGCTGACCATTTTGCGGATCGGTCAGATAAAACCCCAGTCTGGCGTGACCAAACTCCCCTTTGGCAAAGGTCTTCATCTGGCTGTAGAAGGTGCTGTATTGCAGATCCAGCACCGGCTCAGCCAGCGCCAGCCCTGGCAGCAAGAGCGTGGCCAGCAGACTCTGGCGCACAGCCTTGGTCACTCCATATCGACGGGTCATTCAACATCCTTTTGCATCATGCATTGAAATGGTTGGGGCCTTCTGTCACCTCATTAACCTCTACCCCCACCCCGCAGAGATCCCGATAGAGGATCCCCTTGCAGTTGAAATAGAGCGGTGCCACCCAGATAAGCCCCAACCCCATGGGGATCAGAGCCAGGAAGAAGAGCGCGGTCATCACGCCGTGGAACAGCACAATGCTGGGCCAGCCGCGCGCAAAGAGCTTGAGAGAGACCAGAATGGCCTGGGGGGGCGTCAGGCCACGCTCCAGCACCAGCGGGACGGTAAAGAGCAGCCCCATGCCGATCAGGGCCGAGGGGATGAAAGAGAGCACGGCGGGCAATCCCAGCAGATCGAACAGCGGGCCAAACAGGCTGGTGAGCAGACTGCCAAGCAGGCTGAGCATGCCGAGGCGTACAAAGTGGCGGAAGAAGTCGAACACCTGGTTGGCCCGGGCGCGCACCCCGACCGACTGCTGCAACCCCAACATATCGAGGGAGCTGGTCATGGGGGCCATCACCACCGTCATCAGCAGGCTCAGCACCATGGCCACATTCATCTGGCTGTCATCCCCCAGATAGGGCAACAGCAGCACATTGCTAAGCAGGATCCAGATCGCCGTCACTCCGACAATCGCCAGCAGCAGGCCAAATCCGGTACGGCGGGTCTGTTGCCATCCCTCCTGGATGACCCCTTTCAGATCAAGGCGGTAGCCCTGGTTCAGAGACTGCTCAAGGGAGCCGCCAATACGCATTTTATTACTCAATTGACTATCCAATATCGAAAACGACCAAATCAGGTGGCACATTATAGCGATTTGGTCTGCTATTCGTAGCCGTTTTTCCTGCGCACTTGCGGCTAATTCGGGCCAAAAACCCTTTAATTTCATGTGTCGGCTGCATAGAATGCGGCCCTCTTTCAACACGATGGCCACTGGCTGGGGTGAGACTGGCGGATGATGAACAATCCACAGGTAATTGTCGCGCTGAACAAGATCAGCAAAAAATACGATGGCAAGGTGATCCTGAGTGACCTTGACCTTGAAATCTATGACGGTGAATTTCTTACCCTGCTGGGCCCCTCCGGCTGTGGCAAGACCACCCTGCTGCGCCTGCTGGCCGGGCTCGAATCGGTCGATGGTGGCACCATCCATCTGGCCGGTGACGAGATCACCCATATCCCCGCCGAACACAGGCACATCAACACCGTGTTCCAGAGCTATGCGCTCTTCCCTCATATGACGGTGTTTGAAAACGTTGCCTTTGGCCTCGAGATGCAGAAAGTACCGGCCAGCGAGATCCGCCAGCGGGTCGAGGAGACCCTCGCCATGGTGCAGCTCACCGAGCTGGCCAACCGCCGCCCGGATCAGCTCTCCGGCGGCCAGCAGCAACGGGTCGCCATCGCCCGCGCCGTGGTCAACAAGCCACGCCTGCTGCTGCTCGACGAATCCCTCTCGGCACTCGACTACAAGCTGCGCAAGCAGATGCAGAGCGAGCTCAAGGCGCTGCAGCGTCGCCTTGGTATCACCTTTGTCTTCGTCACCCATGATCAGGAAGAGGCGCTCACCATGTCTGATCGCATTCTGGTGATGGAGGGCGGCAAGATCATCCAGCGCGGCACCCCGCGCGATATCTACGAATCGCCAGCCAATCTGTTCGTGGCACGCTTTATCGGCGAGATCAATGTGATGGATGGCAAACTGATCAGCCAGCGCGAGCACGGTATCTGGCAGGCCGAGGTGGAGGGGCGCGAATGCCTGCTTCATACCACCTTGCCGTTCCAGCCAGACGACAAGGTGCTGGTGCTGCTGCGCCCGGAAGATCTGCGCATTCTCGATCAGGATGACGATCAGAGCGGTGCGCTGCGGGGCAACATTCGCGAGCGCAACTACAAGGGGGCGACGCTGGATTCGGTGATCGAACTCGAAAGCGGCAAACAGCTGCTTATCTCCGAGTTCTTCGACGAGGATGACCCCGACTTTGACTACCGTCTGGGTCAGGAGGTGGCGATCCACTGGGTCGACAGTTGGGAGGTGGTGCTGCCCTATGAGCCTCACTAATCTGCGGGTAGCGCACAGCTTTGCCCACAACGGCTTTCGCAACGGGGCCATCGCGCTGATCCTGGGCTGGCTGACGCTGTTTGTCTTCCTGCCCAACCTGATGATCATCGGCGTCAGCTTCCTGACCCGTGACGAGTCCGAGCTTATCGCGCCGCTCTTTACCCTGAGCAACTATGGCCGCCTGCTGGACCCGCTCTATTTCGAGGTGCTGCTCCACTCCCTCTGGCTGGCGCTGCTCGCTACAAGCATCTGCTTGCTGGTGGGCTACCCCTTTGCCTGGCTGTTGGCCCATCTGCCAGCGCGTGTCCGCCCGCTGCTGCTGTTTCTGGTGGTGGTGCCGTTTTGGACCAACTCCCTCATTCGCACCTATGCGCTGAAAGTGCTGCTTGGCACCCGGGGGCTGATCAACTGCTGGCTGCTGGATCTGGGGATCATCGAGCGGCCGCTGCAGATGATGTATACCGAGGTGGCCGTCATCATCGGGCTGGTCTATGTGCTGCTCCCCTTTATGGTGCTACCGCTCTACTCCAGCATCGAAAAGCTGGATGGCCGTTTGCTGGAGGCGGCGCGAGATCTTGGCGCCAACGGCTGGCAGCGGCTGGTGCGGATCATTTTGCCCCTCACCCTGCCCGGCATCATCGCCGGTTGTCTGCTGGTGTTCCTGCCCGCCATGGGGATGTTCTACGTCTCCGACTTGCTGGGGGGCGCCAAGCACCTGCTGATCGGCAACCTGATCAAGACTCAGTTCCTCAACAGCCGTGACTGGCCCTTTGGCGCCGCCATCAGCGTGATGCTGACGGTGCTGATGGCGCTGTTGGTCTACTGCTACTGGCGGGCGGGCAAACTGCTCAGCAAGAAGGGGGAGCTGGCATGATGCGCGCATTGAAAGCTCTGTTTCTGCTGCTGGTGTTTGGCTATCTCTATGTACCCATCGGGGTGCTGATCGCCAACTCCTTCAACCTGTCGAAATATGGCATCGACTGGCGCGGCTTTACCCTGGGCTGGTATGAGAAGCTGTTTGCCAGCGCCAGCCTGATGCAGGCGGCCCAGCACTCCCTGACCATCGCCGCCCTCACCGCCACCGCAGCCACCCTGATCGGCACCCTCACCGCCGTAGCGCTGTTTCGCTACCGCTTTCGCGGCAAACAGTACGTGAGCGGCATGCTGTTCGTGGTGATGATGTCCCCCGATATCGTGATGGCCATTTCGCTCCTGACCCTGTTTGTGGTGACCGGTATTGCGCTGGGCTTCTGGTCGCTGCTGATCGCCCACATCACCTTCTGCCTGCCGTTCGTAGTGATCACCGTCTACTCGCGGCTGTGCGGTTTTGATGTGCGAATGCTGGAGGCAGCGCGGGATCTGGGGGCTGGCGAGTGGATCATCCTGCGCCGCATCATACTGCCGCTGGCCCTGCCGGCGGTGATGGCGGGCTGGCTGCTCTCCTTTACCCTGTCGCTGGACGACGTGGTGGTGAGCTCCTTTGTTACCGGCCCGGCCTACGAGATCCTGCCGCTCAAGATCTACTCCATGGTCAAGGTAGGGGTCTCTCCCGAGGTCAACGCCCTGGCCACTCTGATGCTGGTCGCCTCCCTCGGGATGGTGCTGCTGGCGCAACTGTTACTGCGTAAACGGCAGGGTTGACCCTGCCCGTTTCGTCCCCGCCATCTTTGGCGAACTCTGTCACGGTGGGCCGCAAGGCCCCATAACCCCAAGGAGTTGTTGATGACAATCCAACACAAGGCCGGCGCCCTGCTGGCAGCCGCCCTCACCCTCACCACCCCGCTGCTGAGCCAGAGCGCTCACGCGGCCGATGACAAGGTGGTCTACTTCTACAACTGGTCGGAATATGTGCCGGACGGCCTGCTGGAGCAGTTCCAGCAAGAAACCGGCATCAAGGTGATCTACTCCACCTACGAATCCAACGAGACCCTCTACGCCAAACTGAAAACCCATGGCGACGGCTATGACGTGGTGGTGCCCAGCACCTACTTCATCTCGAAAATGGCCAAAGAGGGAATGCTGCAGCCGCTGGATCGCGCCCAGCTGCCCAACTTCAAGCACCTCGACCCTACCCTGCTCAACCACGAGTACGACCCGGACAACCGCTACTCCATCCCCTATATCTGGGGCGCAACCGGGATCGGCACCAACACCGACATCATCGAGCAACCGGTTACCAGCTGGAAACAGCTCTGGGCACCTGAGTGGAAAGAGAGCCTGCTGCTGATGGACGATGCCCGCGAGGTGTTCCATATCGCGCTGGTGCAGCTGGGTTACAGCCCCAACACCCAGGACAAGGCACAAATTGCCGAAGCGTTTGAATACCTGAAAAAACTGATGCCCAACGTCAAGGCGTTCAACTCCGACAACCCGGCCGACCCCTTTATCGCCGGTGAGGTCAATATCGGCATGCTGTGGAACGGCTCGGCTTACGGCGCCCAGCGCGAATACCCCTCCATCCAGATGACCTACCCCGAAGAAGGCGCCGTGCTCTGGATGGACAACCTCGCCATCCCGGCCAAGGCCAAACATGTGAAAGAGGCCCACGCCCTGATCAACTTCCTGATGCGCCCCGATGTGGCCGCCAAGGTGGCCGAGGCAATTGGCTACCCCACCCCGGTCAAGGATGCCATTCCCCTGCTCACCCCGGCGTTTCGCAACAACCCCATGGTCTTCCCGAGCGACGAGATCAAACGCAAGGGCGAATTCCAGTCCGATGTGGGGGATGCCTCCCGCCTCTACGAGCAGTACTTCCTGCAGCTAAAAGCCATGGTGGCCAAGGCCGGTTAAGTCGGCTGTTAATCGGCCCTGACGGGCTTAATGGATTAAGGGGGCAATATTTGCCCCCTTCGCCTTTTACCAATCTGCGCAATTTTTAAGCGTAACATTCATTGACACAGAGAGGCACAGGCGAGCCTCGGTTAATGGCAAAATATATGGACAGTCGCCTTTAAGCCAGACTGACAGACAGACCACAACTCTTGTCCGTTCTCCACAGCAGCCAGCTTCAAAGTAAATTGTCAGGGGAATATGATAGTGGTAGTGGTGTCTTTTTATATTCAGAATGGATTCAGCATTGCTCCATTGTGGAGATATAGGCACAATAGATACGTTTATGGGGAATGACTGTGCAGAATTATCGAAACCGCGAACGTCCGATTACGCTTCGCTAATCGAACCTACGGTCCTTTGACAATCATGAGTAAAACATATTTATATGGAAAGCTATTTTAACAGATCAATTTATATTTTCCATTTAATCACTGCTATAGATTGAGGAACGGTATGGCAAAAATTGTTGATTTGAATCATGAATGGGCGCTAAATATTGGCAAGGTTTTCCTGTCGTTTGGCAGCCTAGAAAGATTCACCATTGATTGCATCAGTAAATGGTTAAATAGCCAAGTAATTTTAAATCACTTAACAAGTTTACCTCTGGCGCAAAGAATAAACATAGTAATTGATTTGGCAAACGATAGGTATGGTGAGCGCAAAGAAGTTCAGTCATTTTGCGAAAATATGAAAAAAATGCTAGAGCTAGCAAAAAAGCGAAATTTAATTGCTCATAATCCTTTGATGATGGTTATCTATGAAGACTCTGTTGAAGAGGAAATATTCTCTCTTAAGAATGAGAATACAAGAATGACACTATCTGATTTGCTCTCATTAGTCACTGAAGCTGAAAGACTGTATAGTGAGCTACATTGTGACCTGGTTAAACTTCACTTCATTGATAATCCAGAATTGTTATCAATGTTTCATGAGCAGGATTTAACCGGCCTTATTGATACAAGAGGAAAATGATTTTTTAATTAGGTATTTAAAGCAGTCACCTTGTTTGAAGTATATGTTTTCAACCCCTTAAATCAGTGTTATACGCTTAGAGCTAAAAAATGGAAATTAAATAACTCTGTAGATTATTTGATATATAGGTTTAAACGTAGTTGATCCAGAAGAATGACTGCTTAACCGCGTTTATGTAGCTAGTTCGAGGTTTTGGCCGAGGAGTTTAAGGTATGGACAACCAATAAGATGGCAAGAATCGATTAATTCTGCGCTTTTTCATCCCCCCTCAGGGGTGTAGATTGGCTGTGGGGGCAAGCGTTGCCCCCTCTCTTTTTTCATGACCCCTCGAGGTATCACGGAAAACACGTTTTTCGCCGATATCGCGGGTGGCCTGAGCCAATCAGGAGTATTCATGTCCGATCTGACCCTCTATTTCGCTCCCGGCACTTGTGCCATGGCCGTACAGATTGCCCTGCTGGAAGCAAATGCCCCATTCCAACCCCGTCTCGTCAACCTCGCCGCAGGGGAGCAGCGTGATCCTGCGTATCTTGCCATCAACCCCAAAGGGCGGGTGCCTGCCCTTGTCACCGAGCAGGGCACCCTGACCGAGACCCCGGCCCTGCTGCTCTATGTGGCGCAGCGCTTCCCCGATGCCAAGCTGGCGCCGCTGGACAACCCGTTCCTGCTGGCCCGCATGCAGGAGGTCAACAGCTTCCTCGCCTCCACCGTGCATGTCTCCCACGCCCACGGTCGCCGTGGCAGCCGCTGGGCCGATGACGAGCAGGCCATTGCCGCCATGCAGCAGAAAGTCGCCAGCAATATGCGCGATGGCTTTGCCCAGATTGAGCAGCACTATCTGGCAGGCCCCTGGGTACTCGGCGAGCAGTTCAGCGTGGCGGATATCTATCTGTTCGTGGTCGCAGGCTGGCTGAAAAGCGATAGGGTCGAGATCAGTGAATTCCCCAAGGTTACCGGTCATTATCAGCGCATGCTGAGCCGTCCGGCGGTCGCCAAAGCTCTGGCCAACTAACCATAAAATCAATAGCTCGATGAATAACAAGGGTGTCAGGGCTCTGCTGACACCCTTCCTGCCTCCTCCCCTGCACTTCTTCTCCCGCCTTTGAGATCGTTTTCACATTTCCGTGGTTTTGCCGTGGCCCTTCCTTAGTAAAAAGCCTATCTTTGCGCCATGACGCAACCGGTTGCGTAACCGGTTGCCTAGAGGTTCACAGATTGACGGGCCAAGGCCTGATGAGGTGCTGTATGAAACGAGGCGTACTGCTCAATGCTCCCCTGAGTGCTCTGGTGGCACAGATGGGCCACACCGACGAGATCACCGTCTGCGATGCAGGCTTGCCCATTCCGGCAGGTCCGGAGCGGATCGATCTGGCGCTGATGGCGGGGACGCCCAGCCTTGCAACCGTACTGACCGCCCTGCTCACCGATCTGGTGGTGGAGAAGGTGATCATGGCAAGCGAGATCAAGCAGATCAGCCCCGCCGCTCATCAGGCACTGGTCGATCAGCTTGAAGCCCACGCAGCCGCCCAGGGCAAGCCCATCACCATCGAATACTGCCTGCACGAGGAGTTCAAGGCCCGCTCCCGCCAGAGCAAGGCTATCGTGCGCAGCGGCGAGGTGACTCCCTACGCCAACCTGATCCTCTGCGCCGGTGTGGCGTTCTGACATTCTTCAAAGAAGGCCTCTTCAAGGAAGCTGCAAATGAGCACAACCTCCCCCCTCTCCCCCATTCTGGAGCTGACCGGGATCGTCAAGACCTTCCCCGGTGTGCGCGCCCTCGACGAAGCGGGTCTGCGGGTCTATCCGGGCCAGGTGATGGCCCTGCTCGGTGAAAATGGCGCCGGCAAATCCACCCTGATGAAGGTGCTGACCGGTATCTATCAGGCCGATGCGGGCAGTGTCAGCTACCGCGGTCAACCGGTTCACTTCAAGGGCCCCCGCGACTCTCAGGATCAGGGGATCAGCATCATCCACCAGGAGCTGAACCTGCTGCCGGAGTTGTCGATTGCCGCCAACATCTTCCTCGGGCGCGAACCGCGTACCCGTTTTGGCAGCATCGACCACAAACAGCTGCGCGAGCGGGCAAGCGGCCTGTTGGCACGACTTGGCGTCAAACACGGGCCGGATACCCGACTCGGGGATCTCTCCATCGGCGAACAGCAGATGGTGGAGATCGCCAAGGCGCTGTCGTTCGATGCCAGCGTCATCATCATGGACGAACCGACCGATGCGCTGACCGATACCGAGACCGAGCAGCTGTTCAAGGTGATCCGCGAGCTGCGTGAGCAGGGTTGCGGCATCGTCTATATCTCCCACCGCCTCAAAGAGATCTTCGAGATCTGCGATCGGGTCACTGTGCTGCGCGATGGCAAGTGGATCGGTGAGAAGGCGGTGAGCGATCTGGATGAAGACAAGATCATCGAGATGATGGTGGGTCGCCGGCTGGAAGAGCAGTACCCGCGTCTTGAGCGCGAGCTCGGCCCCGTCAGCCTGCAGGTGAAAGATCTGGCCGGTCCCGGCGTGCGCGGGGTGAGCTTCTCCCTGCGTCAGGGGGAAATTCTGGGCTTTAGCGGCCTGATGGGCTCCGGCCGCACCGAACTGATGAAGCTTATCTACGGCGCCAGCCCCATCAGCACCGGTGAAGTGCAAGTTGACGGTCATGCTCTGGTGCCCAAAAGCCCGGCGGATGGTCTGGCCGCAGGCATCGCCTATATCTCCGAAGATCGCAAGGGGGATGGGCTGGTGCTGGAGCTGTCGGTGCGCGAAAACATGAGTCTGTGTGCCCTCGACGAGTTCATCAGCAACGGCAAGATTGACGGCAAGGCCGAACGGCAGGCGGTGAGCGACTATGTGCGCCTGTTCAACATCAAGACCCCGAGTCAGGATCAGCTGATAAAGCTACTCTCCGGTGGCAACCAGCAGAAGGTGGCCATCGCCAAGGGGCTGCTGACCCGGCCCAAGGTGCTGATCCTCGACGAGCCGACCCGCGGCGTCGACGTGGGGGCGAAGAAGGAAATTTATCAGCTGATCAACCAGTTCAAGAAGGAGGGGATGAGCATCATTCTGGTCTCCTCCGAGATGCCGGAAGTGCTCGGCATGAGTGATCGCATCATGGTGATGCATGAAGGGCGCATCAGCGCAGAGTTCAACACCCGCGATGCCAATCAGGAGAAGCTGATGGCGGCGGCAGTCGGTAAACAGTGGCAAGCAGAGCAAGAGGCATCCCAATGACAACCCAAACCCTTTCCCGCCGTGGCGTCATGAGCAAGGCGTGGTGGATCGAGAACAAATCCCTGGTCGCGCTGCTGGTCCTGATTGGTGTGGTCTCCTTTCTGAGCCCCAACTTCTTCACCGCCGACAACCTGCTCAACATCCTGCGCCAAACCTCGGTCAACGCCATCATGGCGGTCGGCATGACGCTGGTTATCCTCACCGCCGGTATCGATCTGTCGGTCGGCTCTGTGCTCGCCCTGTGCGGCGCGCTGGCCGCCACCATGGTTGCCATGGAGCTGCCGATCTGGCTGGTGGTGCCCCTCACTCTGGGGGCCGGTGCCCTGCTGGGCGGCGTCAGCGGTCTCATCATTGCCAAGGGCAAGGTGCAGGCGTTTATCGCCACCCTGGTCACCATGACCGCTCTGCGCGGCATCACCATGGTCTATACCGAGGGTCGCCCCATCTCCACCGGTTTCAGTGACGGCGCCGATCACTTCGCCTGGCTCGGTACCGGTTACCTGTTCGGTCTGCCGGTGCCCATCTGGCTGATGGCCATCGTCTTCCTGCTCGCCTGGTTCATGCTCAACCACACACGTCTCGGTCGCTACATCTACGCGCTGGGCGGCAACGAGTCTGCCACCCGTCTCTCCGGCATCAATGTGGATCGGGTGAAGCTGGCGGTGTATGGTCTGTGCGGCGCGCTCTCGGCACTGGCAGGGCTTATCGTTACCTCTCGCCTCTCCTCTGCCCAGCCGACAGCGGGCATGGGTTACGAGCTGGATGCCATCGCCGCCGTGGTGCTGGGTGGTACCAGCCTGATGGGCGGCAAGGGCCGCATCATGGGCACCCTGATCGGTGCCTTGATCATCGGCTTCCTGAATAACGCCCTCAACCTGCTCGACGTATCCTCCTATTACCAGATGATCGCCAAGGCCAGCGTGATCTTGCTTGCCGTGATGATCGATAACAAAAGCAATCGTTGATAAGACAAGCCACACACAAGGAATGAAATGATGAAAAAGCTCAATACCCTGCTCGCTGCCGCCATCATGTCCGTGCTGGGCACCGCCCATGCCGCCGATCAAACCCTGGCCATGGTGGTCTCCACCCTCAACAACCCCTTCTTCGTCACCATGAAAGAGGGTGCCGAAGCCAAAGCCAAAGAGCTTGGCTACGAGCTGGTGGTACTGGATTCCCAGAATGACCCGGCCAAAGAGCTCTCCAACATGGAAGATCTCACCGTACGCAAGGTCGGCGCCATCCTGATCAACCCCACCGACTCCGAAGCGGTCGGCAACGCCATTCGTCTGGCCAACCGTGCCAGCATTCCGGTACTGACTCTGGACCGCGGCGCCGCGCAGGGTGAGGTCAAGGCTCACATTGCCTCCGACAACGTGGCGGGCGGCAAGCTGGCTGGTGACTTCATCACCGAAAAACTGGGTACCGGCGCCAAGGTCATTCAGCTGGAAGGAATTGCCGGTACCTCCGCCGCCCGCGACCGTGGCGAAGGTTTTGCCCTGGCCGTGGCGGCCAACAAGCTGCAGGTGCTGGCTTCCCAGCCTGCCGACTTTGACCGCACCAAGGGTCTGAACGTCATGGAAAACCTGCTGGCCGCCCATCCGACCGTACAGGCAGTGTTCGCCCAGAACGACGAGATGGCGCTGGGTGCCATTCGCGCGGTGCAGGCTGCCGGTAAAGAGGTGATGATCGTCGGCTTCGACGGCACTGACGATGGCAAAGCCGCCGTTGCCAAGGGTAAACTGGCCGCCACCGTGGCCCAGCAGCCTGCCCTGATCGGTGCCATCGGCGTCGAGACTGCCGACAAGGTGCTGAAAGGTCAGCCGGTAGAGAAATCCATCCCGGTACCGCTGCAAGTAGTCAGCAAGTAAGTTCTCGAGGGGAGGTTCGCCTCCCCTTTTCCCTCTCGTTCAGGTGCCTCCCGGCTTGGGCTCACTCCATCACAGTGTTCAAGCCAAGATGCATCAGGAGTAGTCAAAATGAATCGTCTCGTCGTTCTGGGCAGTGTCAATGCAGACCACGTGCTGCGCGTACCCCACTTTCCTCGCCCGGGTGAAACCCTGACCGGCCACAGCTATCAGGTTGTCTCGGGTGGCAAGGGGGCCAATCAGGCGGTTGCTGCCGCCCGCCTTGGCGCCCCCGTCTCCTTTATCGCCCGCATCGGTGATGACGCCATCGGCCACCAGATGAAGAGTGGCTTTGCCAAAGACGGTATTGACGTCAGCGCCGTCGAACTCGATCCCAAGCTCCCGACCGGCATCGCCATCATTTATGTCAGCGATGAGGGGGAGAACAGTATCGGTATCTCCGCCGAAGCCAACGGGGCCATCACCCCTGCCGTGGTGAAAAACCACGAAGCGATGATCGCCGACGCCCACACCCTGCTGTTGCAGCTGGAAGTGCCGCTCGAGAGCGTCCATGAAGCTGCACGGCTGGCTCGCGCCCACGGCACCCGGGTGGTGCTCAACCCCGCCCCTGCCCGCCCGCTCTCAAGCGAGCTGCTGGCACTGGTCGACCTTATCACCCCCAACCAGACCGAAGCGGAGCTGTTGACCGGCGTCAAAGTCACCGACGAAGCGAGTGCCCGCGAGGCGGCCGCCCGCTTCCACCAGATGGGCATTGCGGACGTGATGATCACCCTGGGGTCGCAGGGGGTCTATTGCAGCAACACCCAGCAGCAACAGCTGATACCGGGCTTTCGGGTCAAGGCGGTGGATACCACAGCCGCAGGCGATACCTTCAACGGCGCACTGCTGGCGGCGGAACTGGCGGGTGCCGATTTCCACAGCGCGGTGCGCTTTGCCCACGGGGCGGCGGCACTCTCCGTCACCCGGTTCGGCGCCCAGAGCTCCATCCCGAGCAAGCAGGAGGTCGACACCTTCCTGCTTGAGCAGACTGCACAGGGGCACTGATGGCCAATATCAAGGAGGTGGCGGCGAGGGCCCAGGTCTCCACCACCACCGTATCCCACGTCATCAACGAGACCCGTTTCGTGGCCGAGGAGACCCGCGAACGGGTCTTCGCCGCCATGCGCGATCTCAACTATGCCCCGAGTCTGGTTGCCCGCAGCCTCAAGGTGAAGGAGACCAACAGTATCGGCATGCTGGTCACCACCTCCAGCAACCCCTTCTTTGCCGAAGTGGTGCGCGGGGTGGAGCGTTACTGCTTCGAGCAGGGCTACAACCTGATGCTGGGCAACACCGAGGGTCAAGCCGAGACGGCCCTCTCCTACCTCAAGATGATGCTGCGCAAGCGGGTCGATGGCCTGCTGATCATGTGTAGCGAAGGCCAACAAGAGGTGTTCAATCAGCTCGACTGGCTCAAGAGCCTGCCGGTGGTGGTGATGGATTGGGGGCTGGTCAGCGAGGATGTGGATCTTATCGCCGACAACTCTTTCCACGGCGGTTATCTGGCGACCCGCCATCTGATTGAGCTTGGCCACACCGCCATCGGTTGCATCACAGGCCCCCACAGCCGCGCCCCCGCCAACCAGCGCCAAGCTGGCTTTGAACAGGCGTTGCAGGAGGCGGGTCTTACGATCAATCAAGAGTGGATCCAGGAGGGGGACTTTGATTGCGCCAGCGGCCATCAGGCGATGACTCGTCTGCTGGCATTGCCCGAGCGCCCCACCGCCCTCTTTGTCTGCAACGACATGATGGCGATGGGAGCCATCAGTGCCGCCCATCAGGCGGGGCTGGTGATCCCGCGGGATATCTCCATCGTTGGCTATGACAATGTGGCGCTGGCCGAATTTATGTCGCCGCCACTCACCACCGTAAACCAGCCCAAAGAGGAGCTGGGACGCCTCGCCGTCACCCGCCTGTTGGCTCGCATAAACGGCGAAGCGGTGGAGAACCACCTGATCACCGTCGACCCGGACCTGGTGATCAGGCAATCCTGCGCCCCTTGCACCTGACGTTCAGGGGCAATAAAAGAACAAGGCGACCCCGAGGTCGCCTTGTTTCATTCTGTCTCTTGCCGGTGCAATACCGCTTTTTGCCCTCAGGCCAGCGACCTGATCTCCCTGGCCGCCAACACTTGCAGTGGCACCAGCCCCAATCGTCTGGCCAGAGGTTGCAGCAACTCGCCATCTTCATCACCCTGCGGCAGCCAGTAGCGGACAGGCCAGCCGGCTGCCAGCTGCGCCGCGGTGATGCTGCCAATCTCTCTGAGCGCCAGAGTGCAACCCTGCTGCCGCAATCCCGCCAGCAGGGCACCATCCGGCTGTAGCGTCGGTACCAGCAACACCAGCGGCGTACGGGAAGCCCCCGGCAGATAGGCCAGTAGATGGGTCAGCTGGGCCTGGTTGTCAAGCGGGACCAGTAGAGCCCGACCATCGGCATACTGCGCCTCGTGCGCTTGCAGCACGCGGGCCAGCACGGGCCCCAGCACACCGCACTCCTGCAGCCAGCGCATCTGACAGGGCGCCCCCTGCTCACGCCACTCAAGCACCAATTGCCACATGTCGTTGCCCTGCCCGTCCGTCAGCGCCTGCAATGCCACTCGCAGCGGTGCTGGCTCGCGCCCCGCCAGCCACTCTCGCAGCTGATGAAGCTGCTGCTGACTCAACTGCAACTGCTGCAGCATGGCGGGCTCAAACCAGCTGATCGCCCCCTCCTGGCTACGCTTGGCCTGGTTGAGGGCCAGGATGGCCTGATCCAGCAACCGGGCGGCATCCTGTTGTTGCGCCTTGGCGACCCCGAGCCGACAGGCAAGGTCGAAGCTGCACTCCCGGGTCACGAACTCGAAATGGAGCAGATCCACCAGCTCATGAATGGCGGTTTCCAGCGCATCATTCGCCTTGGTCAGCACCACGGCAAATTCATCTCCGCCGAGCCGGTAAGCGTGGCTGCCATGGGCCTGCAGCAGCTTGTTGGCCACCATCTGCAACAGCCGATCACCGACCTGATAACCCAGCAGATCATTGACCTGCTTGAAGCGCTTGAGATCGAGCACCACCAAAGCGCTCACCTCGCCAGCATGCAGAGCGCGAGAGAGCTGTTCCTGCAGGGCACGGCGGTTGCCAAGCTGGGTCAGGGGATCGAGCAGGGCAAGCCGGCGGTTCGCCAGATTGGCGCGAATGAGGGCTGCGACCAGAGCGCCACCGGTCAGCAGCAGGATCAGTTGCCAGATCTGCAGCCAGAACAGGCTGTTGCGGATCTGGCTGACCGAATGCTCCCGCTCCTGGCCGGAGAGGATCTGATCCCCTATCTGTTCGATAAGACGGGTCTGGCTGGCGATCGCCTCCTGCAAACGGGCAAGCTCAGCCCCCTCGCGCAGCGCACCAGCCTCCATCTGGGGTTCGAGCTGCTTGATCTGCTCGAACAGGGTGGCCAGCACTTTGCCGAGCCCGTGCCGCTGGCGCATCTCGGCGGTCTCACTGCTGATGAGGAAGATATCGAGCCGGTTCCACAGCAGATCGTAATCAAGGCTCAGGGTCTCCATCGACAGTCTGCCAGCCCGATAGAGCTGCAGATCGTAGAGGAAACGCTGGGATTCGAGCATCACCTGGCTGATGTTCCAGTGGACATTGCGGTAGAAAGTATCGACCAGCAGCTCCTGCCGATACTGCAGATAGAGGCTGCTGCCAGACGAGAGCAGAAACAGCAGCGACACCGCAACCAACAGCATATTTTGGCGGGATAGCCCCATCAATCGACGATCTCGATGCGGGTCACCTGCCACACCATGCAGTTATGGATGGCGGGCACGTCCAGCTTGGGATAGGTGGTGAACGGGATGAGCAGCCAAAGCGGCCCCTTGTTGCGCCGGGTCAGCGGTTTGCCGTCCTCCTGACGCACCAGGGTCAGCGGCACGCCGTCGAACAGGGCCAGATCCACCACCTGCTGATAGCCGTTGAGGGCCGAAACGGCGATCTTGCGAGCATCCGGGATCCCTTGCGCCGCCAGCACGGCTGACAGGGTCGGCCCGCGATAGTGCTGGGCGCCCTGAGTCCAGGGAGTAGTGGTAGTGAATTCGGTCTGTGGCAAGGCGGAGAGGGCCGCCTCATCGAGGGTCACCTGCTGGCCATCTGGCAGTATCAGGGTCATCAGGGGGATGGAGGCCGATGCACTGGCACTGGCCAGCACCAGGAGAAAAAAAGCGATCCATTGCTTGACTGCGATCATGGTAATTTGCGCCAACTGCGTCCCATTTTTTAAATGGTTGCCAGTGTGGCGATTTCACCGAACCATTGCAACTGTCCCGTCGCACAGTAGCTCAGGGACCGCGCATCTCCATCCAGTTGTGCCCCTCGACTTGCCTCGGTTGATGAATGCCGCACGCCTCCAGCAACTCATCGACATAGGCGGGCACCAGCAGGGAGGCTGGGCCATAGCGTTTTTCGTCAAACTGGCTACCTACCTCGCTCGGTTCGAGATTGAGCTCGATGGTGTGTGCCCCGTTCAATCCCGCTTCATGGACAAAACCGGCGGCCGGATAGACGGCGCCAGAGGTGCCGATGGAGATAAAGAGATCGCACTGGGCCAGCGCGCTGTAGATGCGATCCAGCCCGAGCGGCATTTCGCCAAACCAGACCACATGAGGACGCATCGGCTGGGGGAACTGGCAACAGGAGCAGAGCTCGTCCTGATGGAGATCACCGCGCCACTCGATCACCTGACCGGATTCGGGACAGCGGGCCTTGAGCAGCTCGCCGTGCATATGGATAAGGTTCTTGCTGCCAGCGCTCTCGTGCAGATTGTCGATGTTCTGGGTGACCAGGGTGACCGTGCCGGGCAGCAGTCGCTCGAGGCGGGCCAACGCATAGTGGGCCGGATTAGGATGGACCTGGGGCTGTTGCAGCTGTTTGCGGCGGGAGTTGTAAAAGCGCAGCACCAGTTCGGGATCCCGGGCATACCCCTCGGGGGTCGCCACATCCTCGACCTTGTGCTCTTCCCACAAACCATCGCAGGCACGAAAAGTCTTGATGCCGGATTCGGCAGAGATCCCCGCGCCGGTCAGGATCACGATATGTTTATATGACTGCGCCATAAGCTGCTCCGTCTATCCCCGCACAATAAATGTGACCTTAGCACAGGGAAAAAAGTGTCACTATTCGCCCTTGGTCTTAAGCGGCGCCGCTGGCGGTGCGGTTAACCAGGCATCCAGTACCGACAGATCCAGCCTGACAAAGACCATCTCCCGCCCGGTCACCAGGGTCAGCGGCAAGCCAAGGCGCTTGAGCAGTGTCAGCATGGGCCGGTTCTGGGCCAACACTTCCGCCGTCCACTCCCGGATCCCGTCCGCCCTGGCCAGCAGTGCCAGCGCCAGCAGAATGCGCCGCCCCGCCCCCTTGTGCTGAAAGTGGTCCGCTACGATGCAGGAGAACTCCGCCCGATCGGGATGAAGGCGGCGACGGATTGATTGCGCCTGAGCCAGCGGCTCACCAGCCAGATCGGTCAGCAACAGCGAGATCTGTTGTTCGGGATGGTAATTGAGAAATTGGGCCACCTGTTCCGGTGGCGGTGTCCGTTTCGGGCGCATAAAGCGCAGATAGATGCTCTCTTCACTGAGCGCATCATAGGCGGCCAGCATGCGGGCAGGCGCCACCCCATGCAGCTCGCGCAGCAGGCAAGGCACCCCGGAGACCTGCATCGCCAGTGGCAGCGCAGCTCGGGAAACCGGATGGAGCCAGCCCTCCAGTCCTTTGCCAAGGCGCTCCCGGTGCATGGGCCAGCAGAGGTAGCGCGGCATAATTACCAGCGCCCCGCGATACCGTGCTCTCGCCACACCTCGACATCGAGCAGGTTGTAAGGATCATCCAGATAGACGGCGATCCCCAGCTCTCGAACCCGGGCCATAAAGCGTCCCAGCAGGGAGTCACCGGTCAAGGACTCCATCTCCGGCAAGATCCCCTGCCCCAGCAGCAAGGCTTGCAGCGGCAAACGTTCCAGCAGATCGAATGGCAGATGCTGGCTGTTATCGAGCAGCAGCGCCAGCTTGCTCCCCGCCAGGCTGGCTTGCAGCACCAGCGCGAAGCGATCGGCATTGCTAAGCAGGTGGTCACGACGGTGGATCAGCAGGGTCAGTTCGGCTGGGGTACGCGACTGCTCCGTCAGCCACTCCTTGAGCGCCTCCCAGCGGCTGGGCAAGCCGGTCACCGCCAGCCAGACCGGATGAGGGGTCGCGGGACTGGAGAGCAGCCCAAGCTGACCCTGCACCTCCCCCTGCCAACGGCGAATGGAGCGGCGCTGGCCGCTCAAGCGCTGCTGACGCAGCGGGCCCAGATAGAGTCGACGCAGCAACCTGAGCAGCTCGTCACAATCAAGCGGCTTGGCCAGCGCCGCCAGAATATTGAAACCGGCATCGTGCAGCAGGCGGCGGGCACCGTCGATCAGCGTCTGCTCATGGGCCGAAAGCAGCACGATGGGCAGCCCGGCCTCCTGCAACTGGGGCTGGTTCATCAGCAGACTGATGGCATCTTGCTCCACCAGGCTGAGATCGCACACCAGCAGGCTGATGTCGCCTGCCGACAATGCCGCAAGACAGGCCGATTCATCCTGTACCCACTGACAGGAGAGCCCCAACCCGGCGATGGTCTGTTGCAGTTGCATCCCCTGAAACGGGTGATCCTCGAGCAGCAGCACCTTGTTAGCGGCCAGCCAGTTGCACCAGTTACGGTAACTGGCGGCAAGCCCCCCCAGCCAATTCTCGCCAATAGCGTAAATTCCCTCATGCTGCTGCAACTGGGGGAAGTAGTCCGCCTGCTGATGAGCGGCGGGGTCGTAAAGTGCGATGGCGCCGGCCGCAAACAGCCCTTCCCACTGCCAGCAGGCATCCGGTCGGGTACGGTGCAGCGTGACATAGGAGGGCAATGTCATGGTGCTGGCCAACTCATGGGCGGTGCTGTCGAGGGCATAGAGCACAATGGGGCAAAATCCTGCCGCCTCATGCTCTTCCGAATCGAGCAACGCCAGTAATTCTTCATCAGTGATGATCATCTTGAGCCCTCTTTGAAAACTGCTGGCTGAACTCATCCAGTGCCCGGTTCAATCTGGCTTGCAGCATCGGATGGGGCGCCTGTTGCCACTCTTCAATGACCGCCACCAACGCGGTCGCCCCTACCATTCTGGCGGCCCCCTTCAACTTGTGTAAAGCAGCATTCACGCCAACTTCATCTTCTTCTGTGCTGCAGCGCTCAAGTTCGGCCAAATCATCACGGGTAGCCTCCAGATAAAGGGCGGCCAGTTCATCGGTCAGCAGCGAGGCAACCGGTGTCGGGACGACAGCATTGCTCCCCTCTTTGGCAATATGGCGCAGCAAGGTCGCCAGCTCCTTGAGAGCTACCGGCTTGTCCAGATGGCCATCGCAACCGCAGGATTGCAGCTCCCTTGCCGCCTGATCACTGAGATCTGCGGTGATCACATAGACCGGCAGACGGGCCCAACGGGCGGATTGGCGCAACTGCCTGCACAGCTCGGCCCCGTTCATCACCGGCATCTGCAGATCGGTCAGCACAAAATCCACCTCCTGTTGCGCCAGCATCTCCAGCGCCAGCTGCCCGTTGGCGGCAGTGATAACGCTGGCACCAAGTTGCCCCAGTTGCAGGCTGATCAGCTCGCGATTGACATCGTGATCTTCAACCAGCAGTACCCGCATGCCGAGCCCGGGCTGGGTGCCTGCGACCGGTTGATCCGGGGTCAGCCGTGGCTGCAGCAGGGTGATGATGGTCCCGGGCACCCAGGACTCCCCTTGCCAGGCCCAATAGTAGAGCCCCTTCTCGTCCACCTCCGCTTGCAGCGTATCAACGGCGTTGCTGACGGTGGCGATCCCCAATCGACTGAGCCAGGGCGACAGTGCTTGCGCCTCATCGTGCGGTAAAGAGAGCGCCAGCTGCCGCACATTGGGCTGCCAGTCCGGCTCCTGCTGCACCCGCTTCAGGGGCAACTCGCAATAGAAGCGGCTACCACCACCGGCGCGCCCCTCGACATCGATAAGCCCACCCATCTGCTCGATCAGCTGCTTGCAGATCGCCAGACCAAGACCGGTGCCAGGCGCCCGCAGCTGGCCTTCAACGGCAAACTGCTCGAACGGCATAAAGAGCGTGGTACGCATCTTGGCGGTGATCCCCGGTCCCTGATCATCCACACCAAAGCGCAAGGTCGATGCGACCACCTCGGCCCACAGCACCACTTCTCCACGCAGGCTGAACTTGATGGCATTGGAGAGCAGGTTGTGGAGCACTTGCCGTACCCGGTGAGGGTCGAGGGTCTGCAGGGCTGGCAGAGCCGGGTCCAACTTAAGGCGCAGTTGCAATCCCTTGGCCCGCGCCTTGGTCCAGTGCACCGCCGCCACGTGCTCGCACAGCTCGGCAAAATCGGTGGGTTGCGGCGAGAGGGAGAGTTTGCTGTTTTCGTTGCGGCTAAAGTCGAGCACATCGTTGAGCAGGCCGAGCAACTCATCCCCCGCCTGACGCACCCGCGCCAGCGCCGAATCCTGCTCTCTCGACAAAGGAGTGCTGGCCAGCCACTCCAGCAAGCCGAGCATGGCGTTCATCGGCGTGCGGATCTCGTGGCTGATGGCAGCCAAAAAGCGCCCCTTGGCCAGAACTGCCTGTTGCGCCTGCTCATGGGAGTGCTGCAATGCCTGATCCTGCTCGACCCTGGCAGTGGCATCCTGCATCACCGCATAAATTCGCCAACCCTGCGGTTGACTGCGGCCACGGCCATAGAGCTGCAACCAGCGCAGACCCTTGGTCGGATGGTGGTAGCGCATGGTGAATGCGAAGGGTTTGCCAGCCTGCAACATGGCGAACATCTCACGGCTTACCCGACGGCGATCCTCGCGCTCCAGCATAATGAGCACCCGTTTGGGCTCACGACGGATCTGCTGACTCGCCAGCCCCAGCAGCTCGTAACAGCCCCGGCTGATAAACTCGATACCCCCTACCCGTCCCCGCTCGAACATAAACTGCAGCACCACGCCGGGGACGGTATTGGTCAGGGCGCGCAGGCGGCGCTCTGCCTGACGCAGAAAACGGGCCTGCTCACGCAGCACACTGATATCCGACAGGGCGATGAGATCAGTGGCGGGTGCTTGCTTGTCGAGCCGCAGCGGATGCTGGGCATAGGCGAAGACCTGATCCCCCAGCACCAGCTCTCCTTCACTTTTTTGGGACTGAACCGGCGGCAGCATCAACTGCTGCGAATAGCGCAGGGCCAGACGTCGCCCCTGTTTATTGGATTTGATCACCTTGCCCTGGCTATTGCGCAGATAGACGGGCACCGGCAACGCCTGAAACATGGTTTCCCGCAGCTCGCTCTCGATGGCCAGCGCCTTCTCGGCAGCGTGACGCTGGGCGACTTCCCGTGCCAGTTGCTGGCGAGAGCGCCAGATCCCGCCGATGACAATGCCGCTGATCAGCAGTGCCATGGCAATGGAGCCAAACCAGGCGGCGTAGCTCACGCCGGGCTGCTGCACGACGAGCAAGCGGCGCCAGCGCTGGTTAAGTTCGTCGATCTGGGTGCTGGTCAGTGCCATCAGGTTGCGATCCATCACCCCGGCCAGTTCGGTCTGACTCTTGTTGATGGCAAAGCCAAGGCTGAAGCGATCTTCCAGCTCCTCGATATCGAGCCCGTCCAGCAAGTTGGTACGCTGGGGATATTGCAGCTGATAAAGCTCGCTCAGCATGGCGTCAGCCTTGCCCTGTTTGATCGCGGCAAGTCCCTGCTCGAGGCCGTCGGTGCGAAGCCACTCCTGATCACCGAGCAGGGCGAGCAAGGAGGGATCGTAGAGGGACTCCGGCACCAGAATACGCTGCCGCTTGAGCTGCGCCATGCGATCGGCAGCCAGCTTGCGCTTGCTGATCAAGGCAAACCGGTTGGTGGAGATCGTCCGACTGAAAATGAACTGATCCGTCAATGCCGGAGATTCCGGCAAGCCGGCCATCATATCCGCCTCACCACGGCGCAGCTTTTCTACGGCCTCCGCCTTGCTAGCGGCAGGCACCAGCTTGTATTTCAGGCCGGTCTCCTGGGTGACCCAGCGCAGCACATCCGCGCTCCACCCTTTCGCCTCCCCCAGATCATTGACGCCGCTATAGGGCATCAACTCGGGATTGACCACCAGGCGAATGGTACGCCCGCGGCCGGATAACCAGGCCTGCTCGGTATCGCTGAAGTGGGGCTGGTTGACATAGAGCGACCCCTGATCGAGATAGCGAGCCAGATCGGTATAGATAGTACCGGCGGGCATATGACGGATCAGGGTGTCCACCAGATTGGCCAACTCAGGCTGATCGCGCATCATCAGGCGATAGCTGATGATCCGATCCTCACCAAACAGGCGGCGCAGGCGCAACCCATCGGCAGGAAACTCGCGCATCAGATAGCGCAGTTGCAGATAGTCCCCCAGATAGGCATCACCCTTGCCACTCTGCAGCGCGTCGTAGACCTTCTCTCCGCTTTTTAGGGAAATAATGCGTGCCTGGGGATAGAGCTCGTGCAGCAGGCGGGCAGAGTCTGCCACCGAGTAGACCAGAAAGCGGGCCTGTTTGAGATTTTCACCCTTGTAGAGGATGGCGGCATCGGTCTCCATCATCGGACGACTTAACCGCATGCCCTCCACGGCCTTCTTGCGGGTTCCGACATAGGGAATGATGTCGCAGTCACCCTCTGCGAGCCCGTTGCGCAATGTCTGCCAATCGGGCAACTCTTTGAGCACCAGCGGAACCGGGAACAGCTCCTGCAACCGGGCGAGACGATCCTTGAGCAGACCCCCCTCGGCCATCAGGTATGGTGGAGGAAGCGTCGCAGGATAGCAGAGCGAAAGCTGACTCAGTGAATTTACATAAGCTTGGGTCGCCGGCGCCAACGGCAGCACTGTGGTCTGCAAAGGCTTGGCGTGCAATGGCAGTGCCAGTACGGCACCCAGAAGAAAAACGGGGAATTTGGTCATCTGAAAACAAAAGCCAGGCATCTGCCTGGCTTTTTATCACTCGTTGGGTTCAACATTTTCTACCCTGGCCTTGAGCTTCTGGCCAGGCCGGAAGGTCACCACGCGGCGGGCGCTGATAGGAATATCCTCGCCCGTCTTTGGGTTGCGTCCGGGACGCTGATTCTTCTCACGAAGGTCAAAGTTACCGAAGCCTGAAATCTTGACTTGTTCACCACGCTCAAGCGCCTGTCGGATTTCCTCAAAGAAGGCTTCCACCATATCTTTGGCTTCACGCTTGCTCATCCCGAGCTGGGTGAACAGGTGCTCTGCAATGTCGGCTTTGGTAAGCGCCATAGATCAATCCCTCAAGGATGCATTCAACTCTTCACCAAGGGCCCGCACGACATTGTCTACGGTCTCGGCAATCTCTTTCTCCTCCAGGGTGCGCTGTGTGTCTTGCAATACAAGACTGATGGCCAGGCTCTTCTTGTCCTCTGCCATACCAGCACCCTGGTATACGTCAAACAAGTTTATTCCAACTACCTGATTTCCGCCAACTTTTTTAATTACCGCAAGCACATCACCTGCCAGAACCTGACGATCGACCACCACGGCGATGTCGCGACGGTTCGCCGGGAACTTGGAAACTTCGGCTGCCACAGGCACCTTGGCCGGGGTCAGCTTGTCCAGCTCCAGCTCAAACATCACCGCGCGGCTCTTGAGACCCAGCTTCTTCTCGAGGCTCGGGTGGATCACGCCGATGTGGCCGATGATCTCGCCATTGCGCAGGATGGCTGCGCTCTGGCCCGGGTGCAGGGCGCTGTGCTCGGTGCGCTCGAAGGTAAAGGTGGCCCCTTCGGCGGTCAAGTCCAGCACAGCTTCCAGATCCCCTTTCAAATCAAAGAAGTCGGCTGCGCGGGTTTTGATGTCCCAGTGCTCGTCGCTCTGGTTGCCAGTGATGATACCGGCCAGCATCGGCTCCTGACGGATGCCGTTCTCGGCGCTTTCATCCTTGATGAAACGCAGACCCTGCTCGAACAGACGCACGCGCGGCTGCTGACGGTTCTGGTTGTAAACGACGGCCTGCACCAGACCCGGGAACAGAGAGACACGCATAGCGGACATCTCGACCGAGATCGGGTTGGGCAGTACGATGGCATCGCTCTGCGGGAACAGGGTTTGCTGAGTCTTGGGATCGACGAAGCTGTAGGTGATCGCTTCCTGGAAGCCGCGATCAACCAGCAGGTCGCGCACACGCTTCAGGGTCACCTGCCCTTCTGCCTGCTCAACCATCGCCAGAGAGGCGGCGGGTTTCAGGTTCGGGATATTGTTGTAGCCGTAGATGCGAGCCACTTCCTCGATGAGGTCTTCCTCGATGGCGATATCGAAACGCCAGGAGGGTGCCAGCGCAGTCCAACCGTCAGCATCCACGGTCACCTGCATGCCGAGGCGGGTCAGGATCTCGACCACTTGAGCATCCGCCACGCTGATACCGATCACCTTGTCGAGCTTGCTGCGACGCAGCTTGATGGGGGCCGCTTTCGGCAAATGGGCATCGGATTTGACCTCGATGACCGGACCCGCTTCACCGCCGCAGATGTCCAGCAGCAGACGGGTGGCACGATCCATCACCTTGGCCTGCAGCTCGGGATCCACCCCGCGCTCGAAGCGGTGGGAAGAATCGGTGTGCAGACCGTAGGCACGGGCACGGCCGGTGATGGAGAGAGGTGCGAAGAAGGCGCACTCCAGCAGGATGTCGGTAGTGGTCTCGGATACACCAGTGCGGTTGCCACCGAAGATACCGGCCATGCAGGCAGGACCTTTGGCATCGGCAATCACCAAAGTGGTCTCTTTGAGCTTCACTTCGTTGCCATCGAGCAGGGTCATGGGCTCATCGGCGTGGGCACGACGTACCACCAGTTCCCCTTCCAGGGTAGCCAGATCGAAGGCGTGCATCGGCTGACCGTATTCCAGCAGCAGATAGTTAGTGATGTCGACGATGGCGTCGATGGAGCGAATGCCGCCCCGACGCAGCTTCTCTTGCATCCAAAGCGGGCTCTGGGCCTGCAAGTTCAGCCCCTTGATGACGCGGCCCAGATAACGGGGACAATCTGCCGGCGCTTCAACCCGGATCGGGAAGGTGGCATCGATGGTGGCAACAGCTGGCGCCCAGGTCGGCTCGACCACGTCCACACTGTTAAGCACGCCAATTTCACGGGCCAGACCGGCGATGCCGAGGCAATCGGCACGGTTCGGAGTCAGATCAACGTCGATGGAGACGTCGTTCAGATTGAGGTAGTCACGAATATCGGTGCCGATGGGGGCATCGGCCGGCAGCTCGATGATGCCATCGGCTTCAACGTCGATACCCAGCTCACTGAAAGAGCAGAGCATGCCGTGGGACGGCTGGCCACGCAGTTTGGCTTTCTTGATGGTGAAATCACCCGGCAGGGTCGCCCCTACTTTGGCCACACACACTTTCAAGCCCTGACGGCAGTTCGGCGCGCCGCAGACGATGTCCAGCAGCTCGGCTTCACCCACGTTGACCTTGGTCACCCGCAGCTTGTCGGCGTCAGGATGCTGGGCGCACTCGACCACTTCACCCACGACCACATTGTTGAACTGGCCAGCCACCGCTTCCACGGCGTCCACTTCCAGACCGGCCATGGTGATCTGCTCGGCCAGCGCGTTGTCACTCAACTCGGTGCGGACCCACTCCATCACCCAGGATTTACTGAATTTCATGTTCTCTCGCCCTTACTTGAACTGCTTGAGGAAGCGCAGGTCGTTTTCGAAGAAGGCACGCAGGTCGTTGACCCCGTAACGCAGCATGGTCAGGCGCTCAACGCCCATGCCGAAGGCAAAGCCGGAGTATTTTTCCGGATCGATGCCGACCGAACGCAGTACGTTCGGGTGCACCATGCCGCAGCCCAGCACTTCCAGCCACTTGCCGTTCTTGCCCATCACGTCGACTTCGGCGCTCGGCTCGGTGAACGGGAAATAGGAAGGACGGAAGCGAATGGTCAGGTCTTCCTCGAAGTAGTTGCGCAGGAAGTCGTGCAGTATGCCCTTCAGCTCGGTAAAGCTGGCATGCTCGTCAACCAGCAGACCTTCAACCTGATGGAACATCGGGGTGTGGGTCATGTCGTAGTCGTTACGATAGACGCGGCCCGGTGCAATGATGCGGATCGGCGGCTGCTGATGTTCCATGGTGCGGATCTGCACACCGGAGGTGTGGGTTCGCAGCATCAGATCAGGATTGAAGTAGAAGGTATCGTGATCGGTACGCGCCGGATGATGAGCCGGAATGTTCAGCGCATCGAAGTTGTGGAAGCCATCTTCAATCTCGGGACCGCGGGCAACCTTGAAGCCCATCTCGCCAAACAGGCGCTCGATGCGCTCGATGGTGCGGGTTACCGGGTGCAGACCGCCATTCTCGATGCGACGGCCCGGCAGGCTGACGTCGATGGTCTCGGCTGCCAGCTTCTGGTTCAGCACAGCAACTTCGAGCGCTTCACGACGCTCGTTCAGCGCATCCTGAATCTGCTGTTTGGCCTGGTTGATCACGGCGCCCGCGGCGGGACGCTCTTCGGCAGACAAGGCACCCAGGCCCTTCATCTGCTCGGTAAAAAAGCCCTTTTTACCCAGATATTTGACCCGGATTTCGTCGAGGGTCGCGATATCGCTCACGCCCTCAATTTCGGCTCTGGCTTGGCCGACTACTTCTTCAAGCTGTTGCATGTCTTCCTCGTCACCACTCCCGGTACAGGAGCCTTTAGGCTAAATAAGGTCAAGAGGGGAATAATACAAAAAAAGCCCCTTCGCTGACCATAGTTAAGGTGGGCTTTTCTCCCTACAAATCATTTTGTTATATCAAGCGAGTCTCATTGACTCACCGCAACTCCTGAAATATTAGAATAAACATCTAGTTTGTTGGCATATAAACCATTTGTAGAAAAGGTCATCTCGCACATATCGCTTTGCATGTAGAGAAATCTATAACTCGTGCAAAAAGCGAACAAAACGTGGATGAGAGAAAGGAAATAGTGATGCAAAACAGATGGTTATAGATACAAAAAAGGAGGCCTGAGCCTCCTTTTAGCGTTTATAACAGAACTGGATTAAACCAGGGCTGCTTTAGCTTTTTCAACCAGGGCGGTGAAAGCCATTTTGTCGTGAACGGCGATATCGGACAGGATCTTGCGATCGATCTCGATAGAAGCCTTCTTCAGACCGTTGATCAGACGGCTGTAGGACAGACCGTTCTGACGGGCTGCAGCGTTGATACGCGCAATCCACAGCTGACGGAACTGACGCTTTTTCTGGCGACGGTCACGGTAGGCATACTGACCAGCTTTGGTTACCGCTTGTACCGCTACGCGGTAAACACGGGAACGGGCGCCGTAGTAACCTTTGGCGGCTTTCATTACTTTCTTGTGACGAGCTCGAGCAGTCACACCACGTTTAACTCTTGGCATTTTTCACATCCCCCCTTATGCGTACGGCAGACAAGCGACAACACGTTTGTGGTCGGCAGCAGAAACCATGAATTTCGGTCCCAGCTGACGCTTACGCTTGCTGCTCTTCTTGGTCAGGATGTGACGCAGGTGGTTGTGCTTGCACTTGAAGCGACCCGAGCCAGTCTTCTTGAAGCGCTTTGCAGCACCCCGGTTGGTTTTCATCTTCGGCATTTCATACTCCGCATTGTGAGTGACAACAAAATCGCAAGGCGAACCAACTCATGGGGCAGGCCCCATGAGTCAATTTCTTGTGGGCCTTAAGATTTCTTCTTAGGTGCGAGAACCATCACAGCTTGACGGCCTTCGACTTTCGGGAACGACTCGACTACGGCCAACTCTTCCAGATCGTTCTTGACGCGCTCCAGAACCTTGATACCAAGATCCTGGTGGGCCATTTCACGACCACGGAAGCGCAGGGTGACCTTAGCCTTGTCCCCGTCTTCCAGAAAGCGAACCAGGTTGCGTAGTTTTACCTGATAGTCGCCTTCGTCAGTGCCAGGACGGAATTTGATTTCCTTAACCTGGACGACTTTCTGCTTTTTCTTCTGTTCTTTGGTTGTTTTGCTCTTTTCGTAGAGGAATTTGCCGTAATCCATGATCCGGCAAACGGGCGGCTCAGCATTTGGACTGATCTCGACCAGATCAACTCCGGCCTCTGCGGCCAAGTTCAGAGCATCCTGAATGGAGGTGATGCCAATTGCTTCACCATCCAGACCAGTCAGACGAACTTCTTTCAGACGGATCTCTTCATTGATCCGGTGAGCGCGGGCTTGCGGTTGCTTGCCCAGTTTTTTTCCGCCTTTTATAGCTTATTCCTCCACTTTCTTTTGTCCGCGGGTCTGAACTTCCTGGGTCAACAGAGCGATGAACTCTTCAACAGGATAAGTGCCCAGGTCAGCCCCTTTACGAGTCCGTACTGCAATCTTACCGGCTTCAACTTCTTTATCGCCGCAGACCAGCATGAAAGGTACTCGCTTCAAAGTATGCTCGCGGATTTTAAAGCCAATCTTCTCATTTCTCAAGTCCGCTTTTGCGCGAAGGCCCGCATCATTCAATGCTTTGGCTACTTTCACCGCATAATCGGCCTGATTGTCCGTGATATTCATGACCACAGCCTGAGTCGGTGCCAACCAGGTCGGAAACAGACCGGCGTACTCTTCAGTCAGAATACCGATGAAACGCTCGATAGAACCCAGGATGGCCCGGTGGATCATCACAGGTACGTGGCGATCGTTGTTTTCGCCCACATAAGTGGCACCCAGACGACCAGGCAGGGCAAAGTCGAGCTGCACGGTACCACATTGCCACGCACGATCAAGGCAATCGTGCAGGGTAAATTCAATTTTGGGACCGTAGAACGCCCCTTCACCCGGCTGCAGATCGTACTTCAGACCGTTGAGTTCCAGCGCTTCGGCCAGTGCTTTCTCGGCGCGATCCCACATCTCGTCGGAGCCGATACGCTGCTCGGGACGAGTGGAGAGCTTGACCACGATGTTCTCGAAGCCAAAGGTACCGTAGACGTCATAGACCATACGAATACAGCCGGAGACCTCTTCCATGATCTGCTCTTCGGTACAGAAGATGTGAGCGTCATCCTGAGTGAAGCCGCGCACCCGCATCAGACCGTGCAGGGAACCGGACGGCTCGTTGCGGTGGCAGGAACCAAACTCGGCCATACGAAGCGGCAGATCGCGGTAGGACTTCAGACCCTGGTTGAAGATCTGGACGTGACCCGGGCAGTTCATCGGCTTGATGGCGTACTCGCGGTTTTCGGACTGGGTAGTGAACATGGCCTGGGCGTATTTCTCCCAGTGACCTGAACGCTCCCACAGGACGCGGTCCATCATAAACGGACCTTTCACTTCCTGATAGTCGTACTCTTTGAGCTTGCCGCGGATAAAGGTTTCCAGCTCACGGAAGATGGTCCAGCCATCGTTGTGCCAGAACACCATACCGGGTGCTTCTTCCTGCATGTGATACAGGTCGAGCTGCTTGCCGATCTTACGGTGGTCGCGCTTGGCGGCCTCTTCCAAGCGCTGCAGATAGGCCTTGAGCTGCTTCTTGTCAGCCCAGGCGGTACCGTAAATACGCTGCAGCATCTTGTTGTTGGAATCACCGCGCCAGTAGGCGCCGGACATCTTCAGCAACTTGAAGTGGTGGCAGTGACGCATGTTGGGCACGTGCGGGCCGCGACACATGTCGATGTACTCTTCGTGATGATAGAGACCTGGCTGGTCATCACGGGCAATGTTCTGATCCAGGATTTCGACTTTGTAAGACTCGCCGCGCGCCTCAAATACATCGCGCGCTTCTTGCCAGGAGACTTTCTTCTTGATGACGTCGTAATCCTTGGCTACCAGCGCCAGCATGCGCTCTTCCAGGGCAGCCAGATCTTCATCGGTCAGGGTACGGTCAAGATCAACGTCATAGTAGAAGCCGTTGTCGATGACAGGACCGATGGCCATCTTGGTCTGGGGCCAGAGTTGCTTGATAGCATGACCCAGCAAGTGGGCGCAGGAGTGGCGCAGGATGTCCAGACCTTCTTCGTCTTTGGCGGTGATGATGGCCAGCGAGGCATCAGCTTCGATCAGCTCGCACGCATCCACCAGTTCACCGTTTACCCGACCGGCAATGCACGCCTTGGCGAGACCGGGACCGATGTCCGCAGCCACATCCATGACGGAAACAGAGTGGGCAAATTGACGTTGGCTGCCGTCAGGCAGAGTAATGATTGGCATTATGTGTTTCCTTATACAGTGGTGACCCCTACCAAAGGTCACATGCGGGATGGAAAAGAGATTCAAAAAGGTGATGTTCTGGTTCTCCACAGCACTTTGCGAAGACGGCCTGACACGCAAACAGCGTGTCTAACGTGACAAACCAAGCCAAAACGGCTCCATGCTACCAGAAGTTGGGCGTGCTGTATCGGATTTGCAGATATTTTCTACAGTCAAATGAGTCGCCTACCGACTATTCACCAAGCAGAGATTGCCAGTTGAAGTCAAAGTCACTGCTCCCCTCCTCGGCCAGCGCCAGCTCTTGCAGCACCTGAAGCGCCAGCTTGTTGCCCTTTTGTGCCGCCTGATAGAGCCACTGTTTCGCCTGAGGCAAATCGACCCTGCCGCTGACCCCCATCAGATGAAGGACGCCGACTTTCAGCATGGCCGGGACATCACCATTGCGGGCAGCCTGATCCATCCAGTGAAAGGCTTGGCGCAGATCTCGCTTGACCCCAATACCGCGCAGATAGAGCTCTGCCAGCCGATATTGGCCGAAGGGATCCCCTGCCTGCGCCGACTGGCGATAGAGCGTGATGGCCTGATGGATATCCTGCTCGCTCCCCTGCCCCACTTCATGGCTCCAGCCCATCAAGGCTTGCGCCCGAGGTTGGCCTTGATCGGCCAGTGGCGACCAGATCCGGGTCGCCTCATCGAAATGACCGGTACGCCAGGCACGGTTGGCAGCAGCCATCTCCTGCTCGGTGGAGAGCGGAAGCAGACGCCAGATAACCAGCGCAAACAGACCGATAAACAGCCAGCGGGAAGTGGTGGGGCTCATGATGATTTCCGTGATCCAGTTCTCATTTCGTCTATGTAAACGAAATGTAGCGTTGCGATCAAGCAAGAGATCCCTACGACAACCCTTGTTGCACCCGCTCGATCAGCAGTTGTTGTCATTTATCCGGGGCACCTGCAAAATAACTGTATGTATAAACAGTATAGATGCACACCATGGCAGGACGAGGCAGCCCCCACAATATCGATCACCGTTTTAGCGGCCCCCTTGTCGAAGCGGTCGATGACGGCTGGCAATCGTCCGATTGGGATGCCGCCTTCACTTCTTCTGTTCCTGGCACCGAGGTGCGGGAGATCGATGCATGCAGCATCATCAGCTACAACAGCTCGCCGGATGTCCCCTTTGGTCGCTCCATCAACCCCTATCAGGGGTGCGAACACGGCTGCATCTACTGCTATGCCAGACCCAGCCACGCCTATCTGGAACTCTCCCCCGGCCTCGATTTCGAGAGCAAGCTGTTTGCCAAACGCAATGCAGCCGACCTGTTGCGCAGGGAGTTTGCCAAACCGGCCTATCAGCCACAGACCATCTTCATTGGCGCCAATACCGACCCCTATCAACCCATCGAGCAGCGCTATCGCCTCACCCGGCAGTTGCTGGAAGTGATGCTGGCCCACCGCCATCCGGTCGGACTCATTACCAAGAGCGCCATGATCTTGCGCGACCTCGATCTGTTGACCGAACTGGCCAGAGAGGGACTGTGTCAGGTGATGGTATCGGTGACGACCTTGAACGAAACCCTGCGCCGACAGCTGGAGCCCCGCGCCAGCACGGGCGCCGGCCGCTTGAAAGTGATCGAGAAGCTGGCCAACGCTGGCGTGCAGGTGGGGGTACTGGCCGCTCCCATGATCCCGCGGCTCAATGAACCGGAGCTGGAGCAGGTCATCAAATCGGCTGCCGAGGCAGGCGCCAGCTGCGCCGATTACATCCTGCTGCGGTTACCCCACGAGCTGGCGCCGCTATTTGGGGACTGGCTCGATACCCACTATCCGGGCCAGAAGGAGGCTATTTTGAATCAGTTGCGAGCCAGCCGCGGTGGCGGGCTCAACAGTACCGCCTTCGGCACCCGCATGCGCGGTGAGGGGCACTTTGCCGATCTGCTGGCCCAGCGCTTTCGCCTTATCAGCAAGCGCCTCAATCTGGGTAAACACCATATTCAGCTCAGGCTGGATGGGTTTATCCGCCCCGGGGAGCAGCTGTCGCTCTTCTAATCCCCCTGCTCACGCCCTTCACACATCAGGTGTGCCAAGAGGTTGAGAGGAAGGCCTGCCGCAACACATCCTGTGGAAACCCCGCTTTTCAGAATTTTCCAACGAAGTAGCCATATCGCGACAAGAAAGCGCTATTCGGTAAAGAGAGGGCTAACGCCTTAGCCTGCGCGCTGATCCCGACCCTGCTGCACCATTTCAACCGGCAGCCGCGAGGGTTCATGGGCCACTTCGTGCTCATCCTCTTCATACTGCGGCACCTCTGACTCGCCCCATACCCGGCTCCACCAAATTTCCCACGTGATCCAACTGGTCATATGCAGCTCCTGACGGTGAAGGTGATGGCAACAACGCACCACTCGCCCGGCAGGATAGCGACTAGGAATGACAGGGAAATGACAAAAAAATCACTTGTAAAAAGGCAACTGGCGGTGGCGAGGAAAAGCCGAAACAGTTCACATATTCGGCGAAATCACTCTGAAAGCGGTCACAAATCTGCAGGTTGTGGATTGCAGCTCACTCTGTTCCCGCCAAAGCTGGCTTGCCCATTCAGGCATCTATAAAAACAGGGACACAATAATGAAACACACAGCGGGAATATGGGCGATCGCAGGCATGCTGATCGCCCCCTTGGCGCACGCCGACGTCATACTGCACGCCTTCAACTGGAAGTACAGTGAAGTGACCGCCAAAGCCGACCTTATCAAGTCGGCCGGTTACAAACAGGTACTCATCTCGCCGCCTCTCAAGTCATCAGGCAACGAGTGGTGGGCTCGTTACCAGCCGCAGGATCTGCGTCTTGTCGACTCCCCTCTTGGCAACAAGCAGGATCTCGAGCAGCTGATCGCCGCCATGAAGGCGCGGGGTATCGCCGTCTATGCCGATATGGTGCTCAACCACATGGCCAACGAGAGCTGGAAACGCCAGGACCTCAACTATCCCGGCAACGAGCTGCTGCAAAGCTACGCCAGCAACCCGGCCTATTTCGAGCGCCAGAAACTGTTTGGCGATCTGGGGCAAAACTTCCTCTCCGGTCAGGATTTTCATCCGGAAGGGTGCATCAGCGACTGGAGCAATCCGGGTCATGTCCAGTATTGGCGACTCTGTGGTGGTGCCGGTGACAAGGGGCTGCCGGATCTGGATCCCAACAACTGGGTAGTGAGTCAGCAGCAGGCCTATCTCAAGGCGCTCAAGGGGATGGGGATCAAGGGTTTTCGGGTCGATGCGGTCAAACACATGAGCGATTACCAGATCAATGCCGTGTTCACCCCCGAAATCAAACAGGGGATGCACGTGTTTGGCGAGGTGATCACCACTGGGGGGGCAGGCAGCACCGATTACGAGCGCTTCCTCAAACCCTACCTCGACAGCAGCGGCCAGGGAGCCTATGACTTTCCGCTGTTTGCCTCCCTGCGCAGCGCGTTCAGTTACGGTGGCAGCATGAACCTGCTGGCGGATCCGGGCGCCTACGGTCAGGCGCTACCGGGCAGTCGCGCCGTCACCTTTGCCGTGACCCACGACATCCCCACCAACGACGGCTTCCGCTATCAGATCTTAAGCCAGACTGACGAGAAGCTGGCCTATGCCTACCTGCTCGGCCGCGATGGCGGCTCGCCGCTGGTCTATTCGGATCACGGCGAGACTCAGGCCAAAGATGGACTGCGCTGGCAGGATTACTACCAGCGCGCCGATCTCAAGGGGATGATCCGCTTCCACAATGCGGTGCAGGGTCAACCCATGCAGTTGATCGGCAGCGGTGACTGCTTCGTGCTGTTCAAACGGGGCAAACAGGGGCTGGTCGGCATCAACAAGTGCGACTATGAGCAGGAGTATTGGCTCGATACCGCCAGGTTCGAGATGAACTGGTATCGCAACTATCGGGACGTGCTCGACCAAGGGGCCGTAGTCAACGTGCAGAGCCAGTGGGTACGGGTCGCCATTCCCGCCCGCAGCGCCAGAATGTGGCTGCAGGAGTGATCCAGCCATAAGATCAGTGGAGAGTCATAAAAAGCAGACAAATAAAAAGAGCGACCACCAGGGTCGCTCTTTTTGCTCAGAGACGTTGCTCGGGTAACCGGTGACGATTACTCGTCGCCAGCATCGACCGCATCAGTGCCGGTCGCGGTATCGGTACCTTCAGATACCTCACCATCAACGGCCAAAGCGTCGTTCTCGTCTTCGTCGCTCTCGGCGATACGCTGCAGGCCAACCACGGTCTCGTCTTCACCGGTACGGATCAGACGGACACCGCCGGTGTTACGGCCAATGACGCTCACCTCGGCAACACGGGTACGCACCAGAGTACCGCCGTTGGTGATCAGCATGATCTGGTCGGTATCTTCGACCTGGATCGCATCGATCACCTTGCCATTACGCTCATCCACCTTGATGGAGATAACGCCCTGAGTACCACGGCTCTTGGTCGGGTATTCGGCCAACGCAGTCCGTTTACCGTAACCGTTCTCGGTGGCGGTGAGGATGGCACCTTCGCCGCGCGGAACGATGAGGGAAACCACCTTGTCACCGGCGCCCAGCTTGATGCCGCGCACACCGGCCGCGGTACGACCCATCGGACGAACGCCCTTGAAGGTGCCCTTGCTTTCGGTGCCTTCGCCGTTGTCGCTGCCATCATCGTCATTGCCGGCATCGTCGTCGGTTTCAACGTCATCGCTGACATCGGCATCAGCGCGACCGCTGCCTTCGGCGAAGCGAACGACTTTACCCGCATCGGAGAAGAGCATGATCTCGTTGCTGCCATCGGTGATATCCACCCCGATCAGCTCATCACCCTCTTTGAGGTTGATGGCGCGGATACCGGAGGAGAGCGGACGGCTGAAGTCAGAGAGGCTGGTCTTCTTCACGGTACCGTTGGCGGTGGCGAAGAACACATACTTCTCGGCGTCATACTCCTTCACCGGCAGGATGGCGGTGATACGCTCACCCTCTTCCAGCGGCAGCAGGTTGATGATCGGACGGCCACGGGCGCCACGGGACGCTTCCGGCAGCTGGTAAACCTTGAGCCAGTAGACCTTGCCACGGGTGGAGAAGCACAGAATGGTGTCGTGGGTGTTGGCCACCAGCAGACGCTCCACAAAGTCCTCTTCCTTGATCCGGGTGGCCGACTTGCCACGACCACCGCGGCGCTGGGCCTCGTAGTCGGAGAGCGGCTGATACTTCACATAGCCCTGGTGAGACAGGGTAACCACCACGTCTTCCGGGGTGATCAGATCTTCGATGTTGATCTCGGCACTGGACATGCTGATCTCGGTGCGACGCTCGTCGCCATACTGCTCGCGCACGGCCAGCAGTTCATCGCGGATCACTTCCATCAGACGAGCCGGGCTCGCCAGGATGTGCAGCAGCTCGGCGATCAGATCCAGCAGAGATTGGTACTCTTCCAGGATCTTCTCGTGCTCGAGGCCGGTCAGCTTGTGCAGACGCAGGTCAAGGATGGCCTGGGCTTGCTGTTCGGTCAGGAAGTATTGACCTTCACGGATACCGAACTCCGGCTCCAGCCACTCTGGCCGTGCCGCGTCGTCGCCCGCTTTTTCCAGCATGGCGGCCACGTTGCCGAGTTCCCAGCCCTTGGCAACCAGGCCCGCTTTCGCGTCGGCCGGGGTCGCGCTGTGGCGGATCAGCTCGATGATGGGATCGATGTTGGCCAGCGCAACCGCCAGACCTTCCAAAATGTGCGCCCGATCCCGCGCCTTGCGCAGTTCGAACACGGTCCGGCGAGTCACCACTTCACGGCGGTGCAGCAGGAACGCATCCAGGATCTCTTTAAGGTTCATCACCTTGGGCTGGTTGTTATCGAGCGCCACCATGTTGATGCCGAACGTGGTCTGCATCTGGGTGTGCTTGTAGAGATTGTTCAGCACAATCTCGCCGGACTCGCCGCGCTTGATCTCGATAACGATGCGCATGCCGTCTTTGTCAGACTCATCGCGCAGGGCACTGATGCCCTCGATCTTCTTCTCTTTGACCAGCTCGGCGATCTTTTCGATCAGTCGAGCCTTGTTCACCTGATAGGGGATCTCGTGAACGATGATGGTCTCGCGACTGGTCTTCTCGTCCACTTCCACTTCAGCTTTGGCCCGCACATAGATGGAGCCACGACCGGTACGGTACGCCTGCACGATGCCGGAACGACCGTTGATAATGCCGCCGGTGGGGAAATCCGGGCCGGTGATGTAGGTCATCAGCTCGTCAATGGTGAGGTCGCCGTTTTCGATCAGCGCCAGGCAGCCATTGACAATCTCGGTGAGGTTGTGAGGCGGAATGTTGGTCGCCATGCCCACCGCGATACCGGAGGAGCCGTTGACCAGCAGGTTGGGAACCTTGGTAGGCATGACCGCCGGGATCATCTCGGTGCCGTCATAGTTCGGCACCCAGTCCACGGTCTCTTTGTCCAGATCAGCCAGCAGCTCGTGGGAGATGCGGGCCATCCGCACTTCGGTATAACGCATCGCCGCGGCGCTGTCGCCGTCGACTGAACCGAAGTTGCCCTGACCATCGACCAGCATGTAACGCATGGAGAAATCCTGCGCCATCCGGACAATGGTGTCATACACAGCGCTATCGCCGTGCGGGTGATATTTACCGATTACGTCACCGACCACACGGGCCGATTTTTTATAGGGCTTGTTCCAGTCGTTCCCCAACTCGTTCATAGCAAACAGAACGCGGCGGTGAACCGGTTTCAAGCCATCACGCACATCCGGCAGAGCTCGTCCTACGATCACGCTCATGGCGTAATCAAGATAGGAACTCTTGAGCTCTTCTTCGATGTTGACCGGCGTGATCTCTCTGGCCAGATCGCTCATAGAAAGCCTTATCCCTAATTAGTTGTTCTTTGGCTTAAACAGCGCGACATGGTAACACACTGAGCCAAATACCTTAAGCCACAAATCGGGTATCAGATCGGGCTGGTGTGACAAAGTCCGTCCGTTATAATGCCCGCCAGGACAATAGATTGCGCCCATGACTCAGAAGCGGGCGCCCTGCCACAGGATCTTCGAAAAATGAACAGTGATGCCAATGTCGATCTGACAGAAATCGCCAAGTTTGAAGCCATCGCCTCCCGCTGGTGGGACATGGAAGGTGAATTCAAACCCCTGCATCAAATCAATCCGGTACGCCTTGACTGGATCACCGACAAAAGTGGCGGTCTGTTTGGCAAGCGCATTCTCGATATCGGATGTGGTGGCGGTATTCTCTCCGAGAGCATGGCCCGCCGTGGTGCCAAGGTCACCGGCATCGACATGGGCAAGGAACCCCTCGGCGTCGCCCGCCTGCACGCCCTTGAGCAGGGTGTTGAGCTCGAATATCGCCAGATCACCGCCGAAGCCCATGCCGCCGAAGTGCCGGGCCAGTATGACGTGGTCACCTGCATGGAGATGCTGGAGCATGTGCCGGACCCCGCCTCCGTGCTGCGCGCCATCGCTACCCTGGTGCGCCCGGGCGGCCGGGTGTTTGTCTCCACCATCAACCGCAACCCCAAATCCTATCTGATGATGATCATCGGGGCCGAATACCTGATGAAGATGGTGCCCAAGGGTACCCACGATCACAAAAAATTCATCACCCCGGCCGAACTGTGTCGCATGGGGGAAGCAGCTGGCCTGCTGGTGCGGGACATGAGCGGCGTCCACTACGCCCCCCTCACCAACCAGTTCAAGCTCGGCAAAAATGTCGACGTCAACTATATGGTGGAGTTTGTCCGCCCGGAGCACGGTTGATGAGTGCCTCTCACCCTCTGCCCCTGCGCGGTGTGCTGTTCGATCTGGATGGCACCCTGCTCGACACAGCCCCGGATCTGGGGGCCGCCGTCAACCATGTACTGATCAGCGAAGGCTTTGCGCCGCTCTCTGACGACATTATTCGTCAGACCACCTCCCACGGAGCGCTCGGGCTGCTGAAAGCGGGCCTCGGCGATGAACTGCTCGAAGAGCTGGGGGCCACGCGCCTGCGCAATGCCCTACTCGACTACTACGCGGCCAATCTCTGCGTCGGTACCCGCCCCTATGAGGGAATGGTGGACCTTATCGAGTGGCTGGATGAAAAACAGCTCCCCTGGGGCATCGTCACCAACAAGCCGGGCTTTCTCACCGAGCCACTGCTGGCAGCCCTGCCACAGCTTGCCAGCTGCGGCGTCACCGTCAGCGCCGACACCCTGCCGGTACGCAAGCCCGACCCCGCCACCATGTTCTTTGCCTGTGAGAAGCTGGGGGTCGAGGCGGCGTACTGCCTCTATGTGGGGGATCATGTGCGGGATATCGAAGCGGGCCGCAATGCTGGCATGCGCACCGCGGTCGCTGGCTGGGGCTATCTCAATGATGAGGAAGATCCCGCCCTGTGGGGCGCCGATCTGCAGTTTGATACCGTGCAGGCCCTGCACCACTGGCTGCGCTATGAGTTGACGGCCAAAGCGTAACGCGCAGCCTTACCGGCTGATATGCGAAAACGGGGGCGAAGAGACTCTTCGCCCCTTGCATCTCTTCCTTTACGCTCCTGCTTCCTGCGCCACCATCACTCGTCTATTCATGGATAATAAAGGCAGCTTTCTGCCTGTTGGATACCCATTTGACAAGCTCACTGCCGTCACAAAGCGGCCACAAACCACCGTCATCTGATGCAAAGCCCTTGCCATGCTGAGCCCGCGGCTGCGACAACTGGACAGCTTTTGACCCTTGTTGCATAAGGGATAATCAGCCGCCGTTTGCTAGTAAAAAGCCCCCCGTTTCGCAAGCAAAAAAAGTTATTTAAATTTTCCATCTTCGATCGGGAGACTTGCTTTTAGCGGAGCGGACGAATGAAAACCCGCTCACTGTGAGCGGTCACTAACTGATGGAGCAAGACTCACAATTTATCCACAGCTCGTCACTTATCCACACATTGCAATGGCGGGCCGACCTCACTATCTTGTAGCTCGAACTTAAAATAACACTACATCTTGTGATTCATCGCACAATCTCTACCCAACTCCCGCACACCGCCGGAGCCTGGGTGGCGCCATTGTGCGATGGTTTTTCGGGAATCAACTGAAGGTCATCAGCCAATGAACTTGTTTGTGACGAAGCGTAACGGACACAAAGAACCCATCGATCTGGATAAAATTCACCGCGTGCTGGACTGGGCCGCCGAAGGGCTCGACAACGTGTCGGTCTCCCAGGTAGAGCTCAAATCCCACATCCAGTTCTATGACGGTATCCGTACCGCCGACATTCACGAAACCATCATCAAGGCGACGGCTGACCTCATCTCCGAGCAGACCCCGGACTACCAGTACATGGCAGCCCGTCTGGCCATCTTCCACCTGCGCAAGAAGGCCTACGGCCAGTTCGAACCGCCCCACCTCTACCAGCACGTGGCTCGTCTGGTGGACATGGGCAAGTACGACAAGCACCTGCTGGAAGACTACACCCAGGCCGAATTCGAAGAGCTGAACACCCATCTGGATCACTGGCGCGACATGGATTTCTCCTACGCGGCAGTCAAACAGCTGGAAGGCAAATATCTGGTCCAGAACCGCGTTACCGGCGAGATCTACGAGAGCCCGCAATTCCTCTATATGCTGGTTGCGGCCTGCCTCTTCTCCAAGTATCCGAAAGATACCCGTCTGGACTACATCAAGCGCTTCTATGATGCGGTCTCGACCTTCAAGATCTCCCTGCCGACCCCAATCATGAGCGGCGTGCGCACCCCGACCCGTCAGTTCAGCTCCTGCGTACTGATCGAGTGCGATGACAGTCTGGATTCCATCAACGCCACCGCCAGTTCCATCGTGCGTTACGTTTCCCAGCGCGCCGGTATCGGCATCAACGCGGGTCGCATCCGCGGTCTGGGCAGCCCCATCCGTGGCGGCGAAGCGTTCCACACCGGTTGCATCCCCTTCTACAAATACTTCCAGACTGCCGTGAAGTGCTGCTCCCAGGGCGGCGTGCGCGGCGGTGCGGCTACCCTGTTCTACCCGCTGTGGCACACCGAAGTGGAAAGCCTGCTGGTGCTGAAGAACAACCGCGGCGTGGAAGAGAACCGTGTTCGTCACATGGACTACGGCGTGCAGATCAACAAGCTGATGTACCAGCGCCTCATCAAGGGCGGTGACATCACCCTGTTCTCCCCGTCCGATGCGCCGGGTCTGTACGATGCCTTCTTCGCCGATCAGGACAAGTTCGAAGAGCTCTACGTCAAGTACGAGCAGGATCCGGCCATTCGCAAGAAGACCCTGAAAGCGGTAGACCTCTTCTCCCTGATGATGCAGGAGCGTGCCGGTACCGGTCGCATCTACATTCAGAACGTCGATCACTGCAACACCCACAGCCCGTTCGACCCGAGCGTGGCGCCGGTACGCCAGTCCAACCTCTGCCTCGAGATTGCGCTGCCGACCAAGCCGCTCAACAACATCGACGACGAGAACGGCGAGATCGCCCTGTGCACCCTCTCCGCCTTCAACCTGGGTGCCATCGAGAAGCTGGAAGATCTGGAAGAGATGGCCGATCTGGCCGTGCGTGCCCTCGATGCCCTGCTCGACTATCAGGACTACCCGATTGCCGCCGCCAAGCGTGGCAGCATGGGTCGTCGCACCCTGGGGATCGGCGTCATCAACTACGCCTACTACCTGGCCAAGAACGGTGCCCGCTACTCCGACGGCTCCGGTCTGGCGCTGACTCACCGCACCTTCGAGGCCATCCAGTACTACCTGCTGAAAGCCTCCGTGCAGTTGGCCCGAGAGTTCGGCCCCTGCCCGCTGTTTGGCGAGACCACCTATGCCCAGGGCATCCTGCCCATCGACACCTACAAGAAGGATCTGGATGCGCTGTGCAACGAGCCGCTGCATCTGGATTGGGAAAGTCTGCGTTCCGATATCAAGTCCGTGGGCTTGCGCAACTCAACCCTGACCGCCCTGATGCCGAGCGAGACCTCCAGCCAGATCTCCAACGCCACCAACGGCATCGAGCCGCCGCGCGGTCTGGTGTCGGTCAAGGCCTCCAAAGACGGCATTCTCAAACAGGTGGTGCCCGAGTATGATCGCCTGAAAGATCAATACGAATTGCTCTGGAAGCAACCGAGCGTTGACGGCTACCTGCAGCTGGTCGGTATCATGCAGAAGTTTGTGGATCAGGCGATCTCCGCCAACACCAACTACGACCCTGCCCGTTTCGAAGGCAACAAGGTCCCGATGAAACAGCTGCTCAAGGACTTGCTGACCGCCTACAAATACGGCCTCAAGACCCTGTACTATCACAACACCCGTGATGGTGCAGACGATGCCCAGACCGATCTGCAAGATGACGGTTGTGCTGGCGGGGCTTGCAAAATCTAAGTCACGGCAAGAACTGATAACCGGGCGGGAGCATGAAGCTCCCGCTCTCCTGTTTTCTCTATTCACATATTCTGGTAACCATGGCCTATTCAACTTTCTGCCAAACCCAAAACGACCAGCTCAAAGAGCCGATGTTTTTTGGCCAATCGGTCAACGTAGCCCGTTATGATCAACAAAAGCACGAAGTGTTCGAGCGGCTGATCGAGAAGCAGCTATCCTTCTTCTGGCGCCCGGAAGAGGTGGATGTCTCCCGTGATCGCATCGACTATCAGGCCCTGCCGCCCCACGAGCAGCACATCTTCATCTCCAACCTGAAGTACCAGACACTGCTGGACTCCATTCAGGGCCGCAGCCCCAACGTGGCGCTGCTGCCGCTGGTCTCCATTCCGGAGCTGGAAACCTGGATTGAGACCTGGGCCTTCTCGGAAACCATCCACTCTCGCTCCTACACCCACATCATCCGCAATATCGTCAACACCCCCGCCCAGGTGTTCGACGACATCGTGACCAACGAGCAGATCCTGAAGCGCGCCGGCTCCATCAGCCACTTCTACGACGACCTGATCGAAGCGACCGCCCTCTACAACCTGCATGGTGAAGGGACCCACACCGTCGCGGGCCGCGAGGTGACCATCACCTTGCGCGAGCTCAAGAAGAAGCTCTATCTGTGCCTGATGAGCGTCAACGCGCTGGAAGCGATCCGCTTTTACGTCAGCTTCGCCTGCTCCTTTGCCTTCGCCGAGCGCGAACTGATGGAAGGCAACGCCAAGATCATCAAGATGATCGCCCGCGACGAAGCGCTGCACCTCACCGGCACCCAGCACATGCTGAACCTGATGCGCACCGGCCAGGATGACCCGGAGATGGCCGAGATCGCCGCCGAGTGCGAACAGGCCTGCTTCGAGATCTTCAAGGAAGCGGCCATTCAGGAGAAAGAGTGGGCCGAGTACCTGTTCCAGGACGGCTCCATGATCGGCCTGAACAAGGACATCCTCTGCCAGTACGTGGAGTACATCACCAACCTGCGCATGAGTGCAGTCGGCTTGCAGCCAGCCTTTGCCGGCACCAAGCAAAACCCGATCCCCTGGATCAACACCTGGCTGTCATCCGACAACGTGCAGGTCGCCCCGCAAGAGGTAGAGGTCAGCTCCTATCTGGTCGGTCAGATCGACAGCGAAGTCAATGCCGATGACCTGGGTGATTTCGAGCTGTGAGTGACGCCACCAACACGCTGACCCCTGCCCCGCACGCGCCTGCCGAACAGCATGCGGTCGTGGCACCACGGGTACATACACGAGATGGTGCCGTGCTGCACGCCCATCCCGGCGAAAGCGTGTTGGAGACCCTGGAGCGCCACGGTCATCATGTGGAGTTCCAGTGTCGCAGCGGCTATTGCGGCGCCTGCCGCACTCCGCTGATGGCTGGCAAGGTGCACTACCCCAATGTGCCGCTGGCATTCGTCGCCCAGGGGGAGTGCCTCCCCTGCTGCTGCAAACCGGTCGGCGCTATCCGGCTGGATATCCAGAAGAGCTGACGCAGCCACCAGCTGCCACTCGCACAAAATAGAAAGCCGCCGGAGCAATCCGGCGGTTTTTTTTGTCTCTTCATCTTTGTTCGGGTTTGCTCGGGCGCCCGATGACAGACGCCCACCCCCTCAGAGGATTACAACCAGGGGGCAGCGGTCGGCCCGTGGTGCAGGCCCAACTTCCAGACCCGGCCAAAGTGCTTGTAGTGACCGGCCGCGACACCGGCCTTCTCACCCATACCGTGGTAGAGATCGAGGTGCCCCTTCTTCACCGCCCCGCCCACATCCAGCGCAATCAACAGCCGCAGCTGGTGCTTGCCGGTCCAGTTGCCCTCTTTATCGAGCAAGGGAACTTCGGCGAGGATCGGGGTACCCATCGGCAGCAGGGTCTTGTCGGCAGCGACGGCCGCCAGCGGCAGCAGCGGGATACCGGCCGCACCGATCACATCATTGGTCGGGCGACGCTCGAAGAAGACATAGGAGGGGTTCTGCTCCACCAGCTCCTTGACGCTCTCCTCCGGTTGACGGTTGGCCCACTCCTTGATGGCCTTCATCGACATCTGCTCTTTGGGCACTTCACCGCGGTCGATCAGTACCCGACCGATACTCACGTAACCGTGACCGTTCTTGCCGCTGTAGCCCAGATATTGCAGCCGATCGTCATCCCCGTAATGGACAAAGCCCGAGCCCTGCACATCCATCAGGAAGTTGTCGATAAGGGATTTGCTGTAACCCAGCTCCAGCCCGCGATTGGCCAAGGCCCCCTGATGGATCTCGGCCCGGGTCGGACAGCGACCGCCACATTTTGGCATGGCATAGATGGGATATTTGTATTTGGCATCCGGGCGGTGACGCACCTCCAGCACCGGCGAGTAGTAACCGGTAAACAGCACGTTGCCCATGCGATCGGCGCCGCCCAGCTGAGCCAGGCTGATACCGTAACGAGTGATATCGGCAGGATTGCCGCCGCTCGCTACCCAGCGGGAGAGCTGGTGATAGAGCTCGCCATAACGGCGGGTCATCTTGCCGGAGCGCTCCAATACCAGTCTACTTTGCGGGCCAAACTTGCTGTAGTCGGCACGCGCACGGCTATTGACCCGCTCCACCCTCACCAGATCCTCTGGCAAGGTCCCGTCCAGATACTGCTTGCCCAGATTTTCCGGCACCTCGCAGTTAAGAAGGCATCTGTTGTCGGTCTGTTTTTTGGGCACTTCTGCTTTCTCAGAGTTGCCCGCACAACCGGCCAGTCCCAGCACTGCGGCGGTCAGCCAGTACGCGTGTTTGTTCATATGTCCTCATATAACGCCAAGAGCCATGCTCGGCGGGGAAGATGCCAAATTTGCAGGGGGAAAGCAAACGACATCAATCACTTGAAGCAGGATTTCTCCAAAGGGGATCCGCTGGGTTATAACAAGGTGACAGGATGTGCGAGGTGATGGATGGAACAGCTCGAAATATTCCCGCTGCAGAGCCCCTGCATCGGGGTCTGCGAAGTGAACAACAAAGGCTACTGCAAGGGGTGCCTGCGCAATCGCGAAGAGCGTTTCAACTGGCTCACCATGACCCCTGCCCAGCAGCAGGATGTAATGCGTCTGTGCCGGGATCGCAAACGCCGAGTCGAGGCTGCGCGGCGCAAGGCTCATGAAGGCGATCAACCTGAACCAATACCGCAATCTGGCTGGGATTTCTGACCCGCTCCTAACATCCCTGCAAGCCATATTCCTGCGCTCACGAGACACGACCTATCCTGCATATAAAAAATGCCGCCCGATCTTTCGACCTAGCGGCATTGTCATTGTGATGCGCATTATGAGCGCGGCAGATCAACCAAACAGATGGTGGCTGACGATGAACAGGCCGCCGGAGAGCAGCATGGTCAGCGGCAGGGTCAGCACCCAGGCCATCAGGATGGTCTTGATAGTCTGGCTCTGCAGGCCGGATTTGTTGGCTACCATGGTCCCCGCCACCGCAGAAGAGAGGATGTGGGTGGTGGACACCGGCATACCGGTCAGACTGGCGACCCCGATGGAGGTTGCAGCCGTGATCTGGGCCGCAATGCCCTGGCTGTAGGTCATGCCGGTGGTGCCGATCTTCTCGCCCACGGTATGAACGATACGACGCCAGCCCACCATGGTGCCACAACCCAGCGCCAGTGCGATGGAGACGATCACCCAGGTCGGTGCGTATTCAGCGGTGGCGGTCAGATCCTTGCGCCATTTGGCCAGGTCGGTCAGCTCCTTGGCGGGCAGCGGCAGCTTGGCCGCTTTGCGGGCGGTGTCATCGATACAGAGCAGCAGACGACGCACTTCGCGGCGGTCAGTCAGGCTCATCTGATCATAAGTACGCACGGCACCCAGACGGGCATCCAGGGTGGCCATCGCCTGCAGCACGCCATCGGCGGAGCAGTGAGTCATCAGCTCTTCCTGAGCCGTTGCCGGTGCAGAGAAGTTGATGACGCCAGAGAGGGCGGACTGGTTGCGCTGGTAGATCTCCATGATGCGCTGGTTGGCATCCTGGGTCCGGTCCAGATCATAGGCGCGGCTGTTCATGTCCAGTGCGAAATAGGCTGGCGCCATACAGATCAGCACCAGCATCACCAGACCGATACCCTTCTGGCCATCGTTGGAGCCGTGCACGAAGCTGACGCCCATGGCCGAGGCCACCAGGGTCAGACGCGCCCAGAACGGCGGGTGTTTCTTGCCATCCACCAGCTGGCGCTCTTCCGGCGTTTTGTGGATCTTGTTGCTGGTCCAGATGCGCTTCATCGCCAGCAGCAGCAGCGCCGCGATGATGAAGCCGATGGTGGGAGAGATGATGAGGGAAAGCATGATGTCGATCGCTTTGCCCACGTTGATCCCTTCTGTCACCGGTTTATGGGTGATCCAGGCATAGGCGCCGCCTACCCCCAGAATGGAACCGATCAAGGTATGTGAACTGGAGGCCGGGATCCCGAAGAACCAGGTGCCCAAGTTCCACACGATGGCGGAAAACAGCAAGGAGAAGACCATGATCAACCCTTGGGTGGAGTCCATCCCAAGCAGCAGGTCGATGGGCAGCAGATGGACAATGGCATAGGCCACACCCAGTCCACCAAACATGACGCCGAAAAAGTTGAAGATCCCCGATGCAACGACCGCCAGGTGAGCTGGCATCGCCTTGGTATAGATAACCGTTGCTACCGCGTTGGCGGTATCGTGAAAGCCGTTGATAAATTCATAGGCAAGCACAAAAAAAACGGCCAATACCAAACCGATTGACCACCACAACCCCAAACCACTAAACATTTCAAACATAAAAAAAAGCCTGTTTATGAGTTGCGGCGGATTATGCCAGATGGCGGCCAACACCATAGCCACCATTGAAATATTTCAGCCATAAAAAAAAAGAGCTTTTTGGAAAAAAATATCCTAGAGCCAGTCATCATGCGGCTTGCCATCGATTAATTAAAGCCGCCAATGATTGCGGGAAAGGGCAAAAATAGCTGACAATTAAGCCAATAATTTCATTTTTATGACGTTTTTATGACAGAAAAACGGGCGAAAGTGGTGATAAAACGTCCCTGCCCCGCCAATCTCATCCGACCAGCACTATCAGCCCCATATCCGTTTGATTCCAGATGCAAAAAGGGAGCACCTTGTGCTCCCTTGAATCGTTGCCGTGTTGCCAGTTATCAGTCCTGATTGATACGGCTGGCAACGGCGCCCTGCTGGCTCTTGTACTTGGCATTTTCCCGCTTGTTGTAGGGACGGGCCGCGACGCCGGAGAGCATCTCGAAGTTCAAGGCGCCGATCTTCATCTTCGGACGCAGCGCCAGCGGCAGTTTGCCGCCGTTGTAGAACTCCAGCACGATGCGACCGGACCAACCCGGATCGATCCGGTGCGCCGTCACGTGCACCATCAAACCCAGGCGCGCCAATGAAGAGCGGCCATCCAGCCAGCCGACGATATCGGCAGGCAGAGTAACGGATTCGTAGGTCACCGCCAGCGCCAGCTGACCCGGGTGCAGGTAGAAGGCTTCGCCATCGGGAATGTGGATCTCGTCACTCATCACCCGATCGATGGCATCGGCCATCTCGCTGCTCGGGCCGCTCAGATCGATATAAGGTGCGGTATGATCGCGAAACACCCGAAACTCGTTACCCAGCAGCACATCGACACTGACACCACTGATCCGCTCTACCCCGGGCCGTGGCTCAATGACGATCTTGCCTTCATCCAGATGGCGTTCAATATCGGTATCACACAGACGCATTGGGCGACTCTCCTGACAAATTGTGCTTTTAAAAAAGCCGGGCATCACCCGGCTTGTTTCATCTTAACCGATCAACATGTGGCGAATACGCGCCTTGAGCATGTCGATGGCGATGCGGTTCTTGCCACCACGGGGCACGATCACATCGGCATACTGTTTGGACGGCTCGATAAACTGCAGGAACATCGGACGCACCGTCTTCTGGTACTGCTTGAGCACGGAGTCCATGGTACGGCCACGCTCCTGCACGTCACGCACCAGACGGCGCAGCAGGCAGATGTCGAGCGGGGTATCCATGAAGATGGAGGCGTCCATCAGATCCCGCAGACGGCTGTCGGTCAGCAGCAGGATCCCTTCCAAGATGATCACCCGGCGCGGCGCAAACGGGGTCACTTCGCTCATCCGGGTGTGTTCGGTGTAGGAGTACTGGGGAATGGCAACCGCGTCACCTTTGACCAGCTGGCTCAGGTGCTGTACCAGCAAGTCGTGATCGAGCGCGTTGGGGTGGTCATAGTTGGTCTTGACCCGCTCTTCCATGGTCAGGTGGGTCTGATCACGGTAGTAGCAATCTTCGGTGATCACACCAATCTGACCTGCGCCCAGTTCGGCCACCAGCTCTTCATAAATGGTCTGGGCTATAAGACTTTTGCCAGACGCAGATGCGCCCGCAATACCGATGATCACACACGAATGTTGAGTATCAGACATGACAAATACCTAAAAGAGAAGAGCAGTGGGGATGGTTTAAACCGATCCATTATATAAAAAAGGGTGGGTCATGCCCACCCTCAATTCCCTTTCAAGTGACCGACCGCCGATTATTCATCCAGCGCCATGGCATAGAGGGGGGTCGCAATCGGTTTTGCGCTGAAAAAGAGTTCAGCCCCTACCCTGCGCGACAGCTTCAAATAGGTCTGAGTCAGGCTCCCTTCCGGTGCGCCGAACACCGTCGGACAGCCATCATCCATGTGTTGGCGGATATCGATGTGCAGCGGTAATTGACCAAGCAGTGCCACTTGATACTGCTCTGCCATCTTCTGGCCGCCACCGGTACCAAACAGCGGCTCATGGTGACCACAGGCGCTGCAGACGTGGTAGCTCATGTTCTCGATAATACCAAGCACCGGCACATTGACCTTGTTGAACATGGCGATCCCCTTGCGGGCATCGGCCAACGCCACATCCTGCGGGGTGGTGACGATCACTGCCGCCGAGGTGGGCACCTGCTGAGCCATAGTGAGCTGGATATCGCCAGTGCCCGGCGGCATGTCTACCACCAAATAATCCACCTCGCCCCAGCGGGTCTCATGGAGGATCTGCGCCAGCGCCTTGCTCGCCATCGGGCCACGCCAGATGGTGGCATCCTGCTCGGAGACCAGATAGCCGATGCTGTTGCTCTTGAGGCCGCAGGCCATCACCGGCTCCATCAGCTTGCCGTCATGGCTGACCGGGCGCTCCTTGAGGGTGCCCATCATGGTGGGAATGGAAGGGCCATAGATATCGGCATCGAGAATGGCGACCCGCGCCCCCTCTTTTTGCAGGGCCAGCGCCAAGTTGACCGCGGTGGTGGATTTGCCCACCCCCCCCTTGCCGGAAGCGACCACGATGATGTTGCGAATGCCCTGCACGGCATTGAGGCCCTGGGCCCGTGGCATGCTGGCGACGTCAATCTCCAGTGCCCAGTCGATACGGGCGGCACCGGTGGCGCTGCGCAGCCTGGCATCGTAGCTCTCTTTGAGCTGATCGAGCAGCGAAAGACCGGCAAACGGCAATACCAGCCGGATAGTGAGCCCCTGACCCTGATTGATGATCTCGCGAACGAATCCGGCATCCACCAGATCCTTGTGCCAGCCAGCTGGCTTAAATTCGGCGAGGATCTGTTTTACTGAATCAATCACCATTAACTCCTCATTATCTTGTCATTATCTTGAGGTGAACGGTTACCGCACACAAATCAGTGGCTTGCCTGCCATCGTAACAGCAGGTGCTGCCAAGGTTGGCATAGCCACAACCCTAGGCAGGCTACCCCCAATTCGGGTAACATGCACGGCACTCTATCATCCCAACAAGCACATCAAGAACGTAATATGGCAACTGATCCTCGTAAAATGCTGGTAACCTGCGCCCTCCCCTATGCCAATGGCTCCATCCATCTTGGCCACATGCTGGAACATATCCAGGCCGATATCTGGGTTCGTTATCAGCGAATGCGCGGCCATCAGGTGCACTTCATCTGTGCCGATGATGCCCACGGCACCCCGATCATGCTCAAGGCACAGCAGATGGGGATCACCCCGGAAGAGATGATTGCCGCTGTCTCCAAGGAGCACCAGGCTGATTTCGCCGGGTTCAACATCAGCTTTGACAACTATCACTCCACCCACAGCGACGAGAACCGCGAGCTGGCGGAGCTGATCTATGGCCGCCTGAAAAATGGTGGCTTTATCAAGAGCCGCACCATCTCCCAGCTGTTCGATCCGGAAAAATCCATGTTCCTGCCGGACCGTTTCGTCAAGGGTACCTGCCCCAAGTGCAAGTCTCCGGAGCAGTATGGCGACAACTGTGACAGCTGTGGCGCCACCTACAGCCCGACGGAGCTGATCGATCCGATATCTGCCGTCTCCGGCGCGACTCCGGTAATGAAGGACTCCGAGCACTTCTTCTTCGACCTGCCCCAGTTTGAAAAATGGCTCTCTGAGTGGGTACGCGGCTCCGGCGCCATTCAGGAAGAGATGGCTAACAAGATGCAGGAGTGGTTCGAAAGCGGCTTGCAGCAGTGGGACATCACCCGCGACGCCCCCTACTTCGGTTTCGAAATTCCCGGCGCCCCGGGCAAGTACTTCTACGTCTGGCTCGATGCCCCCATCGGCTACATGGCTTCCTTCAAGAACCTGTGCAACAAGCGCGGCGACATCGACTTTGACAGCTACTGGAAAGCGGACTCCGACGCCGAGCTCTACCACTTCATCGGCAAGGATATCGCCTACTTCCACTGCCTGTTCTGGCCGTCCATGCTGGAAGGTGCCAACTTCCGCAAGCCGACCAAGGTCAACGTGCACGGCTATGTGACCGTCAACGGCGCCAAGATGTCCAAATCCAAGGGCACCTTTATCAAGGCATCCACCTACCTGAACCACCTGGATCCGGAGTGCCTGCGTTACTACTACGCCGCCAAGCTCAACAGCCGCATCGATGATCTGGACCTGAACCTCGAAGATTTCGTGCAGCGCGTCAACGCTGACGTGGTCAACAAGTTGGTCAACCTCGCCTCCCGCAACGCCGGCTTTATTGCCAAGCGCTTTGGCGGCAAGCTGGCTGCCACCTGCGCCGAACCGGAGCTCTACGCCGAGTTCGCCAACGCCCGCACCGCTATTGCGGAAGCCTATGAGAGCCGCGAATTCAGCCGCGCCATCCGCGAAATCATGGCGCTGGCCGACAAGGCCAACCGCTACGTGGACGACAAGGCTCCCTGGGTTATCGCCAAGCAGGAAGGGGCTGACGCCGAGCTGCAGGCGGTCTGCTCCGTTGGCATCAACCTGTTCCGCGTGCTGATGGCCTACCTCAAGCCCGTCATGCCGCTGCTGGCCGAACGTGCCGAAGCCTTCCTGGCCGAGACCCTCAGCTGGGATGGCATCGAGATGCCGCTGGTTGATCACACCGTTGCACCGTTCAAAGCCCTCTTCTCCCGCATCGAGCCGGCGAAGATTGAAGCCATGATCGAGGCCTCCAAGGAAGACCTGGCCAAAGAGCAGGCACCGAAAGTGACCGGCCCGCTGGCTGATGACCCCATCAGCGAAACCATCACCTATGACGATTTTGCCAAGATTGACCTGCGCGTCGCGCTGATCAAGAAGGCCGAAGCGGTACCGGAAGCCGAGAAGCTACTCAAGCTGCAACTGGATATCGGCGGCGAAACCCGTCAGGTGTTTGCCGGTATCAAGTCCGCTTACAACCCGGAAGATCTGGAAGGCAAGCTGACCGTGATGGTGGCCAACCTGGCGCCGCGCAAGATGCGTTTCGGCATGTCCGAAGGCATGGTGCTGGCTGCAGGCCCGGGCGGCAAGGATCTCTGGATCCTGGAGCCGCAAGAAGGTGCCCAGCCTGGAATGCGCGTCAAGTAAGCACATCGCTGACTGCGACCACAGCCAGATAGAGAAGAGAGACCAAACGGCCTCTCTTTTTTGTCTCACCTGTTTGGCTTGGATAGTTTTTGTAGATGCTGGTCGTGGATGACTTCCGCAGATTGCGGTCTCGGGGCTATCCACAACAGGGATTCGCGGGCGATACGTTTTGTCCTGAATACCTGACCACCCGACTTGCCATGTCATCCACGTTGTGGCCTGCCTGCATCGCCAGTTTGAGCGCCACCAGCTCCGCCTGCTGGCAGTCCAGTTGACGCAAACGGGCGGTGATCTTCCCCTTCAACTGCTGCCGCAGTTTCGTCTGCTTGCGGGTGTGCCCCTGCTCTGCTCGCAACCTCCGCCGCCATTGACGCCAATCCTGCAACTGACCGAGTCGCTCCTGCCAGTGAGTCAGGGTGCTCAACCAGCCGGGATCCCCACTCCCCAGCTCCAGCAACAGTTCCACGCCATAACGGGCCTGCTTGATCTCGAGGCGCAGTCGATGCCAGCGGCGCAACTGTTGCTGACGGGAGCTGGCAGATTTCCCAACACAGGGAATAGGTTCATCGAGAGCGCTCTGTGCCTCATCAAGGCGCAGGGCCAGATGCTGCTGATAGAGGAACGCCAATGCCCACGCATCCGGCACCTGCGCCACCGCAGCAAGCCAGCGGGCCAGTCGCCGCGGCAACAGGGGCACGCGACAGGCAGATTTGTGGGTATTACCAGTGCTGGCAGGCGGCTTGCCAAAACGCTCGGCGTAGACCTGAGCATCCCGCAGCGCCGAGAGCCGCCCGACTGAGCGCAGCAGACGCCGCTCCAGCTCGGGATGATAGGTGAGTGGCCGCCACAGGGCGAGCAGCGCCAGCAAGCGGCGCGCCGCGATACGGTAGCCATGCACGGCAGGTTCACTGGCCTCTTCGCGCACCGCCCGCGCCGCCTCCTGATAACGGGCGACCCAGCTTGTTGCCTGAGTCAGCAACAGACCTTCCTTGTCAGCGTCCATCTCACCCCCGCCCCTTCAGTTGGTGTGAAAGCCCTGACCGGTGGGCGGCAGCGCCTCTTCATACTCCATCCGGGTCACTCTGGCGGTGCGCGGGCCATGCTCCAGCCAACCCAGCATCATCTGCACCCCCTGCGCGGGGCCGCTGATGAGGATCTCCACCGAGCCATCCTCCAGGTTGTAGGCATGGCCGCGCAGCCCCAGCTGCAAGGCACGCTCACGGGTGAAGTAGCGAAATCCGACCCCTTGTACCTGCCCCCACACCCGAATGACAAACGATTGCTCTCCCATTTCTCACACCTTCTGCTTAAGAAAAAAATTCCCGAGACGATAATGTGCCCGACACTCTATCTCTGCAGGATGCAGCTCCATTATGAAAGAAGTTAAATTCCGGTGGGTTGACCGCTATCTCATTCACCTCACCATCAGTGAAAAATTCCACATCGCCTTCTGGCTTCCCCTGCTTATCATCGCCTTTCTCAGCTGGTATCTGCTGGCAAACAGCCACGAGCAGGAGATAAAACTCAAGGTTGAGCAGTTGCAGCAGCGGGTCAAGACCACCGCACAACTGGTCAGCCAGCAGCCAACGCTCACCCTGCCAGCCGATCTGCGCATCCAGCCACAAGGGGTGAGCGGGCTCGAACAGCAGGGCGATCGCTACCGCTTCACCGCACCAGCGGGTCAGGCTGGCTATGTGACCGGCGAGCTCGACACCAGTACCTCCTCAATGTGGGATGATCAGGGCACCACGCTCACCATGATTTGCGCGCTGGCAGCCCTGATGGCGCTGGTGATCCACTACATGATGACCTTTGTCTCCGGTGCCCTGTACTCCACCAACAAGGCGCTGCAAACCGTGGCCGACGGCGATCTCACCTTCCGCCTCAACTTCTTCCCGGTACGCGACGAGTTCTCTACCCTGGCGGGCAGCATCGACCGCTTTACCGACCGCCAGCATCAGATCGTCAAGCTGGTCGAAGAGTCTGCCGAGGCGCTGACCATGGCCGCCGACGAGTTTCGTGACCACGCCAGTGAAGGCGAAAACATGGCACGCGCCCAGCGCCAGCACATGGATTCGCTGGCCACCGCCATGGAACAGATGTCAGCCGCCATTCGCGAAGTGGCGCGCAATGCCAACGACACCCTGCAGCAGACCCGTCAATCGAGCGAAGAGGCGGCCAATGGCGCCAACCGGGTGGCTCGTACCATAGAGGCGATCCGCACTCTGGCCGACGAGATTGGCAATGCCTCCGGCGCGGTAGAGCGCCTGACCCACAATGCCAACCGCATCAACGAGGTGGTAAGCGTCATCAACGCCATCTCCCAGCAGACCAACCTCTTGGCCCTTAACGCCGCCATCGAAGCGGCCCGCGCCGGTGAGCAGGGACGCGGCTTTGCGGTGGTGGCCGACGAAGTGCGTACCCTCGCCAGCCGCACCCAGCAGGCAACGGTCGAGATCCAGAAGATGATCGAAGAGCTGCAAGCCGGCACCGGGGCGCTGAACGACATCATGGAGAAAACCGTGGGGCGCGCGGCCAGCAGCCAGCAACTCATCAGCGAGGTGGGGCTCGATATCGAGAAGCTGAGCAATCACAGCGATGCGGTGCTGGAGATGAGCACCCAGATCGCCACCTCCAGCGAAGAGCAGAGCTCGGTGGCTGCCGAGATCACACACAATCTGGATCAGGTACGCCATGAAGCGGCGCAGGTGGAGGAGTCTGCCAGCGCGTCGGTAGCCGGCACGCAGGGGCTGAAAGCCACCGCCAGCGAGCTGACCCGGGCACTCAAGGGGATTACTCTCTGACGCTGCCGCCAATAGAGTCCGGCAACAAGAAGCAATATGAGAAGAGGCCACCCAATGGGTGGCCTCTTCTCTTTATTGATCGTGACCATAAATGATAGCGACCAATTACCATGCCGCCTGTCAGCCCCGTTTAGGATTGCAGCAAACTCAGGGCCGCATGGGGGCGACTGTTTGCCTGACTCAAAATGGAAGAGCTCGCCTGCTGCAAGATTTGGGTGCTGACCAACCGCGCCGATTCCACAGCCATGTCGGCATCCCGGATCCTTGAGCGGGCAGCACTGAGGTTCTCATTGGCACTGGCCAGATTGCGTACCCGTGAATCCAGCGCGTTGGCTTGGGCCCCGAGCCGAGCGCGCTGAACACCCAGCTGTTTCATACCCACATCCAGGGTTTTGATGGCCCTGCTGGCGTTGTCTTCACTAAGAACATCAATATTATCAACGGTATATTTCTTCTTGTCCTCTTGATAAAAGCCAAGCGCATGCAAGCTGGATCCCTGCATATCAATATTGGAATACTTGTCGCCTGATGAGCGCAGCTCCATCTGACCGATATACGTCGTCGATGTAACATCGGGTAACAGAGAGCTCAGAGAGGAACTACTGATCACCGGAGGCGCCGGTGGTGCTGGCTGCGGAGGGGGGGTTGTGCCATTGGCCAGCGCAAGGCTGTTCCCCTGGGCGCTATGCATGGTCAATGAATTGCTGGCGGGATTGCTGTTGTTGGAGGCACTCACATAAAAACCCAGACCTGCCGATTGCGCAGTACTGTTGATGCGTTGAACCACGGTTGCCATGATGGCACTATTTTTTGCTGTCGGATTGACCGGATCCCATCCGGTCATATCAATGCCTGTGGTCAAATCCACAGAGTGACCCGCCACATCGATATAGGAGGGTAATGCGGATAAATCGACCGTGGAGGCGACTGAAAATGGCAGTTGTTGCGCTTGTACCGGCCCCTGATTATTGGGAAAGGTGGTGCCATTAATATCTGCCACGAACGCTTCCAGAGTTGAATAGTCCTTGTCAAAAGTGACGCCATTAAGGGTGATAGGCTGAGATGAAAGCTTGAGATCAGCAATGTCATACGCCCCTGGCTTGCTTCCTGCCGGACTGCGCGCTCGCCACTCCATCTCCCCCAGATTTTTGGTCTGGGCATTGAGATCGGTAATGACGGTATTCTGTCCTGCATAGGCACCGACCAAGAAGATACCTTCGTAACTCCCCGCCAGCAGGTCCTGTCCGGCAAACCTGGTACCTGTGGCAATCCGGTCCATCTCCAACTGCAGTTGCTTGAACTCAGCATTCAGGGCTACGCGATCCTCTGCCGTATTGGCACCGCTTCCCGACTGCAGTGCCAGGGTGCGCATCCGCTGCATCAGGTTCACCGACTCATCAAGCGCCCCATCGGCGACGTTGATCACCGAGATCCCATCATTGGCGTTGCGAATAGCGGTGTTGGTCCCGTTCACTTCACTGGTGAGGCGATTACTGATCTGCAAGCCTGCTGCATCATCAGCGGCACTGTTGATGCGCAAGCCGGATGAGAGTCGTCGATATACCGAATCCAGCATGTTGGATGATTGACCAAGATGGCGAGAAGCATTGAGGGCAGAAATATTGGTAGCGATGGAGAGGGACATGGACAGCTCGATACAGGAAAGATTCAAAATGGTCTTCCCCACTATCGACATCATCAAATGACTCTTTAGCGAAAATCACTATAAAGTAAGGTTAAAACGCTTTATTGACTACATTGTGCACACATAGCGACCAGCGCTGAACAAAAAACAAGCACAACCAACTGTGACATATAAGATAAACAGCGTGAAACGCCAACATTGAGATTCTGCAAATCTTGCATATGCAACACTCGGGCGTTGTCCAGACGTACAATTCGTCACTCTGCCATATACCAGCAAAGGCTGGCTTAGCCGCACTATTGCACATAGAATGTGGCCCCTTTTCTTTCTACCATCGGCAAACATCCATGAGCGCTTCCATCTATCTCGTCAAAGGCCGCGAAAAATCCCTGCTGCGTCGCCACCCCTGGATCTTCTCCAAGGGGATTGAGCGGGTTCAGGGCAACCCCATTGACGGCGATACCGTCGAGATCTATGCCAACGATGGCAAGTGGCTCGCCCGTGGCGCCTGGTCAGGCAGCTCCCAGATCCGAGCCCGAGTCTGGACCTTCGACAAGGATGAGACCGTCGATCTCGACTTCTTTATCCGTCGCCTCAAATATGCTCAAGAGTCTCGCGATCCGCTGATCAAGCGTCAGGGTCTCACCGGCTATCGCCTCTGCGCCGCCGAATCAGACGGTCTGCCGGGTCTGACCATCGACCGTTATGCCGATTTTCTGGTGTGCCAGATCCTCTCTGCCGGTGCCGAGTTCCAGCGCGAGCTGATAACGCAAGCACTGCGTACCCTCTACCCCGAGTGCAGCATCTATGAGCGCTCCGACGTGGCGGTACGCAAGAAGGAAGGGCTGAAAGAGCGCACCGGCGTCATCTATGGCGAGACCCCGAACGAGCCGGTGGTCATCGAAGAGAACGGTGGCGTCAAGATCCTGGTGGATATTCGCAACGGCCATAAAACCGGCTTCTATCTGGATCAGCGGGATAACCGTCAGGCTGCTGCCAAGTACACCGAAGGCAAGCGGGTGCTCAACTGCTTCTGCTACACCGGCGGTTTTGGCGTTTATGCCCTCAAGGGCGGCGCCAAGGAAGTGGTCAACGTCGATCTCTCCCAGAATGCGCTGGATATTGCCCGCCAGAATGCCGAGCTGAACGGGCTGGATACCAGCAACACCCAGTTTGTCCGTCACGACGTGTTCAAGCTGCTGCGTGAATACCGCGAGAAGGGCGAGAAGTTCGATGTCATCGTGCTGGATCCGCCCAAGTTTGCCGAGAGCAAGGCCCAGCTGCTGGGCGCCTGCCGTGGCTACAAGGACATCAACATGCTGGCATTCCAGCTGCTGGCGCCGGGTGGAGTGCTCTTGACCTACTCCTGCTCCGGCCTGATGGAGCAGAGCCTGTTCCAGAAGATCGTTGCCGATGCAGCGCTCGATGCTGGTCGCGATGCCCAGATACTGGAGCTGCTCTCCCAGGCTTCTGATCACCCTATCGGTACCGCCTATCCGGAAGGCTTCTACCTCAAGGGTCTGGTGGTACGCGCCCGCTGATCGGCCCCCCCCTTCCCCTTATGATCAATCAGGCCCCTTGTGGGCCTGATTGCTTTGCATCGTATGGTGCCTGAGCCTGACGCTCGCTCCGATTCCCCCTCTCTGCTTTATGGGTGTTCTCTCTCCTCCTCTTTCCCTGCCTGCGTCCCACGTCTTTATCTGTTTAAATTTTTTTGCACAATAACTGCGCATTTATGATTCAAATCACACCCGTATGACTCTCTTTTCCGTAGTGTGATCCCGCCTGCGGCAGCCGAGCCGGGGCAACCGTCCCGTCAGGATTGATGGGCGGTACAACAACAAAATAGATGTCAGGCCAAGCTGAACATCACAAGGGATCCCGATATGAATCAATCATTGCCGCTGTTAACGCCGCTGCGGGGCATCGCTGCCCTGATGGTGGTGCTGTTCCATGCCCGATTATTGCTCTTTCCCCAGTGGATGGAGCCGATCGCAGGCCACACCCAACTCATCGAGAACGGCTACCTCTGGGTCGATCTGTTCTTTATTTTGAGCGGCGTGGTGCTGGCACATGTCTATGGGGAGGCCTTCACCCGCACGCCCCGCACCGTGAGCTATGGCCGTTTTCTCTGGCTGCGGCTGACCCGCGTCTACCCCCTCTATCTGGTGACCCTGCTGCTGCTGGTCGGCTGGGAGCTTTACAAGGCGCAGCATGGGGTGGGCTTCTACGCCGGCCCCCTGTTCAAGATGTGGGAGTGGGAAGGGATGCCCCCCTTCGGCTCCCCCTTCACCCCGGCCGAGGCGCTGCCGAGCGCCTTTCTGCTGCTACAGGTGGTAACCGATCACGGGTTGACCTGGAACTTCGCCGCCTGGTCCCTGAGCGTAGAGTGGATTAGCTACCTGCTGTTCCCGCTGCTTATTCCGCTGGCGGTCACCCGTAGTCGCTGGAGCCATCTCGTCCCCCTGCTGGCGCTGACGGTGCTGGCCTTTATCGTACACAGTCGCGGCACCCTGGATGTCACCAGCGGGGCACTGGCGGTGGGACGCGGGGTGAGTGAATTTGTGCTCGGCCTCTGGCTGCTGCCAAGGGTCAAGGCTGCGAAAGGCATGCCCATGATGAAGCGGGATCTGCCGCTCTTGATCGCCTTTGTGCTGCCCTTCGCGCTGATGCAGTTCACCATGACGCCGCAGCTGACCCTGCTGCTGATCGCCTCCTACGTGCTGCTGATCTGGATTGCCGCCGCCCAGGGGGAGCGCCAGAGCCCGCTACTGCGCCTTTTGGATAACCCCTTCACCAACTGGCTGGGAGACCTCTCCTACTCCATCTACCTGCTCCATGTGCTGGTGCTGCTCACCGGTTGCGAGCTCATCCACTATCTGGCGCCGGGGCTCACTGAGTGGTGGTATGGCCAGACCAACCCGCTGTTGGGGGTAGTGGCCACCTTGCTGATGCTGGCGGTGCTGATCGGCCTCTCTGCCTTCAGCTACAACCTGCTGGAGCGGCCACTGCAACGGCGCCTGCGCCGCTGGGGCAAGTCACGGCAACCGGCGCTGGAGCAAGCCGGATAAGTTAATCTCGCCCTGTCTGGATGAGTTGACGGTTTTATGCCAACTCATCCAGTACCAGTTCATCCTGACTGCTCATCACCCAAGCGCTCGGGTGCTGGCTAAATCCGAGCTTGGGGTAGTACGCCACCGCCTGCGGCGCGGCCAGCAGGATCAGCTTGCAGCCCGGCTGCAATTGCAAAAACGTCTCGCGAATAAGGGCTTTGCCAATCCCCTGCCCCTGCACTGACTCGGCCACCGCCAGATCCGAGAGATAGCAGCAAAAATGAAAATCGGTCACCGCGCGGGCCACCCCGACCAGGATCTCGCCCTGCCAGGCGGTGATCAGCAAATTGGCGTGATCCAGCATGCCCTGCAGGGTGGCCGGATGGTCCAGCGGCCGTCTCGCCCCCAGCGAGGTCTGCGCCAACAACGCCGCAAACTGCGCCGTGGTAATGGGGTGGTTAACCAAAAATGTGGTGGTCACTAAGCTCTCCTCCTGATGACGCAGTGGTTGCGTGCGCTATTGCTCTCAATTGACGTTCTCTTGGCTGCATCTGTACTGCAATCAAGCAGTGCGCGGCGGTTCCAGCCCGATGACAAGCAAGTGCGGGCAATTCCCTGCTGTTTATGTGAATTCCTGTTCGAACCCCAAGGGGCAAATGTGGCATAATGCCCCGTCCTGTGGCCCTTGGCGGGGCTGCGCTGGCGCACCTTGTCGCCCTTTTCTTCCCCGTCCGGCCTGGCGGTCTTTCATAACTGCCAGTCATCGCTGCCCCTGTTGGCACCGAGGCCACCCATATTTGCGGCTTCTTGTCATTCTCTCTACAAGACCGCCCATTGACCAAGACGGCTCCACAGAGCCTCTGCTCTGTTTGCAAATAAAAGGGGTAAGTATGTCTTCCATTCGTCTGACCCAATACAGCCACGGCGCTGGCTGCGGCTGCAAAATTTCTCCCAAGGTACTCGACACCATTCTCAAGAGCCAGATCCCGGGCTTCAACGACCCGACCCTGATCGTTGGCAACAGCAGCAAGGATGACGCGGCCGTGGTCGATATCGGCAACGGTCAGGGCATTGTCTCCACCACCGACTTCTTCATGCCCATCGTCGATGACCCCTTCACCTTTGGCCGCATCGCCGCCACCAACGCCATCAGCGATATCTACGCCATGGGCGGCAAGCCTATCGTTGCCATCGCCATCCTCGGCTGGCCCATCAATACCTTGGCGCCGGAAGTAGCCCAGCAGGTGATCGATGGCGGCCGTCAGGTGTGCCATGAAGCGGGCATTTCGCTGGCCGGTGGTCACAGTATCGATGCCCCCGAGCCCATCTTCGGCCTCGCGGTCACCGGTATCGTGCCTCTGAATGCCATCAAGCAGAACGACACTGCCAAGGTGGGTGACTCCCTCTATCTGACCAAGCCCCTCGGTATCGGCATCCTCACCACCGCCCAGAAGAAGGGCAAGCTGAAGCCCGAACACGAGCAGTTGGCCCCCGACGCCATGTGCACCCTCAACAAGATCGGTCAGCGTTTTGCCGAACTGCCGGGTGTGCACGCCATGACCGACGTCACCGGTTTTGGTCTGGCTGGCCATCTGCTGGAGATGTGTGAAGGATCTGGCGTCAGTGCCCGCCTCGACTTCAAGGCGCTGCCGCTGCTGGATGAGGTGGATTACTACCTGAGTGAGGGCTGCGTACCGGGCGGGACCCTGCGCAACCATGACTCTTACGGCCACAAGCTGGATGCCATGGACGATCGCACCCGCAACATCATGTGCGACCCGCAAACCAGCGGCGGCCTGCTGGTCGCCGTGGGTAAAGAGAGCGAAGCCGAGCTGCTCGCTATCGCGCAAGACGCTGGGCTAGAACTCTCGCCCATCGGTCAGATCAAGCCCCTTGAGGGCTCCCGCTTTATCGAGATTGTCCAATGAATGAATTGCCACTGGCCACGGACTACGCCCAACTCTTTTTGGACGATGTGCCGTTGATTGATGTGCGCGCCCCCATCGAGTTCAAGGAGGGGGCCTTCCCCTGCTCGACCAATCTGCCCTTGATGACAGACGATGAGCGCGCCCAGGTGGGGACCTGCTTCAAGAAGCAGGGTCAGGCCGCCGCCATTGAGCTTGGACACAAGCTGGTGGGGGGCGCAGTACGTGCCGAACGACTCGAAGGCTGGCTGGCGCAGTTGCGCCAGCAGCCCGATGCCGTGCTCTACTGCTTTCGCGGCGGCCTGCGCTCGCAAACCGTACAACAGTGGCTGGCAGATACCGGGGTGACTCGCCCCCGCGTCGCCGGTGGCTACAAGGAGCTGCGCCGCTTCCTGATCGACACCCAGGACAAGGCCTCTGCCGAGTGCCGCTGGACTGTGCTGACCGGCATGACCGGCTCCGGCAAGACCCATATGCTGGACCATGTGGCCCAGGCGCTCGATCTGGAAGGACACGCCCATCACAGGGGCTCGTCGTTTGGTCAGCTGCCCGGCGGCCAGCCCAGCAACATCAACTTTGAAAACAACATGGCCATCGAACTGCTCAAGCGCCGCCATCAGGGCGAGCATGCCTTCGTGGTCGAGGACGAGAGCCGCCTGATTGGCCGCTGCTGCCTGCCCCTCTCCCTCCATGAGGCCATGAGTCAGGCACCGCTGGTGGTGGTAGATGTACCGCAGATCGATCGCGCCGAGCAGATCCGCGAAGATTACGTGCACGATCTCTGGCTGCGCTATCAAGCCATGTATGGCCAGGAAGAGGGATGGCCGCTGTTTGCCGCCTACCTCACCGATGCGTTGGCCCGCCTCAAGCGCCGCCTCGGCGATCTGGCCCACCGCGAGCTGGATACCCTGATGCAGACCGCCCTCACCGAGCAGGAAAAGAGCGGCGATACCGCGCTGCATCTGGCCTGGATCACGTTGCTGCTGACCCGCTACTACGACCCCATGTATCTCTACCAGCTTGGCAACAAGCAGGAGCGCATCGTGTTTCGCGGTGACAAGCAGGCCTGCCTCGACTATTTCGCCGAGCAGCATGCCAACGCGCTGCGCGGCTGACCCATCCCAAGAGAGGAACTCTATGTTGAAATTCGAGGTGATCCCGGTCACCCAGTTCGCCCAGAACTGCTCCCTCATCTGGTGTGACGAGACCCATCAGGCGGCCCTGATCGATCCGGGCGGCGAAGCGGACAAACTGCTGGCCACCATCGCCAAGCGCGGCCTGACCCTGACTCATATCCTGCTGACTCACGGTCATCTGGATCACGTCGGTGCCGCCGCCGAGCTGCGGGAAAAAACTGGCGTCGCCATTACCGGCCCCCACAAGGAGGACGCCTTCTGGCTCGACATGCTGCCCCAGCAGAGCCAGATGTTCGGCTTCGCCCATACCCCCGCCTTCACGCCGGATCGCTGGCTGGAGCAGGGTGACAAGGTGCAGATTGGCCAGTGCGAGCTGGAGGTCTACTTCTGCCCAGGCCACACCCCGGGCCATATCGTGCTGCTGAACCAGGCCGAAAAACTCGCCTGGGTTGGCGATGTGCTCTTTGCCGGCAGCATCGGCCGCACCGACTTCCCTCGTGGCGATCACGGCACGCTTATCAAGTCGATCACCGAAACCCTGCTGCCGCTGGGTGACGAGATCGTCTTTATCCCGGGCCACGGCCCCAGCTCCACCTTCGGCCGCGAGAAGGCGAGCAACCCCTACCTGACCCAGCCTATCTGGTGATCAAAAAAGGCAGCGGTGTTCCGCTGCCTTTTTCACTCTTACGCTATTCCCGCTGATACATGCCAAATTGATCGCTTGGCCAGATCGGCCACCCCATCATTGCCTCTCTCTGAATGTCGTCCAATAAAAAATCCCCACCCGAGGGTGAGGATTGATTTATAGGTGCAACACTCTGGTGGCTTATTGTGCCAGCAGGTGACCGACCAGCTCATGACGCCACCCTTGCAGCAGCATCGGTTTGTCGCTGCGAGCCCGCTCTTCGTCATTCATCCGCCAGCTCCAGGTGAAGTACTGGTGGATGATCTTCTTGCTGGCAATCAGCTCGGGCGGAATATTGCTCGCCTTGGCCTTCTCTTCCACCATGGCCTTGATGCGCTTGAGCTCGGCCTTGTACTGGGGGAAGTCCACCAGCCGGCGAATGGGCTCGGGCCAGCTGTCAGGATCGCTCTGCTGCGCCTTGGCGACGATATCGAGCATCCGCTTGCCGTGGATCTTGATCTCGATGGGCGAGAGGCCGAGCTCGTTGAGATCCCGCAGGGAGGCAGGACGACGCTCCGCCACCTTGAACAGGTGCAGCTCTTTCACCACAAAATTGAGGGCCAGGTCCCGGCGCACCGCCTCTTGCTGGCGCCAGGCGGCCAGCTCGCGCAGAATGGCGAGCTCGCGGCGACCCAGTTGCCAGGCGTTGACGATTTCAAGATATGCCTGACGGGGATCGCTACCCTGGGTCTTGCGGGCGGAGTGGTTCTGACACTCCTGCTCGAACCAGGCAAACTTGCCGCTTTCCCGCAGTTTGGCCATCACCTTCTCGTAGAGCGGCATCAGGTAGAAGACATCCGCTGCCGCGTATTCAAGCTGACGTGGCGTAAGCGGGCGGGCCAGCCAATCAGTGCGCGCTTGATCTTTTTCCAGCTCGACCCCGAGGAATTCATTCACCAGCGCACCAAAGCCGACCGAGACGCCGTAACCGAGGAAGGCGGTGGCCAGCTGGGTGTCGTGCATCTGGTTGGGCAGGTGGCCCGCCTGATGCTGGATAAGCTCCAGATCTTCGCCAGAGGCGTGCAGGATGGCGATCTGCCCTTCCCGGCCCAGTCGCTGCCAGAGGGCGGAGAGATCCAGCGTCAGCGGGTCCAGCAGCGCCAGATGCTCGCCGTCATAAACCTGGAACAGGCCAAGCTGGGGGTAGTAGGTACGGGTGCGAACGAATTCAGTATCGATAGCCAGGGGAACGTCGGCCAGAGAAGCGAGATACTGCTCAAGTTCGTCTTGCTGAGTGATAAGTTGATAGTGCATCTGTGCCTGCGCGGTTGATCAGGGCCAAAAAGAAAAAACCGTGGGATGACCCACGGTTTTGCATAACGACGGTGCTGGTTTGCAGAGGCTTCTGCAGCCGCAGTCCGGTTATTGCTTGGCAATCTCCTCGTCGCGCAGTACGCGGCGCAGGATCTTGCCCACATTGGTCTTGGGAAGTTCGTCACGAAATTCTACCAGTTTCGGCACCTTATAGGCAGTCAGATGTTTGCGGCAGTGGGCAATAATCTCGTCCTCCTGCAATTTTGCATCTTTCTTGACCACAAAGATCTTCACCAGCTCGCCGGAGACCTTGTGTGGCACGCCGACGGCAGCCACTTCCAGCACTTTCGGGTGCAAGGCAACGACATCTTCGATCTCGTTCGGATAGACGTTGAAACCGGAGACCAGGATCATGTCCTTCTTGCGGTCAACGATCTTGAAGAAACCCTGTTCGTCGCACACCGCGATATCACCGGTACAGAGCCAGCCATCCTGCATCACTTCGGCGGTCGCCTCGGGGCGCTGCCAGTAGCCAACCATCACCTGCGGGCCACGAACCTGCATTTCGCCCGGGGTGCCGAGGGAGTGGATCACCTGACCGTTGTCATCCACCAGCCGGATCTCGGTAGAGCAGACCGGCAGACCGATGGAGCCGTTGTAATCGGTCAGATCGTAGGGGCAGACGCTCACCAGTGGCGAACACTCGGTCAGGCCATAGCCTTCCAGCAGCGGAGTGTCGGTCAGTGTCTTCCACTTCTCCGCAACCGCGCGCTGCACCGCCATGCCGCCGCCGATGGTGAGCTTGAGCTTGTCAAAGGCGATCCCCTGAAACTCTTCGTTGTTGACAAGCGCATTGAACAGGGTGTTGACCCCGGTAATGCAGGTGAAGGGATACTTCTTGATCTCTTTGACAAAACCCGGAATGTCGCGCGGGTTGCTGATCAGCAGGTTGTAACCACCGATGCGCATAAAGAGCAGGCAGTTCACGGTCAGGGCAAAGACGTGATAGAGCGGCAGCGCGGTGACCACGAACTCCTTGCCGCGCTCCAGCATGGGGCCGTAGACGCCGAGGCACTGCTCGACGTTGGCAATCATGTTGCGATGGGTCAGCATGGCCCCTTTGGAGAGGCCGGTGGTGCCACCGGTGTACTGCAGGAAGGCGAGATCGTCGTTGGTGATCTCCGGCTTGATGTACTGCAGGAAACGCCCCTTGGAGAGGGCCTGACGCATGGTGGTAGCGTGGGGCAGATTGTATTTCGGCACCAGCTTCTTGACGTACTTGACCACGAAGTTGACCAGGGTGCCCTTGGCCAGCCCCAGGTTGTCCCCCATCCGGGTCAGGATAACGTGCTTGATCGGGGTGTCATAGACCACCTTTTCCAGGGTATGGGCGAAGTTGGAGACGATGACGATGGCCTTGGCACCGGAATCTTTGAGCTGATGCTCCAGCTCGCGCGGGGTATAGAGCGGGTTGACGTTGACCACGATCATGCCGGCGCGCAGGATGCCGAACACGGCGATGGGGTATTGCAGCAGGTTAGGCATCATCACCGCAACCCGATCCCCTTTCTCCAGCTTCAGCTCGTTTTGCAGGTAGGCAGCAAAGGCGCGGGACTGCTCTTCCAGCCGGCGGTAGGTGATGGTTTGGCCCATGTTGACGAAGGCGGGCTGATCGGCAAACTGGGTCACCGAGGATTCGAACATCTCGACCAGGGAGCTGTATTGGTCTGGATTGATCTCGGCGGGGACCCCTTCCGGATAACGTTTCAGCCAGACTTTTTCCACAAACTTCTCCTGCATAACTAGCACCTGTGCGCTCACTGTGTTGCCTCCGTCCCGGTTCACATCCATTTTAATCGGTTGTTTTAAGCTGATGCTCTAATGCCGCACATATTTACACAGTGCAACATCAATTAACAGCAAATTAACAACAGAAAAATGTGAGGGAGAAAACAAACCTGGAATTATTGAAAGCTGGCGATTCTACCGAACTTGACAAAACTTTACGATACAAACGGCCGTATCAACCGAATTTTCCATATGAAAATGGTGGTTTCCACCCAATATGACCCGCTCGATCTGCTGGAAGGCATCCTGACGGGCCTGCCATTGGGCTTCAAGCGCAGCAAAGCCCTGCTCCCCCTGAATCAACAGCACAGGACAACGGATAGCCGCCATCAATGCCCGAGCCTGCCCTTCACTCATTCGAAGGGGTGAAAGATCCCGCAAGCGGGGGTCGCTGCGCCAGTGCCAGCGCCCTGCCCTCATCTCAAGCTGCCGTTCACAGATAAGATGCGCCGCCTGCGGCGTGATATCCGCCACTTTGCAACGGGCGGCGACAGCCTCATCGATGGAGGCAAAGCCGTTGGCACTGCGCTCCCGGGTGCGGCTGCGGTTTAAAATTGCACGTCGCAGCTGGGCAGGTACCTCCTCATCGGGCTGGCTCAGCGGCCCCAGCCCCTCCAGCATGATCAACCGCTCCACCTGTTCGGGGAACACCCCGGCATAGGCGGAGGCGATCAGCGCCCCGAGGGAGTGACCGAGCAGAGTGAAACGCGACCACCCTGTCGCCTGCACGATCTGGTAGAGATCGTCCAGCCAGTCGACAAAGACATAAGGGGTGGTTTTGTGATCGGAGTGACCGTGCCCCGGCAGATCGATACAGATGAGGTGAAAATCACCTAGATGGGGCGCCAGCGGCAAGAAGCTGGCACTGTTGTCGAGCCAGCCGTGCAGGGCAATCAGCAGGGGTTTGCCCTGCTGAGCCTGATCCGCGAGTTGATTCTCAAGCAGGGCCACCTGCCGACCATCTGCCAAGGTGAGCTGACGTTCGTGCAGAGTGCTTTTGATGCCGTTGATCATGGCAAGCCTTAGCGACGCAGCGGCCGTCTCGGCCAGAAGGGATCATAGAAGGGGTCGTAGAAGTAGGGGTCCATATAGCGAACCTCTACTTCCTTGACTGGCGGCCACAGCTTGCTGCCCGTCACATTGAGCACCGAGAAGCGGTACTTGTGCTCGCCAATCTGGCTATCCACCGGTTGGCCTATGGTGCCAAGCACTGTCAGGCTGCGCCCCTTGGCGTAGAGGGTCGGATCGACAAAACCCTTCATGATGGCCAGAAAACGGCCCGGGCTCTGTTCGGTCTGCTCCGGCACACCGTTGGACTTGAGCGGCAGATAGACTACTTCAATAACGCTCTGATCCGCCTTGTTGTGCACCGCCGAGATAACGCCGCTCCAGCGGGCCGGTTTGCCCTCCATTCCGCCAAGGGCGGGTTGATAAGCCACCAGCTGGTTTTCTGGCTCATAGGCCAGCTCCTTGGGAACCGAGCTGCAGGCCCCGAGCAGCAGAGCCAGCGCCCCGACCACCATAGTGCGTTTCATCATGTCGATTCTGGTATTACGCATCATGTCACTCTCCTGTTGCCGGCGTGGCCCGTCGGGCCATCCGCTTTTATTGCAGCTGATGAGCGGCAAGAGCGACATGCTGTCAGTGCTCCTGCCCTTATTCGCGACCCGGCAGCTTTTTCCAGGTCACCTTGTCACGCAAATAGACCGGCGTTGCTTGTTCAACCGGTACCGCCTCCCCCGCCAACCAGGCGGCGCGGGCCAGCGGCAACATATCTTCTGCCGCCGGGAAGCGTACCTGACTCACCGCCAGCTCATCGGCCAGACCACTCAGAGTCTCACCATAGGTTTCAAAACCGGTGCCGACGCAGGTCACAGGGCCCGCCAGCTTGCCACGGACGTCAACCAGTGCCGCGGGCTCGCTCACCACCTCGTCCCCCACCAGCTGCATGCGGCCCTCAATTAGCTCATAGCGGCCGAAATAGACCTCGTTCATCCGCGCATCGATGGCGGTCAGCACCTGCTCGGCGCCATCCAGTCGATAGGCGCCTTGCGCCATGGCGGCCAGGGTCGAGATGCCAATCAGCGGCACACCCGCACCAAACGCCAGACCTTGCGCCACACTGATGCCGATCCGCACGCCGGTAAAGGAGCCCGGGCCGCGACCGAACGCAATGGCATCAAGGTCACTCAAACTTATCCCGGCATCCTCTAACACAGCCTGAACCATGGGCAGGATTTTTCGGGTGTGATCCCGTGGCGCCTCCTCCCAGCGGGAGAACAGCTTGTCACCCACCAGCAGGGCGGCGGAGCAGGCTTCGGTGGCGGTATCAACGGCCAGGATCTTCAACTCGTTCATGCTTTCCAATCTCTATAAAATCAGTCAATTACATAACCGGCAAGCGAGATATGCTCACCCGTTGTTCAAATCTGCTATCTGGCGGCACACTTATTCACCGCGTTCAGTGCGATCGAAAAAACTCCCCAACGTGCCCAACTCCCGGGTGCGAGGGATGGCGGGCAGACTCTTGATAAAGGTGGCGCCGTAAGGCTTGTTGACCATTCGTGGATCACAGATCACCAGTACCCCGTGATCACTGCGATCACGAATAAGCCGCCCAACCCCCTGCTTGAGGGCAATCACCGCCTTGGGCAACTGCAGCTCGGCGAAGGGATCACCCCCCTTGAGCTTGCAATCATCCACCCGCGCCTTGAGCAGCGGATCATCGGGGCTGGCAAACGGCAGTTTGTCGATGATAACACACGACAACGCCGCCCCTCGCACGTCGATCCCCTCCCAGAAGCTGCTGGTCGCCACCAGCACGGCACGGCCATTCTCGACAAACTCCTTGAGCAACCGCTGCTTGTTGTCCTCCCCCTGCAACAAGACGGTGCGACCAATTTCCCGGCGCAGCACCTCGGCCACCTGACGCATCACCTGATGGCTGGTGCAGAGGAAGAAACAGCCCCCCGGTGTCTTGTTGATAAGCGGGATCATCAGATTGGCCAGCTGCTCGCCACGACCAAAGGCGTTGGGCTCCGGCAGATAGCGGGGCACACAGAGCCGCGCCTGCTCGCCATAGTCGAACGGACTGTCGAGGATCAGCTCGGCGCTGCCCGCCAGCCCCAGCTCGGCCTTGAAGTGATCAAACCGCATATCCACCGTCAAGGTGGCCGAGGTAAAGACCCAGGCCACTTCCGGTCTTTGCACCTCGGCACTGAATCGCTCGGCCACCGACAGCGGCGTCAGATTGAGGGTGAAATGAAGCCGTGAGCAATCGTACCAGTAGGAGAAACCGGTCTGGTTGACCGCCAGCACTTCACCCAGGCGGGTGCGCAGTTCACTGATGCGCTCGAAGGCGTGATCCAGCTGCTCGCCACGGCCGAGAGCCAGTTTCAGCACCTCGTAGCAGAGCCCGATGGCATCGTTGAGACGAGCCAAGGCCTGCCCCCAGAGCGGCTGGCGCAGCATGTCGCGGGTATTGCCGCGACCGCCATCCACTCCGAAGGCAAGACGCAAATCCTGACTGGCGATAGCGAGCCGATCTGCCGCCTTGCCAAGCTGCGCCATGTCGTGGGCTTCGGCCCGATAGGCCAGCTGGATATCCTGCGCCAAATCCTGAATCGTTCGGCTGCCCACCGATTTGCCGAAGTAGTTGGTGGCGATCTCCGGCAACTGATGGGCTTCATCAAACACATAGACTTGTGCTTCCGGCACCAACTCACCAAATCCGGTGTCTTTCACCGCCATATCGGCGAAGAAGAGGTGATGGTTGATCACCACCACCTGGGCATCCATGGCGCGGCGTCGAGCCACCACCAGATGGCAGTCGTCGTAATAGGGGCAGTCGCGGCCGAGGCAATTGTCGTTGGTGCTGGTGACGTGGGCGAGGATCTCGGCGTTCTCTTGCAATCCTGGAATATCCCCCACATCGCCGTTATCAGTGGCGGTGGACCAGGATTTGACCTTCACCAGATCGTTCAGGATTTCAGGCTTTTGCAGATGGGATTCGCTCAAGAGCCGGTTCATCCGCTCGATGCAGAGATAGTTGCTGCGCCCTTTGAGCAGGGCCACCGGCGGGGTGTAGGAGAGCGCGCCGGTAATGGTCGGGAGATCCCGATAGAAAAGCTGCTCCTGCAGGTTCTTGGAGCCGGTGCTGATCACCACCCGCTTGCCGGATTCCAGCGCTGGCACCAGATAGGCGTAGGTCTTGCCGGTACCGGTTCCTGCCTCAACCAGCAGACGGCCACCACTCTTGATGGCGCGCGCGACCGCTTCGGCCATCTCCAGTTGGGGAGCGCGGGCTTTGAAACCGTCGATATGGCTGGCCAGAGGGCCATCTGGCTTGAACAGGGTCTGGATGGTCAAAAGGGCGTCCCGCAGCAAAAGCGGCCATTATGCCAAAAGCGCGGCAAAAGCGGGACAGATAATATGCCTAGACGAACAGATCGATCTGATGCTCGGGATCCGGCTTGTGATCGTCCTCCTCCGCCTTTGGCTGATCACGCTTGGCGGGCGTGTTATACGCCTGCTGGCGCTGCTGGGAGTCACTGTTGTCAGTGCTGGTCTTGCGCAGCTGGTGCTTTTTGCTGATCTGATTCACTTCCCGCTTGATCTCTTCGCTGCCGGGCGCAGCGGGCGCCCGGGGCAAAATGGGGAACAACAGGTCCTGGCTGGGCATGATGGCGACTCCTGCAGGGGTTATTGTCTAGTTATCGACCAGAAAACCGTTTTCGCCACTTTAATCGATCAAATCACAATTTCGGGTTGCATTTTCTGTCAAGGCAGGTAGTTTAAATCAGGCGTCAATTACGACATCTTATTTTGTAAAGGATTGATTACATGAAGTTCACCACCCTGAAGACTCATCACCACCATCATCATCCCGACTAGTCTTTCAGGAGGTTGACTGCTGGAAGACACTTAACTGGTGACTTCCAAAAGGACCGCAAGATTCATAAACCCTCGGAAGCACCCACTTCCGAGGGTTTTTTCGTTTTTGACTAGAAGGAAATCGAGCAATGGAAACACAACGTCTGCGTATCGCCATGCAAAAGTCCGGTCGTCTGAGCCAGGACTCCCAAGCCCTGTTCAAGAGCTGTGGCCTGAAAATCAACCTGCGCGAGCAGCGACTTATCGCCCATGTCGAGAACATGCCCATCGATATCCTGCGGGTGCGTGATGACGACATCCCAGGTCTGGTGATGGAAGGGGTGGTCGACCTTGGCATCATCGGCGAGAACGTGCTGGAAGAGGTGCAGCTTATTCGTGCCTCCCAAGGCCTCCCCTTCGAGGTCAAAACCCTCAAGCAGCTGGACTTTGGTGGCTGCCGCCTCTCGCTGGCGGTACCGGAAGATGTGACCTATACAGGGCCACAAAGTCTGGCGGGTAAGCGCATCGCCACCTCCTACCCCGGGCTGCTCAAACGCTTCTTTGACGAAAGGGGGCTCGGCTTCAAGAGCGTGATGCTGGGCGGCTCGGTGGAAGTGGCACCCCGCGCGGGTCTCGCCGATGCCATCTGCGATCTGGTCTCCACCGGCGCGACCCTGGAAGCTAATGGCCTCAAAGAGGTGGAGGTGATCTACCGCTCCAAAGCGGTGCTGGTCCAGGCCCCCAACCCCTTGTCCGATGCCAAGCAGAAGCTTATCGACAAACTGCTGCCCCGCATTCAGGGGATGCAGCAGGCGCGCGAGAGCAAGTACATCATGCTGCACGCCCCCAAAGACAAGCTCGATGCCATCACCGATCTGCTGCCGGGTGCCGAGCGCCCCACCATCATGCAACTGGCCGGTGACACCAATCAGGTGGCGCTGCACGTCGTCTCCAGCGAGACCCTGTTCTGGGAGACCATGGAGCAGCTCAAGGCCCTCGGTGCCAGCTCCATTCTGGTGCTGCCCATCGAAAAAATGATGGAATAAGGAAGGGATATCATGCAGACCCTGATCTGGAAGACCCTCTCCCCCGCCCAGCAGGCCGACGTGCTGACCCGACCGGCCTTGAGTGACGAGGCGGATATCGGCGCCGTGGTGCGAGATATCATCGCCGCGGTGCGCAGCCGTGGCGACGAGGCCCTGCGCGAGCTGAGCCTGCGCTTCGAGCGCGCCCCCCGTAAGCAGTTGCGCGTCAGCGAAGATGAGATTGAAGCTGCCTGCGCGCGGCTGGATGACGACATCAAAAATGCCATCGAAGCGGCCATTGCCAACATTCGCACCTTCCACGCAGCCCAAATGCAGCCAGTGGTACGGGTAGAAACCCAGCCCGGGGTGGTGTGCGAGCTGCGCACCCAGCCCATCAGTCGGGTCGGCCTCTATGTGCCGGGGGGCAGCGCGCCGCTCCCCTCCACCGTGATGATGCTGGCCATTCCGGCACGCTTAGCCGGTTGCCGTGAAGTGGTGCTCTGCACCCCGTCCCCCGCCAGCGACGAGATCCTGTTTGCCGCCCGCGCCTGCGGCGTCGAGAAGGTGTTCGCCATCGGCGGCGCCCAGGCCATCGCCGCCATGGCGTACGGCACAGAGAGCATTCCCAAAGTGGACAAGATCTTCGGCCCGGGCAACGCCTATGTGACCGAAGCCAAGGGGCAGGTTTCCCGCGACTGGCGCGGCGCTGCCATCGACATGCCCGCCGGCCCCTCCGAGGTGCTGGTGATTGCCGACGAGAGCGCCAACCCCGCCTTCGTGGCGGCGGATCTGCTCTCCCAGGCCGAGCACGGCCCCGACAGCCAAGTGGTGCTGGTCACCACCTCGCCGCTGCTGGCCGACGCCATCGCAGGAGAAATCAAGAGCCAGCTGACCAAGCTGAGCCGCCGCGATATCGCCGCGCAGGCGCTCGGCAGCAGTCTGGTGATCCTCTGTGACGATCTGGCCGAGGCGTGTGCCATCTCCAACGCCTACGCGCCGGAACACCTGATCGTGCAGACCCAAGCCCCCCGCGATCTGCTGGATAAACTCGAGAACGCCGGTTCCATCTTTCTGGGAGCATGGACCCCCGAGTCGGTCGGCGATTACGCCAGCGGCACCAACCACACCCTGCCCACCTACGGCTATGCCCGCACCTGCTCCAGCCTTGGCCTCGCCGATTATCAGCGCCGCTACACGGTGCAGGAGCTGAGCGAGCGCGGTATTCAGGGCCTTGGCCCTATCGTCGAGCGTATCGCCCAAGCCGAGGGGCTCGATGGCCACAAAAATGCCGTGACGCTGAGATTGAACGCCCTGGCCGCCGCACCCCAACCAACAGCACAGCAGAAGGATTTGTCATGAGCATTGCCAATCTGGCGCGCCGCGTGGTGCGGGCCCTCACCCCCTATCAATCCGCTCGCCGCATCGGCGGCAAGGGCCACGTCTGGCTCAACGCCAATGAGGCGCCACAGGCCTATCCCTTTACCATCGAGGGGAGCCGCCTCAACCGCTACCCCGAGTGCCAACCGGCCGAGGTGGTGAACGGCTATGCCGCCTACGCCGGGGTCAATCCGGATCAGGTGCTGGTGAGCCGCGGCGCCGATGAGGCCATTGAGCTGCTTATTCGCACCTTCTGCGAAGCGGGTGAAGATCAGATCCTCATCTGCCCGCCCACCTACGGCATGTACGCCATCAGCGCCGAGACCTGTGGCGTCGGCATCGTCGAGCAGCCGCTAACCGCCAGCCGCCAGCCGGACTGGCCCGCCATCGCGGACCGTCTGTCTGATGTGAAACTGGTATTTCTCTGCTCCCCCAACAACCCCACCGGGGATCTGGTGGGTCGCGACGGCCTTATCGCCCTGCTGGAAAAAGCTCGGGATCGCGCCATCGTGGTGGTGGACGAAGCCTATATCGAGTTCTGCCCGGAAGCGTCCGTGGTGGACCTACTGGCCCGCTTCCCCAATCTGGTGGTGACCCGCACCCTCTCCAAAGCCTTTGCCCTGGCGGGGATCCGCTGCGGCTTTACGCTGGCAAGCCCCGAGGTGATCGCCATGCTAGCCAAGGTGATCGCCCCCTATCCCATCCCCGAGCCCATCGCCCAGATCGCGGCGCAGGCCCTCTCCCCCATGGGGCTGGAGCTGATGCGCGAGCGAGTAATAGAGCTCAACAAGCAAAAAGCTGCCTTCAAGGCAGAGCTGACAACGCTTGCCTGCGTGAAGGAAGTATTCGAGGACAAGGGCAACTTCGTGCTGGTGCGCTTTGTGGATGGCGCCGCCGTCTTTGCTGCCATGAAGGCCGCCGGCATCATTCTGCGGGATTTCTCCAGCAAGCCGGGTCTGGACAACAGCATTCGCGTCACCATCGGCTATCAGGGCGAGATGGATGCCGTGCTGGCGGTACTGCGTGATCAGCCCTCTCCCACTTTGTAAGACAAGGATGTAGCGATGAAGACCCCGTTTTTGTTTATCGACCGCGACGGCACCCTGATTGAAGAGCCGGTGACCGACAAGCAGGTAGATAGCCTCGCCAAACTGCGCTTCGAGCCCATGGTCATTCCGGTGCTGCGCGAGTTACAGGCCGCTGGCTATGTGCTGGTGATGGTGACCAATCAGGATGGGCTGGGCACCGCCAGCCTGCCGCTGGAGAACTTCCAGCCACCCCACGACCTGATGATGCACCTGTTTGAATCGCAAGGGGTGAACTGGGAGCAGGTGCTGATCTGTCCGCACTTCCCCACCGACGGCTGCAGCTGCCGCAAACCCCACCTCGGGCTGGTAAAGGAGTACCTCGCCTCGGGTCGTATCGACTTTGCCAACTCCTTCGTTATTGGCGATCGCCAGACCGATCTGCAGCTTGCCGAGAATATGGGCATTGGCGGTATTCGCTACCACCCGCAAGATCACGACTGGCTCGCCATTCGTGATCAGCTGTTGTCCAAGGGACGCGTAGCCTCGGTGGAACGCTACACCAAGGAAACCCGTATTCAGGTGGCGCTGGATTTGGACAAGAGCGGCGGCAACCAGATCGCCACCGGCATCGGCTTCTTTGATCACATGCTGGATCAAATTGCCACCCACGCCGGTTTCCAGCTCAAGCTAAACGTCAGCGGCGATCTGCATATCGACGATCACCACACGGTGGAAGACGTCGGACTGGCGCTGGGTCAGGCGCTGCGTCAGGCCCTTGGCAACAAGCGCGGTATCGGCCGTTTCGGCTTCGTGCTGGCGATGGACGAGGTACAGGCGGTGATCGATGCGCGTCCGCTGACCGAGCAGGAAGTGAGCACAGCACTGGATCTCAGCGGTCGCCCCTACTTCGTGTTTGACTGCCCGAGCGGCTTTGGCCGCGACAACGTGGGCGAGATGGCCACCGAGATGGTGCCCCACTTCTTCCGCTCGCTGTCGGACGCCATGGCCATCACATTGCAGATGAAGGTGGGCAGCGGCAACACCCACCATCAGGTGGAAGCACTGTTCAAAGGCTTTGGCCGCGCCCTGCGTCAGGCCATTCGGGTGGAAGGGATCGAGCTTCCCTCCAGCAAGGGAGTGCTGTGATGGATGTGAGCAAGCAGAAGCTGGTCATTATCGATACCGGCTGCGCGAATCTGGCCTCGGTCAGAATGGCGTTCGAACGCCTCGGTGTGCAGCCGCTGGTCTCCAGCGTGGCGGCCGATATCGAGCAGGCGGACAAGCTGATCCTGCCCGGTGTCGGCACCGCGGTGGCCGCCATGAAGAACCTCAATGAGCGGGGGCTGGTACCGCTCATTCGCGCCGCCAAGCAGCCGCTGCTGGGCTTTTGCCTCGGCATGCAGATGCTGGCGGAGGCCTCCGAAGAGAGCATGAGTGCCGATGGCAGTGAAGGCGATCTCATCGACTGCCTTGGCATAGTGCCGGGCAAGATCCGGCTGATGGAGGTCGGCACCTTACACCAGTCAAGCATGCGCCTGCCCCATATGGGCTGGAACCAGATTGAGCACGACGAGACCCATCCTCTGCTTAAGGGGATCCCGAGCGGCAGCTACTTCTATTTCGTGCACTCCTATGCGCTGGAGGTAACCGAAGCGACGCTGGCGACCTGCGACTACGGCAAGCCTTTCACCGCGATTGTCGCCCGTGACAACTTCTTTGGCGCCCAATTCCACCCGGAGCGCTCAGGCGCAGCCGGTGCCCGTTTGCTGCAAAATTTTCTGGAGCTGTGACTAGCATGATCATTCCCGCAATTGACCTTATCAACGGTCAGGTAGTTCGCCTCTATCAGGGGGACTACGACCAGAAGACCGAATACAGCAGCAGCCCGCAGGCCCGCTTCGATGAATATGTCTCCCAGGGGGCGGTGCAGCTCCATCTGGTGGATCTGGACGGGGCCAAGGATGCCAAGGCGCGCCAGTTGCCCCTGCTGACCCAACTGCTGTCAGCCACCGAAGCACCGGTGCAGGTCGGCGGAGGCGTGCGTACCGATCAGGATGTGGCAGATCTGCTGGCCGCCGGTGCCAGCCGGGTGGTGATTGGCTCCACCGCCGTCAAATCCCCGGATCTGGTGGCGAGCTGGATGGAGAAATATGGCCCCGAGCAGATCGTGCTGGCGCTGGACGTCAATATCGATGAGCAGGGCAATCGCCATATCGCGGTGGCAGGCTGGCAGGAGAACAGCGGCGTGACCATCGAGGCGCTGATCGAGCGCTTCCTCCCCGCCGGGCTCAAGCATGTGCTCTGCACCGACATCAGCCGTGACGGCACCCTGGCTGGCACCAACGTCGAGCTTTATCGTGATCTCTGCGCCCGCTACCCGAGCGTCGCCTTTCAGGCCTCCGGCGGCATTGGCGGCATCGCGGATATCGAGGCGCTCAAGGGCTCCGGCGTCAAGGGGATCATCCTTGGTCGCGCCCTGCTGGAAGGCAAGTTCTCGGTAGGTGACGCCATCGCCTGCTGGCAAGCGCCCGCAGCCGATACCAGAGGAGGCAACTGATGCTGGCAAGACGCATTATCCCCTGCCTCGACGTGAAAGATGGCGTGGTGGTCAAGGGGGTGCAGTTTCGCAATCACGAGGTGATGGGCGGCATTGTCGAACTGGCGCGCCGCTACGCCGAAGAGGGCGCTGACGAGCTGGTGTTCTATGACATCACCGCCTCCAGCGATGCGCGGGTAGTGGACAAGAGCTGGGTGAGCCGGGTAGCGGAGGTGATAGATATTCCCTTCTGTGTCGCCGGTGGCATCAAGAGCGTCGAAGATGCCCGCCAGATCCTCGAATTTGGCGCCGACAAGGTCTCCATCAACTCTCCGGCCCTGGCCGACCCGCCCCTGATCAGCCGACTGGCCGAGCGCTTTGGCGTGCAGTGCGTGGTGGTGGGCATTGACTCCTACTTCGACGCCGACACGGGCCACTATCAGGTCAAACAGTTTACCGGTGACGAGAGTCGCACCCGCACCACCGCCTGGCACACCCTCGATTGGGTGCAGGAGGTGCAAAAGCGCGGCGCAGGTGAAATCGTGCTGAACGTGATGAATCAGGACGGCATGCGTCAGGGTTATGATCTCGAACAGCTCAAGCTGGTGCGCAGCGCCTGCAAGGTGCCACTGATTGCCTCCGGCGGCGCCGGTGCCATGGCGCACTTTCGCGATGCCTTTACCCTCGCCGATGTTGACGGGGCGCTGGCCGCCTCTGTGTTCCACAAGGGCCTTATCCCCATTCCCGAATTGAAACGCTGGCTGAAAAACGAAGGAGTCGCCATCCGTGAATAACTTCTCTGATAACACACAAACAACCGCAAGCGCGCGCCCCCTTGCCGATCAGCTCGACTGGGAAAAATGCGACGGCATGATCCCTGCCATCGTCCAGCACGCCGCCAGCGGCGAGGTGCTGATGCAGGGCTTTATGACCCGTGAAGCGCTGGAGAAGACCCAGACTACCGGTCAGGTCACCTTCTTTAGCCGCAGCAAACAGCGGCTCTGGACCAAGGGCGAAAGCTCGGGCAACGTGCTCCAACTCGTCGCCATCAGCACCGACTGCGATCAGGACTCCCTGCTGATCGCCGCCAACCCCGTCGGCCCCACCTGCCACAAGGGCACTACCTCCTGCTTTAACGGCCACCCGGTGCCACCACTCGGTTTTCTGGCAGAGCTGGAACAGGTGCTGGCCGCCCGCAAAGGGGCCGATCCGGCCACCAGCTACACCGCCAGCCTCTATGGCAAGGGCACCAAGCGCATCGCCCAGAAGGTAGGTGAAGAGGGTGTTGAAGTGGCGCTGGCCGCCATGGCCAAGGATCGGGAGGAGCTCATCAACGAATCCGCCGATCTGCTCTACCACCTGACCGTACTGCTGCAAAACGAAGGACTCGGATTAAAGGATGTCGTTCAGCGGCTTTATGAGCGGCACAATAAATAAACTGATAATAAAGCCGGGATTTCCCGGCTTTATTTAGTCAAGATGCACAGCCAGCTCAACTAAATTTTTATACGTTGTTAAACGTCGCTCCAATAGTGAGAGTTCCTTTTCTGCCAAAATAGTATTTTCTTCTACAGTCAAATTTCGCATTCGCTTAACACAATCTTTTGCTAACGTGATAAAACGATATGAACACTCATCATCTGAAGTCGATTTTAATAGACTTCCATAAGAAATGGCTAACATATTTTTTAATGAAACCATATATATTCCATCTATAAAAGGATTTAGATATCGTTCATGATCGACATCCTCAATATAACTTCCTATTGCACTCCCTGCTTTTATAAAACATTGAAAATGTTGTTCTTCATACTCACTTGTAAGAGTATTGAAACCTTTTAGCTTAGGATGGTTATCTGTCGTAGGCATTTTGCCATCCGCTACAGCCCGATAATCTTCATTATTTTTCTCGCATAGAGAGAACAGATAGACAAGAAAAATCAGATTTAATGTGCAACCTTCGTAATTAACGATGGAAGCAATCGTTCGGTCCAACACTTGCTCTGTTCTTCTTAAGCTCAATGAAAAATGATCACAGACAGCTGTTAATACATTTACCAACACTTGACTATCAGTTATTTTCGGCCATGCATTGATATGCTCAAAATGCAATTTTTTATCTACAATTGCCTGCTGAATAAACTCTCGTCGAGAGATACTGCCTAACGTAAATCGTCTATGAAAAAATCGGCCAAGATAACTTTCTGCATCAAAACCATCGCCATAAATGACCTTGATAGCATGCTGTAACTGCTCGGTATCGGTTGCAAGTACAAACACCACGCCGCGAATATCAAAAATATGTTTTATGGTCTCCAGCATTTCTACCGCATAGGAGGGGCGACAGCGATCCAGCTCATCAATCAGAATAAAGGCGGGATAGTCCAATCGACCTTGGCCATCCAATTGGTCTAAGTTTGCTGAAACCGCAGCTTCAACCCATTGCCGAATTTCTTGTTTAAGATACTGGATAGATTCATAACGCTCTTTGTGATTGCTACAAAGCGTATCAACCAGCTTATCTGCATCTTCGCCTTCCACAGAAAAATCACTATCTTCCCATCCAGCTTTTTTAATGGCTGACTTGAGCACCAATTTTCCGCCCACCTTTAGCAAACCCAATAGTTTGGACTTGATGCCATCAGGTATTGAAACCTTATTTCCTGTTGCATCTCTCAATTGCTCGATAATCGACGAGATAACCGTCAATAAGGGATCATCGGAAAAGTCCTGCTGCCAAGCATCGATATAGACAGTGGGATAGTGCGCTTTCAGCTCCATATACCAACGCTTGATAAACCAGGTTTTACCCGCCCCCCACTCGGCATTGAGATTGAGCACATAGTTGCGCTGCGTGCCTTCGGCTGCGAGGTAGTTGGTCAGAAACTCGGCATAGCGGGCACGTTCCAGCCGATCACCAGCCAACTCTTCACCGCCCGCAATGGCCCCCGGCCCGTCCCACTGAACTGCGTCATCCCAATTAAACGGTGCCACTGCCATCTCGTATCTCTCCTTATTACGTTGCTGAGGATGATATCAGGGGCACAGTGAAAATAGTTTGATTAAAGACCTGTTTGTTGCCCTTTCTGCCGCTCGGGCTGGCGTATTTGACTGCCGGGCAATTGCTCTGCTGCTGGCCCACGATGCCGGGCCGATATAGGTGGGACGGTTATCTGCATAGCCACGGACTCAGTTGATTTCCTTTGACCACACCAACGATGACAATCGTGTGACATGGCGCAGAACTTGCGGAAATAAACACGAAATATGGCCTGTTCAGTGCTTAATTTAAACCGTTGGTACATATATTCGCGCTGTATACAACGATGCCCTTAACCAAGGATGGCTAGCCCCATGAAGGATGAACCCTTCTCTATCCAGTTACAGCATGAGCTGGATCACCTCAAAGCCATCTTCAACGAGACGGACGCCTACATGTTTACCAAGGATCTGGCGGGCCGTTACACCTATGCCAATCAGGCGGTGCTGGATCTCTTTGGCTGCACCCTCGCCGAGTTGCAGGGGCAGGATGATCGGGCCTTTTTTGATCTCGAATTCTCCGACACCATTCAACGCAACGACCGGTTGGTACTGGAGCAGCAACTCGCCATCGCCCAGGAGGAGATCAACTACCTCAAATCCACCGGGGAAAAGCGCTGCTACTGGACCGTTAAAAAGCCCATCCATGACAAGGATGGCAACCTGATCGGTCTGTGCGGCATCTCCACCGATATCACCGAACACAAGCTGATTGAGGCCCGCATGGCGGAGCAGCATCAGCTGCTGGAAATCATCCTCGCCAACGTGGATGCCCATATCTATATGAAGGACAGCCTGCACCGCTTTCTCTACGTCAACCAAAAGGTCGCCGATCTGCTGGGCCTTCCTGCCGAGCAGATCATCAATCGGCGCGATGATGAGGTGATCCCGGCTGCCAGCGCCTGCCAGCTGTGGCGACTGGACAACCGGGTATTCGAAACCGGCGAGCTGCAAGCCGGGGAAGAGATGCTGACCGATCCCGAAGGAAATCAGCACTACTACTGGTCGGTCAAGGTGCCCTTTCTGCTGGGGGATGGCACCCCGACCCTGATCGGTATTTCCTCCGACATTACCGAACTGCACCAGCTCAAGGAACAGTTGCACCAGCAGTCGGTGCGCGATGGCCTCACCGGTCTCTACAACCGCCGTTTCTTTTTCGAACTGTGTGAGAAGAACCTCAGTCTGGACATGCGCCACCACCTCACCTCGGTGCTGATGGTGCTGGATGTGGATCAGTTCAAGTGCATCAACGATCGCTTCGGTCACCCCCTTGGGGATAGCGCGCTGATGCATCTGGGCAGGGTGATGCAATCGGTGCTGCGCAGCGAAGATGTGCTGGCCCGCATCGGCGGTGACGAGTTTGCCATCTTGCTGCCCAACACCACCCTCTCGGCCGCCGCATCACTGGCCGAGCGACTGCGCCTGCAGGTGATGCAAAGCCCGCTCCCCCTGCCCGATGGGGATAAGCTGGTCATCACCATCAGCGCCGGACTGGTGGAAAATGGCGAGGGGGAGCTGATGGAGAGCCTCTACGCCCGCGCCGATCAGATGCTCTATCAGGCCAAACAGAGCGGCCGCAACTGCGTTGCCTGCAAGGCTCCCTAGCACACCACGGGAGGGCCCGCAGCCCTCCAGCTCCCTCGTATCTCCCTCCTATGAATGGCTGTGCTGGCTCCTTACGAACAGGCTGCTACCCCAGCTGTTTGCGCAGCACAAATTTTTGCACCTTACCGGTCGAGGTCTTCGGCAACGGGGTGAAGATGATGCGTTTGGGGGCCTTAAAGTGAGCCATCTGCTCCCGGCAAAAGGCGATCAACTCCGCCTGGGTGGTCTCTCGCCCCTCTTTCAGTTTCACGAAGGCGCAGGGCACCTCCCCCCACTTCTCATCGGGCATGGCGATCACTGCCGCTTCGTCCACATCGGGATGGCGATAGAGCACATCTTCCACCTCCAGACTGGAGATATTCTCCCCGCCGGAGATGATGATGTCCTTGGATCTGTCCTTGATCTCCACATAACCATCCGGGTGCCATACCGCCAGATCGCCACTGCGAAACCACCCCTCCGCCATCGCCTCGGCGCTGGCCGCCGGATTTTTCAGATAGCCCTTCATCACCACATTACCGCGCAGCACTATCTCCCCCATGGTTTTGCCATCCTTGGCCACCGGCTCGCCAGTGACCGGATTGATAACCCGCATCTCCCCCTGCAGGGGCGACGCAACACCCTGCCGTGCCTTGAGACGCGACAGCGTGGTGGCATCCTGTCCTTGCCAGCTTCTTTGCGGCTCGCACAACACGCAGGGGCCATAGGTTTCGGTGAGGCCGTAAACGTGGGTCACGGCGATCCCCATCGCTTCCATACCGGCGATCACGGTGGCGGGGGGCGCTGCGCCGGCGGTCATCACCTTGATGGGGTGATCCAGCCCCTGCTTGAGCGCCGGATCGGCATTGTTGAGCATATTGAGCACGATGGGCGCTGCGCAAAAATGGGTCACCTTGTGCTCATGCAACGCCTCATAAATGGCGGCCGCCTGCACATGACGCAGACAGACGCTCACCCCGGCCGTCGCCGCCAGCGTCCAGGGGAAGCACCAGCCGTTGCAGTGAAACATCGGCAAGGTCCAGAGATAGACGGGGTGTTTGGGTAGCTCCCAGGAGAGCACATTGTTGATGGCATTGAGGTGGGCGCCACGATGGTGATAGACCACCCCCTTGGGGTTGCCGGTGGTGCCGGAGGTGTAGTTAAGGGAGATCGCCTGCCACTCATCCTCTGGCAACCAGCCGGGCTCATCGCCGTTACCAGTGGCAATAAAGGCCTCATAGTCAAGGTCACTGATAAGCGCCCCTTCCCGGTAGAGGGGATCGTCGATGGCGATGACCAGCGGTTGGCACTCCAGCAGATCCAGTGCCTTGCGCACCACAGGGCCGAACTCCCTGTCCACCAGCACCACCTTGCTCTGGGCATGCTGGAAGATAAAGGCCATCGACTCGGCATCGAGCCGGGTATTGATGGTGTTGAGCACGGCGCCGCTCATGGGCACCCCGAAGTGAGCTTCAAACATCGCAGGGATATTGGGCGCAACGATGGAGACGGTATCCCCCTCCCCGATACCGCGAAGCCGCAGGGCCGAGGCAAGCTGGCGGCAACGGCGGGCGGTCTCGCCCCAGCTCTGGCGTAGCGAGCCGTGGATCAGCGCCGGATAGTCGGGATAGACCCGCTCCGCCCGCCCCAGAAAGCTGATGGGGGTCAGGGCCTCGAAATTGGCGGCGGTTTTGGCAAGGTCGCGCTCATAGATGTTCTGCACTGTCATCGGGTTCCTTCCTCACAGGTGGCACAAAACGGGCTGTTCCGGGATGATTCAGAGATCAGACAGCGACATAGGCATCCTGCCCGTCACTGGTCTCTTATGGGGATGACAGCCTAACAGTGAGCCTACGGCGGCAGGTATTAGCAAAACGTCTTAGACAGGAGCTGCCGCCTGCCAACAGGGCCCCCTGTTTTCGTTGCAAAAAATATTTCGTTACTGGAAAGTGTGCCATTTTTTTCACAGGCTGTTTTTGGCAAATAACGAAAAATGACGATGGTGGAATATTATTCCACCAAAGCTGCTTTATATGTCATTCCATTCATCTCGGTACGCACTATTTTCATGACCTTTATTTAAGGCAAAGCACGTTAAATGAAAGCTGAAATAGTTATTGCATAATAACCTTTATTTCATATCAGCTGTTAAATCCATGGAAAATAAATTTTGTGAGCCATCCCATAAAGCGAGCATGGCGCCATGTTCATCCAGCCGCGCACGGGTTACGGTTACAACGTGAAACAATCTACCGGATGTTCAATATCAGGCCAGATTTCTCGCCAATCACTACGCAATACAGAGTGAGTTTGCGTACCTTGGATGTATGACGCAGAAACCCTATCGACCCGATATTCCGCCGAGCCCAAACCTGCTTTATCAAGGAGCATTTTATGTGTGCCGTGCCGAATACCACACCACGCAGACAATTCCCTACTGCATTTACCATTCTGTTTCTTATTATGTTACTGGCCATTGCGCTGACCTGGATAATTCCGGCGGGCGCCTATGCCAAGCTCTCTTATAATCCGGCCAGTGAAAGCCTGATGGTCAATAGTCCACAGGGGGAAATTAGCCGACTTCCCGCAACCCAGGATGCCCTGGCAAAACTCAATATCAATATTGCGGTGGAGCAATTTACCAACGGTACCATCCGCAAGCCCATCGCCATTCCCGGCACCTATGCACTGCTGGAGCAAGCGCCCAAGGGGCTCGGTGACGTAGCAGTCAGCATGGTCAAGGGCACCATCGAGGGGGCGGATATCATCGTCTTTATTCTGGTGCTCGGGGGGCTGATCGGCGTCATCAACAAGACAGGTGCCTTCAGTGCGGGACTGGTCGCCCTCTCACACAAAACCCGGGGCAACGAGTTCCTGTTTGTGGCGCTGGTCTGCTTCGTGATGGCGCTGGGAGGCACCACCTGCGGACTGGAGGAAGAGGCGGTCGCCTTCTACCCCATACTGGTGCCCATCTTTCTGGCGCTCGGCTATGACTCCATCGTCTGCGTAGGGGCCATCTTCCTCGCCGCCTCCATGGGCACCACCTTCTCCACCATCAATCCCTTCTCGGTGGTGATCGCCTCCAATGCCGCCGGCATTCCCTTTACCGAGGGGGTGATCTTTCGCGCCGTCGGCTGTCTGGTGGGCACCCTGGTGGTGATCGGTTATCTCTACTGGTACTGCAAGAAGATCAAAGCCAATCCAGCCTTCTCCTACACCTATGAGGACAGAGAGAGTTTTCGCGCCCGTTTTCTCAAAGAGGGTTCTATGGACGAAGGGGTGCCCTTCACCCTGCGCCGCAAGATCATTCTGACCCTGTTTATCCTCGCCTTCCCGCTGATGGTGTGGGGCGTCTCCATGGCGGGTTGGTGGTTCCCGCAGATGGCGGCCTCCTTCCTGACCATCGCCATCATCATCATTTTTATCTCGGGCCTCAAAGAGAAAGAGGCGGTCGAGGCCTTTACTCAGGGGGCGTCGGAGCTGGTGGCCGTTTCGCTCATCATCGGACTGGCGCGGGGGGTCAATCTGGTGCTGGATCAGGGGATGATCTCGGACACCATTCTGGCCTACGCCTCCGATCTGGTCTCCGGCATGCATGGCGCCGTGTTCGCGGTGGCGCAGATGCTGGTGTTCACCCTGTTGGGGCTGGTGGTGCCCTCCTCCTCGGGGCTCGCAGTGCTCTCCATGCCCATCATGGCACCGCTGGCAGATACTGTGATGATCCCCCGCTATATCGTGGTGTCGGCCTACAACTGGGGGCAATACGCCATGTTGTTTCTGGCCCCCACCGGACTGGTGCTGGTCACTTTGCAGATGCTCGGCATCCAGTTCAACAAGTGGGTCAAGTTCGTGCTGCCCATGGTGGGTTTTGTGCTGGGATTTGGCGCCCTGATGCTGGTGGCGCAAGTGATGTTGGCCTGATGGGCCTGTGATACATGAGTGACAAAACCCCGTGCCTGGCGCGGGGTGTTCTTTTGTCAGCCTTAGTGGCGCACCCGCCCCTGCTGGCGGAAGCAGTAGAGTTTAAGGCTGATGTCGGCGATATCAGCGGGAAGCTCCTCTCCCTGCTCGGCCAGGGGTCGGTAGAGGGATGAGAGCAGACGTTCGGCCTGCTGCACCGTGATGATGTTGGCCTGGATGGCCGGGGTGATCCAGCTGGGTAACATTGACATATCTCCCCCTCATTGATCCGATGATCTCGGGTGAACCTCTTCATATCAGGTCTTACGCAGTTGTCTGCCGACCCGTTCACCCTCTGCTTCACCCAATCAAAGCAAAATGCTTGCCGTGATCTCTTATCGGCCAACATCTGATGGGGCTGGAGCCATTTATCAACCACTTGCGTGGCCATCTCAACGAACAGAGCCCTTGCTCAAGACCTCCCTTGACCTGCCCCCGTCAGCACTTTGCCACTCTGGCATTCTGCTCACCGCCCGCCTTGCAAATTGCGACTCGAATTGCTCCTTATCACACAAGCAAAGCCCGCCATGCGCCGGAAACTGGTCACTTTTAGTTCGTTGTCGCCAAAGTCAGACACTTTTTCATGGTGGCTGTTTTTTGACCTTGCCAGCGCCTGTCGCAGGCCCATCCCCCTCGCCTTGTCCGGCCAACCGGTTATGACAAGATGGCGCCAGATTGGAACAGCCCGTATGGGTATGCAGGAGAACAACAAGATGAACAGATCCATGATGGCAGGTATCGGTATTGGCATCGCCTCGGCCCTGGCGCTCTCGGCCGCGGCTAGCGGCTCCCTCTTTACACCACAACCCACCTTTGCCGAGGTGATCGCCAGCAAGCCGATCACCGAGAGCATCAAGACCCCGCGTCAGGAGTGTCGCAACGTCACAGTGACCCACCGCAAGCCGGTACAGGATGAGCACAAAATCCTCGGCACCGTGGTCGGCGCAGCGCTGGGTGGCGTGGTCGGCCACCAGTTTGGCGGTGGCAGCGGCAAGAAGGTGGCCACCGCTGCCGGGGCCGTCGCGGGGGGTTATGCCGGTAATCAGGTGCAGGGCAATATGCAGGCGGGGGATACCTACACCACCACCGAGCAGCGCTGCAAAACCGTGCAGGATACGAGCGTCAACACCATAGGTTATGACGTGACCTATCGCCTCGCCGGTCAGGAGGGGGTGATCCACATGAAGCAAGCCCCCGGTGCCACCATTCCGGTCAAGGATGGCAAATTGGTGATCGACCAGCCAAAAGTGTGATGTCTCCTGGCCCCATAAACCACAGGCCCGCCTCTTTCGAGGCGGGCCTGTGGTTTATGGGGCGGCTTGTTTCCTTTTTCAAACAACGGCACTCAGGGTCATTGCGCCCAGTCAGTTACCCCTTGCAGCACTTTTTCACCGCCCGCACCACATTCTGATAACCGGTGCAGCGGCACAGATTCCCCGACAGGCCGCGGCGGATCTCCGCATCGGTCAAGGGGCGGCGCTCGGTCTTGTCGAGCAGGGCCGCGCTCGCCATCACGAGGCCGGGAGTGCAAAAACCGCACTGCACCGCCCCTTCGTCGATAAATGCCTGTTGTACATCTGAGAGTTCATTGCCTTTGCGTTCCCCCTCCACGGTGCGAATGGATTTGCCATCTGCCCAGACCGCCAGATAGAGGCAGCTGTCGATAGCGGTGCCATCCACACGCACGGTACAGGCGCCGCACTCACCGACACTGCACCCCTCTTTCACACTGATCAGCCCCTGCCCACGCAGGAAGTGGAGCAGCGACATGGTGGGCGGCACAGCATAAGAGTAAGGTTTGCCGTTGATCTCACACTGGATCTCCACTACGGGACAGCTTTGCGGTTGCATCATAGGATCTTCCCTCCGGCACGTTCGACTGCGCAGGCGACCACCCGCTGCGCCAGGGTTTTGATAAGGTGCAGGCGAAACTCCTTCTCTGCCCGCCAGGAGGAGCGCGGCGCCACATCGGCTACCACAGCCTCGGCAATCGCTGCCAGTGTGGCGCGAGTCAGGGGTTGCCCTTCGGCCGCCGCTTCCGCGTGAGGGGTGCGCACCGGCGTCGGTGCCGCCACGCCGTAAGCAAGCCGCAAGCGCTTGAAGTGACCATCCTCAATCTGGCAGTAGGCGGCGCAGCCGATGGTGGCGATGTCCATGGCATCGCGCATGGCGTATTTGAAGTAGTGGGAGCCCACCTGGGGGTGAGTATCCGGGGAGAAATGAAACGCCACCAGGATCTCCGCAGGTTGCAGCGCCACCTTGCCAGGGCCGGTATGAAAACCGGCGATGGGGATGCGGCGCGTACCATCGGGGCCAGCGATTTCCAGCTCTGCTTCCAGAGCGACAGTCGGCGCCGCCGAGTCAGCACTGGTGGCGCCGTTGCAAATATTGCCGCCATAGGTGGCGACGTTGCGGATCTGCGGGCCGGCGATGGTGGCAGCCGCTTCGGCCAACATCGGCAGGCGGCGCTGCACCAGTTCGTTTTCGATGATCTCGGTAAAGGTGGTGCCAGAGCCGATACGGATCGACCCATCAGGCAACTCGCTCACCCCTTTGAGCTCGGGCAAGTCGTGAATATCGACGATATGGCGATAGGCGGCGTTGAGGTGATGGAGCTGGATCATCACATCGGTGCCACCGGCCAAGAGACGCGCCTCGGGGTCAGCCTGGCGCAGGGCGACTGCCTCGGCCACACTGTGCGCCTTGTAGTAACGGGCAATATCAAACATGGTGTTGCTCCTCCCGTGATCCCTCGCCAATCAAACCCGCCGCGACAAACTCCCGAAACAGGGTTTTGGGGGTGATAGGCAGCTCGTTGATGGCCACCCCGGTCGCCATGCGAATGGCGTTACGGATCGCCGGGCCCGGCGAGATAATGGGCGGTTCCCCCAGGGATTTGTGGCCATAGACCGACTGGGGCTCGTAGGTCTGCACGAAGTCGCATTCAAGTTCGGGCAAATCCAGCATGGTGGGGAACTTGTAGTCGAGCAGGTTGGGGTTGCGCACCACGCCAGTTTTGGCGTCGATGATCATCTCCTCGAACAGGGACCAGCCGATCCCCATCCCCATGCCGCCGTGCACCTGCCCCTCCGCCAGCTGCGGATTGAGGATCTTGCCCGCATCGTGCAGGTTGATGATGCGATTGATGGTCACCTTGCAGAGATCGATATCAACGCTGAGATCGACAAAGGTACAGCCGAAACTGGGCGGGTTGGTGGTGGTCTTGTGGGAGACCTCGGAGGTGATCTGACCGCCGATGGTGAGGTGGTAGTAGGCGTTGACCGACACCTCGGCGACGCTGATCAGCACCTTGTCCGGCGCACCGGCCAGCACCACGTAACCGTCGATCAGGGTCAGGGATCCTACATCCTGATGGCAGAGCTGGGCCGCCAGCGACAAAATGCGGGCCCGCAGTTGCAGCGCCGCCTGATGGATGGCAGGGGCCGCCACATAGCTCTGACGCGAGGCGAACGAGCCAGGATCGTAGGCGGTGATGTCGGTATCCTGAGTCGAAATGACCCGGATCTGCTCAAACGGAATGCCTAACGTCTGGGCCGCCATCTGGGCAAAGACGGTGTCCGACCCCTGCCCTATCTCGGTAGCACCGATCTGCAGATTAACGGTGCCATCCTGATTGAGCAGCATGCGGGCACCAGCAATTTCGACCCCCACCGGATAGGTGTTGGAGCCGTAGCTGAAACAGGCCACCCCAATGCCGCGCCGCACCCGGCTCGCCGGATCCTGCTCCAGACACTCGGCCTTGAGCCGATCCCACTCGAACATCTCGCGGCCACGCAGCAGGCAGTCGGGCAGACCAGCGCTGTAGATGGTCTTCTGGTTGACCTGATTGACGTCGCCTTCCCGCGCCACGTTGGCGATCCGCACATCAAGCGGATCCAGCCCCAACTCGGCGCAGGCGTCATCCAGCATGCATTCGAGGGCAAAAATCACTTGGGGCGCGCCGTAACCGCGCATGGCACCGGCGGTGGGCAGGTTGCTGTAGAAGGTTTTGGCGTCATAACCGAAGGCGCTGCGCGGATAGAGGTAGCTGATCTTGTTGCCCCCGGCGCTGGCGATGGAGTGGCCGTGAGAGGCATAGCCGCCGGTGTTGGAGAGCACGTCGAGCTGATAGCCCTTGAGGGTGCCGTCGCGGTTGAGGCCTATCTTGCCATCGATGGCAAAGCCGTGACGGGTGCGGGAGGCAAAAAAGCACTCCTCCCGGCTCAAGGTCACCTTGACCGGCACACCGCCAAGCTTGTAGCTCAAAAACGCCGCCATCGGCTCTTCCAGCACATCCTGCTTGTTGCCAAAACCGCCACCCATATAGGGCTTGATCACCCGCACGCTCGACCAGGGCAGGCCGAGGGACTTTGCCACCCGGCTGCGCACAATCTGGGGGATCTGGGTACTGCTGACGACGATGATGTGGTCCGGTTGATCCATGTAGGCGTAGCAGGTCACCGTCTCCAGATGGCAGTGCTGCACCACCGGCGTCCGGTAGTGCCCCTGAAACTGCAGATCGGCCGCCGCAATGGCCTGCTCCGGGTCATTGGCGCGAAGCTGGCTTTGGCGCAGCAGATTGCCGCTCGGGTGGATGGGATAGGCTTCGTCGGCCAGGGCGCTTTCGGCATCCGTCATCACCGGCAGCGGCTCGTAGGTGACCTTGACCAGCGCGGCCGCTTTTTCGGCCACCAGCGGATCGCGGGCTACGACTATGGCAACGCCATCACCAAAGTGGCGTACATGGTCGGTGAGCAGACGGCGGTCTTTCACATCCCGTTTCGCCTCATCGAGAGACCAGGCGTGACCGGCGGTGCGAAAACAGGTGGTGGGCACATCTTCATGGGTAAACACGGCTTCGACCCCGTGCAGCGCCAGCGCCTCGCTGGCGTCGATAGCAAGCACCTTGCCATGAGCGATATTACTGCGCACGTACTTGCCGTGGCGCATACCGAGCATGATGTTGTCATCGGTATAACGGGCACTGCCGGTCACCTTGGCCTCGGCATCCACCCGCTTGAGCGGTAATCCTATGGACATGATCAAGTCCTTTTTCAGGGAAGAAAAATCCAGAACCGGGATAAAAAACAGCAAGATATGCGCCTGTTTCCCCCTCTCGCCCCGACGATGGGAAGAAGTGTGAAGAGGATCCCATCTGTCTCCCTTTTTCTGGCCGGCAAGGTGCCAGCCAAAGACGAAGCAGCAGCCCCCGATGCAACCAGTGTCCGCTGCGCTATCAATCTGGTAAGGGGATTTATCAAAATGGTACGGGGTGAAAATCAAAGGCACATGCAGGTTTGGCAAAGAAAAGCGGGGCTGCCGATGGCAGCCCCAAACGGGCGGGTTATCCCTAAATAGCCCACCCCCCAGCATAAAAGAGCACCAGTGCCAGGGCGATGACCACGGTGCCGACGTTGAGCTTGTGCCACTCCTTCGAGCAGATGCGGCCGATCACCAGCGAGCTGAAGCCAAGCATGATGCCGGTGACAATATTGCAGGTGAGTACGATAAAGACGGCGCATACCAGCCCGGACATGGCCCCGACAAAGTCATCGAAATCGAGTTTGGTGACGTTGCTCAGCATCAAGAGCCCCACATACATCAGGGCCGGCGCCGTAGCATAGGCGGGCACCAGATAGGAGAGCGGCGAGAGGAACAGCATCAGCAGGAAAAGACCACCGACCACAGTCGCCGTGAGGCCCGTTTTGCCCCCCGCCGCCGTGCCCGCCGCCGATTCGATGTAGACGGCAGCTGGCGCCGCCCCCACCAGACTGGAAAAGATGCTGCTGACCGAGTCGGCACTGAGCGCCTTGCCGCTGTTGATGATGTGACCATCCTTATCAAGCAGGTTGGCCTGCCCCGCCACGGCGCGGATGGTGCCGGTGGCATCGAATACCGCCGTCATTACCAGCGCCAGCACGCTGGGCAGCACCAGCGGCGAGAGGGCCCCCATGATATCCAGACTGAAGATGAGGGACTTGCCCTGATCGTCCGAAAGGCTCGGCAGGGCGAACAGCCCCTGATACTTCACCGCCGGATCGAAAATGAGACCAAAGATGGAGATGGCGATAATCACCAGCAGGATCCCCCCCGGTACTCTCAGCTTCTCCAGCCCGAAGATCACCGCAAGGCCGATCAGGGACATGATGACCGGCATGGAGGTAAAAGCCCCCAGCGCCACCGGCAGCCCCTCCAGCGGGTTCTTGATCACCAGCCCCACCCCATTGGCGGCGATAAGCAACAGGAAGAGACCGATCCCGATGCCGGTGCCGTGGGCAATCCCCATCGGCAGGTTGTCGAGGATCCAGCTACGCACCCCGGTCACCGAGATGGCGGTAAAGAGTACCCCCATCAGGAAAACGGCCCCCAGCGCTACCGGAATGGGGATCTGCTGCCCCAGCACCAGACTGAAGGCGGTAAACGCCGTGAGGGAAATAGCGCAGCCGATGGCCATCGGCAACTTGGCCCAGAGCCCCATCAAGAGCGAACCGAACCCCGCCACCAGACAGGTGGCGACAAACACGGCGCCGGGGGGAAAGCCCGCCTTGCCGAGCATGCTCGGCACCACGATCACCGAGTAGACCATGGCAAGGAAGGTGGTGAGGCCCGCCAGTACCTCCTGTCTGACGTTGCTGCCCCGCTCGCTGATCATAAAGTAGCGATCAAGAGCCGTGAGCGGCTGTTGCTTTGCTGCGCTCTGGCTGGCGTCATCATTGGCCAGCTGTTCCACGCTGTTTGTCCTGCTGTTTGCTTGGGTCATACCCAACTCCTTCACACGCGCCTGAATGTTCCATGACGAAATGGCAACAGGATCTGCGGGTCTGCCTCGCGCTAGTTTGATAAAAAACAGGCGATAACGGCAGAGGATGCGACAGACAGACCAGGGCAGGCAGCCTTGACTCAAACGTTTGCCTTGCTGGTCAAAAAAACCGGGCCATTTCACGTTCTATGCGGGGAGATCCCCTGTGGTGCGGCAAGACTGGCGCCCCTGTGGGGCACGCCAGCCGCCGTATTCGTTGGGGCTGCGCCGCGGCAGCCCACTCCAGCCCCTACCCCCGTTCATGCACCAGCTGGCCATCCACGTAGGTGCGGTAGATGGATCTGTCATCCCCCAGGGTCAACAGCACAAAGAGCTTGTCCCGCAGGGTGGTGGAGTTGTCATAACGCAGCTGCTGCAGCGGGGTGGCGACCGGGTCGAGCACCACGAAATCCGCCTCCTTGCCCACCGCAAAGCTGCCGATCTTCTCGTCCAGCCCCAGCGAATGGGCGCCGCCCAGGGTCGCCAGATAGAAGGCCTGATAGGCGGAGAGCCGCTCGCCCTGCAGTTGCATCACCTTGTAGGCCTCGTTGAGGGTCTGCAGCATGTTGAAGGTGGTACCGGCGCCGATGTCGGTGCCCATCCCCACCTTCACCTGCTTGCACCACGCCTTGTGCAACTTGAACAGACCACTGCCGAGATAAAGATTCGAGGTGGGACAAAACGCGATGGTGGAGCCGGTCTCCTTCAGGCAATCCCACTCCTGCTCTTCCAGATGGACGCAGTGGGCAAAGACGCAGTTGTGGCCGGTCAGGCCATGCTGGTGATAGACATCGAGATAGCCCTTGTGCGCCGGGAAGAGGGATTTGACCCAGGCGATCTCATCCTTGTTCTCGCACAGATGGGTGTGCAGATAGGTGGTGGGAAACTCTTCGCGCAGTCTCCGCGCCATCGCCAGCTGCTCGGGTGTCGAGGTGGGTGCAAATCGTGGTGTGATGGCATAGAGCAGTCGACCGTTGCCGTGCCAGCGCTCGATAAGCTGCTTGCTCTGCACATAGCTGCTCTCGGCGGTATCGAGCAGATAATCCGGCGCGTTGCGATCCATCATCACCTTGCCCGCGATCATCCGCATGTTGATGCGGCTGGCCGCCTCGAACAGGGCATCCACCGACTCTGGGTGAACGGTGCCGAACACCAGCGCCGTGGTAGTGCCATTACGCAGCAACTGCTTGATAAAGAAGGTGGACATCTCGCGGGCATACTCGAGATCGTTGTAACGCCGCTCGGCCGGGAAGGTGTGGCGGTTGAGCCACTCCAGCAGTTGCTCGCCATAGGCCCCCACCATCTCGCTCTGGGGATAGTGAATGTGGGTGTCGACAAAGCCCGGCACTATCATCTTGCCGCGATAATCCCGCACCCGCACCTCGGCCGGAATGCGATCCTTCCCCTCCTCCCACTCACCGAACCAGTCGATGCAGCCGTTACGAATGATCAGCAGACCATCCTCGATAAGACGGGCGTTGGACTCAATCTCCTCGGACTGCTCCACCACCCGGGTGATGTCGAAGAAGCTGCCGCGCACGGCTTTGACGGAGTTGTCGTATTTCATACCTCGTTCCCCTACTTTTTTATTGTTCTGTTGTGACCATCAGATCCGTTCGACCTGGACGGCGGCGACCGGTTTGGCATCGGCCAGCGCCTCTTCATCGCGGCGGTTCGCAGTGCTGACAGGACGGGCCGTGAAGGTCACATCCGGTTTGTCGCTCAGCTGGATCACCTCCACCGCCTCGGCATCCCTGACGGCCGCCTTGCGCTTGCGGCTTTGCGGCAATACCAGATTCATGATGATGGCGGTGATACCACCGGCGCAGATGGGGTTCTCCACCAGCATGTAGATACCCGCCGGCAGCACCTTGAAGACGTTCGGGTCATAGGAGACACCAAGCCCAAGACCCAGGGAGGTGGCGACAATCAGGGTCTCCCGCCGATCGAAGCCGTGGCTGATGATGATGCGACCACCAGCGATGGCGATCATGGAGAACATGATGACCATGGCGCCCCCCATCACAGGTGACGGTATGGTGGTAAAGAAGCGCCCTACTACGGGGAAAAGCCCCAGCAGCACCAGAATGACGGCAATAAACTTGCCCACATGGCGTGACGCCACCCCGGTCATCTGGATCACCCCGTTGTTCTGGGCAAAGGTGGTGAGCGGCAGGGAACCGAGGGCCGAGGCGATCACCGATACCAGACCGTCCGCCAGCACACCGCCGGAGAGCCGTTTTTGAAACTCGGGGCCCTGAATATCCCGGTGGGAGACCATGGCGGTGGCGGTGATGTCCCCCACCGCCTCCAGCACGCTCAACAGATAGATGGTGCCCGCCAACATAAAGGCGTGAAAGTCGAAGGAGAAACCGTACTTGAACGGGATCGGCACCGTAATAAGCGGCAGGTTCTCAAGGGCGGAAAAATCCACCATGCCGAGCATCAGGGCCACCGCATAACCCACCATCAGACCGATGGCAATGCCGCTCATCCGCAGCAGCGGGCTTCGGCTGCAGTTGAAGGCGACGATGACACAGAGCACCAAAAGCCCCAGCCCGATGTGCTCGTATTTGCCAAAGGTGCCGCTGCTCATGGCGGAGAAGCCGCCGCCAAAGTCGATAATCCCCACCTTGATAAGGCTCAGGCCAATCATCAGTACCACTACACCGCTCACGGTCGGGGTGATCACCCGCTTGAGGTAGGGCAGCACAAAGGAGGAGCCCATCACCAGAAAGGCGCCGACAAATGAGACCCCGAGCAGGGTCGAGACAATCAGCTCCTCATGGATGCCATCTTTTTTCATGGTGCCGCCCAGGGCGATCATCACGGTGACGAAGGAGAAGTTGACCGACTGGATGGAGAGCAGCCCAGACCCGATGGGGCCATAACGGTTTACCTGCAGCCAGGTGCCGATACCGGAGGCGATCATCGCCATGGAGACCAGATAGGCGGTGATCTCGGTGGATAGGCCCAGGGCGCCGCCGACGATCAGCGCCGGGGTCACCATGGGAACAAAAATGGCCAGCAGATGGGTCACTGCGCCCATCAGGGTTTGATAAAACGGGGGTTTGTCTTCCAGCTCGTAAATGAGATCCGAGTGCTTGCGTGTTGTTTTAGACATCGTGTTTGTCCCATCACACAGAATGTAGGCGGAGTACTCATTCCGCCGTCAGGCGCTGGGGGCGAGCTGGCGCCCGCCCCTCACCTTTTCTTTTGTTATGCCGACACTTTTTGCTCCAGCTTGCCCAGTTCGCGCAGGATCTGCTCCGGCGTGAAGTGCCACTTGCGCAGCCAGACACCGCAGGCGTCGTGGATTGCGGTGGCGATGGCAGGCGCCGCGCCGTTGACCCCGATCTCCGAGATGGACTTGGCGCCGTAAGGGCCGACCTTGTCATCACTCGGTACCAGGAAGGCCCGGAAGTCGCGGGGAATGTCGCCAATCTTGGGCGCGCCATAGCTCTTGAGATCCCGGGTCAGCGGGATGCCCTTGCTGTCGTAGCAGATCTCTTCAGTCATGGTGTGGCCGATGGCCCGCATGGTCGCCCCGTAGATCTGGCCGAGGGCCAACTCCGGATTGATGGGGGTACCGCAGTCGAGCAGGGCGTAGAACTTGTCGAGCCGGATCTCGCCGGTTCTGACGTTGACCGCCACCTCGGCGAAGTTGGCGCCATACGGGAAGGCCAGCTCAGAGGTGATGTAGCTGGCGGTGCCCACCAGAATGCCGAAGCCGGTACCTGTCTCCGCCTTGTGGGCCAGCTTGGCGAGGCTCACCTCCCCCTGCTTGCCGCGCACTATGCCCGGATGAACCAGCTCCACATCCTCCACCGGCTCGCCCAGCATGGCGGCGCCGTGGAACAGGATCTTCGCCTTGAGGTTCTCGGCCGCCATCTTGGCCGCATTGCCGGAGAAGCAGGTGCCTGACGAGGCGTAGGCTCCCTTGTCAAATAGCGCATGGTCGGTGTCGCCAGAGATCACATGCACATCGCTGAGCGGGCAACCGAGCACCTCGGCGGTCAGCTTGGCCACCACGGTATCGAGGCCGGTGCCGATATCGGCGCCACCGGAGTGGACGATAAAGGTGCCGTCAGATTCCAGCTTGACCATGCAGTTGGCCTGATCGATATCCGGGATCCCTGATTTTTGCATGATGATGGCGACGCCACGACCGATGCGCCAATCCCCGTCGGCGGGTTTGGGACTGTCCCAGGCAATCAGCTCACGACCCTGCTTGAGGATCGGCTCAAGAGCGCAACTAGCGGCATGGGGTACCGAGGTGGGCATCTTGCCCTCGCCGATGGCACCCAGCACCTTGAGGATATCCCCTTCGTGCACCCGGTTGTGCTCCACCATGTCGAGCTGATCGATCCCCAGTTTCTCGGCCAGCTCGGCAATGGCCATGGTCAGCGCGAAGTTGCCCTTGGGCGCGCCATAACCCTGATAGGCGCCGGTCGGGCAGATGTTGCTGTAGTAGGTGTTGACGGTAAAGCGCACGTTGTCGCACGGGTAGAGCGGCAGGGAGAGCGCCGGGCCGTTGCTCGGCACCGTCAATGAGTGGTTGCCGTAAGGGCCGGTATTGGCGCGAAAATCCATGTCGATGGCGGTGATGGTGCCATCTTTTTTGGCCCCCACTTTCACCTTCACCTTGGCCACATGGCGGGAGGTGTTGCTGATGAACTCCTCTTCACGGGTGTAGCGGAAGGTGACCGGACGGCCGGTGACCTTGGTCGCCCAGGCGCACACCTCTTCCAGCAGGATATCCTGCTTGGAGCCAAAGCCGCCCCCTACCCGCTCCTTGATCACGTGCACCTGATGTTGCTTGAGGCCGACGATACGCGCCACCTGACGGCGCACGTGCCACGGCACCTGGGTGGATGCATGAATGACCAGACGATCCCCATCCATGTAGGTGAAGCAGATGTGCGGCTCGGTCGGGCACTGCTGGGCCTGGGTCGATTCGTAGGTGCGTTCGATAATCTCGTCCGCCTCTGCAAAGCCCTTGGCTACATCGCCGATCTGGCCATGGACGCTGGCGGCCAGGTTCTCGTGGGGGCGGGAACCGATGGGGAAGTTGATGATCATGTGCTCATCGCCGCGGCGCACCGAGCAGGCGTTCTGCTGCTCGAGATCCGCCGGCGCACCTGCCATGTAGATAATGGGCTCGTCGTGGACCAGCGGTGCATTGGGGGCCATCGCCTCATCGATATTCATGACCGCCGGCAGCACCTGATACTCGACCTCGATGAGTTTCAGCGCCGCCAATGCGATGGCTTCGCTCTCGGCCACCACGGCGGCGACCCTGTCACCTACGTGGCGCACCTTGCGGCTGAACATACGGCGATCCAGCGGTGACGGCTCGGGGGCGCTCTGACCACCCGGGGTGTAGTAGACATCCGGGCAATTGAGGTGGGTGATGACGTGCACCACCCCCGGCAGCGCCTCGGCGCGACTCACGTCAAGTTTGGTGATCACCGCATGGGGATGGGGGCTGCGCAGCATCTTGATGACCAGCGCATCCTCGGTGACCCGATCCTCCACGTAGCAGGGCTTGGCCTGCACCATCTTGGCGGCGTCCACTTTCGGGCAGCTCTTGCCGATGTGGCGCAGATCGTCACGAAATTCCGGGGCGATCTGGCACAGATAATCGGGATCCTTCATCCGTGAACAGGCAAGCTCGATGGCCTGATAAAACTGCTGATAACCGCCATCGCGGTGAAAGAGGCCCGAGAGCGCGTCATCGATTTGATCACGGGTGGGCTCGGGGTGGCGATCAAGCAGGTCGGTGACGATGAGCGCGGCGGCCGGATCGTTATAGCCGGACTGCACCACCCCCACATCCACCATCGCCTGCTGTACCAGACTGAGCTGGTTCCAGCTGCCGAGCGACTCGGCGGTGCGAACCTGCGCCCCCTCCAGCTGGGCGGCGATCAGCAGGGAGGCGTTGATCACCTTGCCGTTGAAGAGAATGGCGTCGGAGCCGGCAAAACCGAAGCCGTCGTCACTGTTGCGCACCGAGTGCATCCGGCACTGGTTGAACAGCACCCGTTGGGCATTGTCACCGGCCTTGCAGATGACGGTGCGCAGGGCTCCGTTCAGGGTAAAGTTGAGTTCCATCATGCTTGCACCTCCTGCTGCTGGCAATCCACCAGCAGATCCGCCACTACCACACCGGTGATATACCGCTTGTAACTCACGCTGCCCGCCAGATCCTCACGGGGCGCAATCAGCTCGCTCACGGCGGCCTCCAGCGCAGCGTCGTGCAGATCGCGGCGCTCCAGATCCCGCAGCCGCATCGGCTGCGGGGTAACGCCAGCGACGGCTACCCGCATTTCGCCAATGCTGTCGAGGGCTACCGCGGCGGTCATTACCGCCAAGCCATCGGCATTGCGGCTGATGCGGCGAGTGGCGCAGCGCAGTTCAGGCTCCGGCAGCACAATCCCCAGCACCAGGGCATTGCGCTGCCCCGCCAGATAGGCGTCGATGGGTTGCAGCAGGTTGTTCTCCAGCACCACCACCGCTTCGAGCACCAGCAGCACCGGCAGCAAGGGGGAATCCTGCTGTTGGCAGGCAAGCTCGCCACCGAGAGTGGCCTGATTGCGCAGATGGCGGGAGTAGACAAACCCCAGCGCCTCGCACAGGGCGGCCGGGGTACGGGGATCATCTTTCAGGGTCTGCAGGGTGACGGTGGCGCCGATATGGAGCTGGCCGTGCTGCTGCTCAATCTGGTTCAGTCCCAGCTTGTCCAGTGAGATAGCGACCTTCTTGTCGGTGCGGGTCGGGGCGGCGTTAAGCTTGCTGCCGCCTCCCATGTAGACGGCGTCGTTGCCGAAACTGGCCTTGAGTTCCAAAGCCTGACCCAGTTGCTCGGGTCGGAAGAATTGCTCAATCATGTGTCATCCTTACTCTTGCTGCCCGCCGCCGGGGTGATCCACAGGGCGGGCAATCCGGTCCAAAACTGTGGAAGGAGGCCTTAGGCCAGCTGATCCATCCGTTGCCACAGGCGGCTCGCCACCTTGCTGGCCTGCTCGTAAATAGGCGCGACATCGAACGGGAACTCGCGGTCCTGATAGACCATGCGCCCCTCCACCATCACGCTGTTGACGCTGGCAGATCCCATACCGAAGGCGAGATGGCCACCGAGGTTGCGCGGCGCCAGCGGGGTCGGCGCGTCGTAGTCGCAAATGGTGAGGTCGGCCTTGTATCCCGGCTCCAGGCGGCCAAATTTGGCGCCGAAGTTGCGCTCCAGCAGGGTGTTGCCGTTCCAGAGGAAACGGGCAAAGCTGTCGGGCCACAGGGCGCCGCCGGCATCCTTGTGCTTGAAGTAGGCAAACTTGAGCTCTTCGAGCATGTCGGAGCCGATGCCATCGGTGCCAAGCGCCAGATTGCGATACTCCGGCAGGTGCATGTTGTAGCCCACGTGGTTGTTCATGTTGGAGCGGGCGTTGTGCACCAGGAAGGCATCGCGGCTGTTGAGCAGCTCGATGTCGGCCGGGCTCAGGTAGATGCCGTGGGCGATCAGGGTCTTGCTGTCGATCAGGCCAAACTCGTCCAGCCGGGCGATGGGCTCCTTGCCATAGTGGTGGTGACCGTGGGCCATGTCGTAGCGGTCTTCCGCCACATGGATATGCAGACCACGACCGGTGACCTGCACCGCTTCGCGCAGCATGGCCAACCCCTCGTCAGGCACGGTGAAGGGGGCGTGAGCACCGATATGAGCTTCCACCAGATAGGGTTCGTTCCCCTTGGCTTTGGTCGCATCGATCTGTTGGGCGAACAGGATGTTCTCCTCCACCCCGGCCTGCAGCTCGGCGAGGCCGCCGTTGCGATCCGTGGTTTCGAAGCAGGTCATGCCGCGTAGGCCCGCCTCCATAAACCCTTTGCGCAGCACATTCAGGGAGCCCTTGATGAAGTTGGGCGAGGCGTGGTGGTCGATCACCGCGCTGCAGCCGCTCTTGATCGCCTCCAGCGAGCAGATGAGACCGCTGTAGTAGAGGGACTCTTCATCGAGCGCCCGATCGAGCCGCCACCAGAGGTTTTTCAGGGTGGAGATAAAATCCGGGCAGGGGGCGATATTGGCCATGATCCCCCGCGACAGGCCGGAGTAGAAGTGGTTGTGGGCACAGACGATGCCCGGCATCACCAGCTTGCCCCCCATCTCCCGATAGTTGGCCTCCGGGTAGAGGGCCCGCAGATTGGGCCCCACCGCTTTGATAAGCGATCCTTCGATGGCAATATCCACCCCTTCCAGCACCCGGGTCGGCTCCAGCTGGACAGCGGTGACGTTCTTCAGAATAAACATGGTTTGCTCCTTCGCTTATTCGTTGTTCGCTCAGGCCTCGACGGCCCCCAGCAGGTAGTGGTGATGAGCGTGAACATGGCTGATGATCCGGCACATGTCGCCAAGAGCCGCTGGCGCATCCTTGATCCGGCTCTGGGCATCTATGGTCAGGCGATAGGTCTCGCCATCCTGACGCACCCGCAGCTCGCCACCGTCAGCCAGATAGAAACCGGGGTTGCGGCTGTTGTCGAAATCCTCGGGCAGGCTGAAGATGGTGACCTTGTCCTGATAGGGCTTGCCCTGCCACGGGCAGAACTGGGCACAGTTGCCACATTCGTTGCAGTAGGCATCCAGGTGCAGGGTCTGGAACTGGTCTTTGAAGCCCGGCACAGCAATGGCGACGTTGGCCCGGTTGGGGCAGACATCCACGCACTTGCTGCAGAGGTAGTTGCACTCGAGGCAACGGTGCGCCTCTTGCGCCACGAAGGCATCGCGCTCGTTCTTGTCGACCATGGTGACGGCGATGCTCCCCTTGCGGCGGTAGATCTCATCCTTGCCCGACGGCTGGATGGTCACTTCACTCTGCTGGCTGGCGATATGCTCGCGAGAGAGCACCAGATCCGCGGCACGGCGGGCACCACCGATGGCACCGACGATCGAGGACGGGCCGCTCTGCACGTCACCGATCAGGAAGACGTTGCGACGGCTGGTTTCGCCAGTCTGGCTATCCACCTCGGGCCAGCCATCGCTGCCAAGGGGAATCCCCATCGCTTTGAGCACCTCGCAGTCAGGCTGCTCGCCAATGGCGGTGATCAGCGCATCCATCTGCATCACTTCGGTCTGCTCGGTGGGCACAGGACGGCGGCGGCCCTGTTCGTCAGGATCCCCCAGCGCCATCATCCGCACAGTGAGCTTGCCATCTTTCTCAAAGCGCTCCGGATTGGTGAGGAAGCAGAAACGTACCCCATCCTCCACCGCTTCCAGAACCTCCTCACGATAGGCGGGCATCTCTTTTTCGCTGCGACGGTAGATCACGGTCACATCGCTGACACCGGGTACCTTGAGGGCGGCGCGGGCGCAGTCCATGGCAGTGTTGCCGGCGCCGACCACCGCCACATGGCGGCCCAGCGGCAGCGGTTTGCCCTGATTGAAGCTGCGCAGGAAGTTGAAGGATTTGTAAATCCGCTCGTGCCCCCCCTCGAGGCGCATGCCGCCATTCTTGTCGGCGCCGATGCCGACGAATACATAGGTAAAGCCCTGGGCGTGCAGCTTGTCGACGGTGAGCGCCGGATCGCAGCCAAACTCGAACTTGACCCCGTGGGCGGCGACAAAGTCGATATCGTGCTGGATAAGCTCGGCCGGAATGCGGAACTCGGGGATGATGTGTTTGACCACGCCACCGGCATCCGCTTCGCGCTCGAACACGGTGACCGGGTGGCCGGCACGGGCCAGGAAGTAACCGGCGGAGAGACCAGCCGGACCTGCACCAATGACTGCAACCGGGTGCTTGTCACCACTGCCTGCCGGTTTGTGCCAGCGGGCCTTGTACCCTTCCCAGCCGCGCTCCAGCGCCACTTTTTTCAGCTCACGGATATTGAGCGCGCTGTCGTAATCGAGACGGGTACAGTTGTACTGGCACTGGTGATCGCAGATATGGCCGGTGATGGCGGGCAAGGCGTTGCGCTGATAAATCAGCTCAAGGGCTGCCACATACTCCCCCTCGCCCATCAGGCGAATGTACTCGGGGATATCCTGATGCACGGCGCAGGCAGTGACGCAGGGCGCCACGTAGCAGTCGGTCAGCGGCAGGCCACCACCCACTTCGATGCGATCCTCGGACTTCCACTCCTTCTGGGTGTAATCCATGGTGAGCGCCTTGGCGGCAAGCGCTTCCAGCCTGGCCACATCCACCTGACTCATGCCCCAGCTGTCAGAGGCGTCGATCTCTTTGAGGCACTCGATCTGGCGCAGATAGCCACCCGGTTTCAGCAGGTCGGTGGCCATGGTGATGGGACGGATACCGGTCTCGAAGATCTCCGCGATATTGAACTTGCTGGCACCACCGGAGTAAGAGATGGGCAGCTTGCCATCGAAGGCGCGGGACAGCACGGCGGCCACGTTGATGGAGAGCGGGAACAGCGCACGGCCGGACATATACATCTCATCCCCCGGCAGCGCCCCTTTGCGGTTGATGGTGCCGAGAGTGTTGGTGAGCTTGACCCCGAAGGTGAGCCCCTTCTCGGCGCCCAGCGCCATCAAGCGGGTCAGCATCGCCTTGGCCTGATCCAGCTTGAGGTCGTGATCGAACGACTCTTCGCTCAGACCAATGTAATCAAAGCCGCAGGTATCGAGGATCTCGCGCACCCGCGGGTAACCCAGCAGGGTCGGGTTCAGCTTGACGAAGGTGTTGAGCCCCTTCTCTTCCAACATGTAGCGGCAGATGGCCTCAATTTCGTTCGGCGGGCAGCCATGCATGGTGGAGAGGGTAACGCCGTGCACCAGCTCGGCCGGGATGCGCTCCACCAGCTGTTGCAGGCGATCGCGGCGCGCCCCCAGTCCCAGCTCGGCGATAAACTGCTCGTCGGCAACCAGCTCGCGTACCACCTGCTGGTACTCGGCAAATTTCGGACTGCTGCTGGCATCCATCAGGCTGTGGATGAACTGCTGCATCGGTGGCTGTTTGATGCCATCGAGGTTGTAACCCACGCTCATGTTGAAGATGAAGGACTTGGCCTCTCCGTCGAGACGGGGATCGAACACCTCTTCCAGCAGGTAGAGGGCAAACCAGGCTTTCAGATACTCGTCAAACGCCTTGGGCAGGGTGAACTCGGTAGACCACTCGGTGTTGAAGCACTCGTCTTCGGCATCGATGCAGGGCTTTTCCAGTTCGAGACGGTCCAGGATCTGCACCGTCTTGAGCTCGATAAAGCGCCCGCCGGTCAGCCAGGAGGTGACGATGTTCTGGGCCAACTGGGTATGGGGGCCGGCTGCCGGGCCAATGGGAGTCTCGCAGGTTTCACCGAACACCTTGATCTTGCGCTCGTCCTGCTTGCGATAAAATTGTGCGGCGGGAATACCGAAAATAGTCTGACTCTCTTTATATTCCGCAAAAATACGGGTCAGAAGGTTCTTGAAGGGAACGGGTCGCATAATATCGCCCATGGCTATCTCCTTGCAGCTGTTCTGCGCATTGGCAGCATGAATAAATGGGGTATCCCGCACGGGCATTACCCCTTGGCAAGGAGAGGAGCAACTATCAGGCCACTCCATCGGCAAAACTATTTTTTAGGGTAAAAGCGTGAGATGGCTCGAATTAATGAAGGCGGTTTGGCATGTCGCCATTATGATTAATGAGAGTGGTTCTCACTCACTTGATATTTTATTCAAGGCAATGCCAGAGAAAAATGAAAAGTATCAAATCGGCAGCGATAAATATCACTTTGATAGGGTAAAAATCATCCAGCATTATCGCAAGCAAACCCCGGCCAATATGGCCGGGGTTTGCTTAAAAGTCACTGCTATATAAAAGGCAGTCGTCGCTATTTCGGTTTATCCAAAGGCTGCGAGATGACTCGGCGTTACCGCCCCGCTGGCTGCCATTGCACGCAGAGGGAGGTGGGCCCCAACGATGCGACTCAGCCCTGCTCGGTCGTAAACTCGTCGGCAGAACGCAGCTCCAGTTCGCCACGGATCAGCGCCTGATAGCGCTCGGGGGTATCGATATCAAAGAGGATGGCAGGACTCTCGACCGGTATGGTGCGATGGGGACGTTGCAGCAACCAGCGGCGCACCGAACCCTGTGCCGGCGCGGCAGCCAGCTCCCTTGCGAGGGATTTTGGCAGCAAGACCGGATGACCCGCCTCCCCCTCAAAGCTCGGGAACAGGGCGAGCTCTCCGCGCGCCTGCCACAACTGCTGATAGACCTCGCGCGGGATACAGGGGAGATCCCCGTGGCTGATAAAGAGGTAGTCAGCGTCACTGGCCGCCAGGGCGCAGCGGATGGAACTGCCCAGCCCCAACTCATAGTCAGGGTTGTGGACGATGAGGATGTCGGGGCGATTCTCATAACAGGCAGCGAGCTCGGCCCCGCGATGGCCCACGACCAAAATAATCCGGGAACAGAAGGCCAGGGCATTTTTGAGACTTGCATCAAGAATTGTCCCCGAGCCATAAGGTAGCATCATTTTCCATGCCCCCATGCGGGATGACAAACCTGCTGCGGTAATTATACAGTCACACTGTTCACGCCCCCGAAACTGCACCTTTTCATTCACCTCGCTATTTATTTTGGTCATTGCCATGTCCTTGCCACACTCTGTTATTCACGCGTTTCCGGATATTGGTTCGCTTTTAAATCCACTGCTTGAAAATAGTGACAACCATACCACGCTAATTAGCCTTTGTGGTGCCGGCGGAAAAACCAGCACCCTGTTCTGGCTGGCGGAATATTTTTATCAACAGGGTAAAAGGGTGCTAATTACCACCACCACCCGGATGTTTCTGCCTGCCCCGTCACACTATCGGGAATTGATCCTGGAAGCCGATCCCGTCCGCCAGCTGACCCGCTGTCAGGCCCTGCCGGATGGCCCGACCCTGGTCGCCCTGTTCAGCCATATCGATCAGGCCAGCGGCAAGGTGGCGGGCCCCACACCCCAGCAGATTGATCTCATCAAGGGGCAGCAACGCTTCGATCTCATTCTGGTCGAAGCGGATGGCGCCAATCACAAGTTATTGAAAGTGCCCGCTTTGCACGAACCTTGCATTCCCCAGAGCAGTGATTGGGTGATCGCCCTGACAGGCGGCGCCATGGTGGGGGCCAAGGCCGACCCGCAGCAGATCCACCGCTGGGCCGAATTCCAGGCCCTGTGCGGGATAGAGGCCGGTGACCCGCTCGACTGGGCCCTGTTTCACAAGCTGCTCTCCCACCCCGAGGGGCTGTTCAAGGGCACCCCGACCAGGGCGCGCCGGATCTGGTTTATCAATGGCGATTATCAAAATGAGCCGTCATGGCTACCGCACTTGATAAACCTGCTGGCCCGGTACCCCGAGCTCCACGCCATCTGGCAGGGGGCCGTGCGCGAATCCCCCCCCATCCGTCACCTGATCTGCACAGCTCCGCACGGGGAGGCGCTTTAGCCTCACCCCTGACGTTTTAAGGATGAAAAGAGGTACCTTATGAATCTGTTTGCACACGCAGCCCGACTGGAACAGGAGAACACTCCGTTTGCCATGGCCCAGATCATCGAGAGCCGGGGCTCCACCCCTCGCCATCAGGCCCAGATGCTGGTAATGGCCGATGGCCAGATCCTCGGTACCATCGGCGGCGGCATGATCGAACGGCTGGTGATCGAGGAAGCGATGGCCGCCATTGCCGAGCGCAAGCCGCGCATCTTCCACGGCCGGATGGCACGCAACGGTGAGCATGCGGTCGGGTCGGATTGCGGTGGTGCCATGTCGGTCTATATCGATGTCTATGGTCTGCGACCACGGCTGGTGCTCATTGGTGCTGGCCACGTCAACCGGGCTGTGGCCCATGCTGCGGCGCCGCTCGGCTTTGATGTCCATGTAGGGGATTGCTTCGAGGGGAGCCTCAACCCTGACCTCTTCCCCGCCGGTACCCATCTGGTGCAGGCCGATACCATCAGCGCGGTGATCGAGAAACTGGCCATCGAGCCCGCCAACTTCGTCATCATCGCCACCAACCATCAGGACAAGGAGGCGCTGGATCGGCTCATCAGCCGTCCCCTCGCCTATCTGGGGCTGCTCGCCAGCAAGCGCAAGGTGCAGACCTTCACCCAGGCGCTGCGCCAGCAAGGGGTGAGCCAGGAGCAACTGCAGCAGCTGCACGCCCCCATCGGTTACAACATCGGCGCCGAAACCCCCGAGGAGATCGCCATCAGCATCCTCGCCGAGCTGCTGCAGGTGAAAAACGGCAAATCGGGTGGGCTGATGCAGGATGACGTGCGCCTCAAGCGGGATCAGCTGGTGGTGATGCGCGGCTCCGGCGATATCGCTACCGGCGTCGCGCTGCGCCTGCACAATGCAGGTTTCAAGGTGGTGATGCTGGATCTCGACAAACCCACGGTGATCCGCCGCACCGTCGCATTCGCCCAGGGGATGTTTGACGGCGAAACCTGTGTCGAAGGGGTGCGCGCCAAGCGGGTCGAGAACGTCGAGCAGGCGTTCGAGCAGCTGGATCGGGGCATTATCCCGCTGCTGGTTGATCCCGACTGCGCAACCCTGAGTGAGCTCAAGCCCCGCTATCTGGTGGATGCCATTTTGGCCAAGCAGAACCTCGGCACCCACAAGGAGATGGCCCCCATCACGGTGGCACTCGGCCCGGGCTTTGAAGCGGGGCGCGACTGCGATGCAGTGATCGAGACCAACCGTGGCCACCATCTTGGGCGAGTCATCTATCAGGGCCCCGCCCAGCCCAACACCGGCATTCCCGGGGTGATCGAGGGGCACTCCGCCCGCCGGGTGGTGCGTGCCCCCGCCCCCGGTGTGATGAAGAGCCTGATCAAGCTCGGTGATCTGGTGCAGGAGGGAGATGTGATCGCCCATGTGGGGGACGCCCCCATCATAGCGCCGCTCTCCGGCATGGTGCGAGGTCTGCTCAGCGATGGCATCGAGGTGACCGTCGGCTTCAAGATCGGTGACATCGACCCCAGAGGCGAGCGGGCCGACGCCACTACGGTATCGGACAAGGCACGCGCCATCGGCGGCGCCGTGCTGGAAGCCATGATACATCTGGCCCAGCGCCGATAACGGCTCTTCGCGTCCCCCTCACCAAGCAAAAGCCCCTCCATGATGGTGGGGCTTTTTTCGGCCTGTCTGTTGATGCAGCTCCTTTACATCAGGAGAACCTGCATCACGACCGGGTTCGTTGCAACCGCCAGGCTCGCACCGCCAGCACAACCAGAGTGATGGCGGTGAGCGGCAACACAAAACCGGTCAGCGCTGCACTGAACTGACCTTGCAGCGGACTGGATGTGGCGTGGAGGATCAGCCAGCAGGTGTAGCCGATGTAGTAGGCCAGAAACAGCGCCCCTTCCCAGCGGGCGATGGTGTAACCGGTAAAGAAGATGGGCAGGCAGGCAAGCGCCACCGCAATCATTACCGGAATATCGAACTGAAGGGCGGTGGCCGACACTTCAAGCCCACCGGGAGTGACGATGGAGGTAAGTCCCAGCACGCAGAGGATATTGAAGATATTGCTGCCCACCACGTTACCCACAGCGATATCCCGCTCCCCGCGCAGGGCTGCAACGATGGAGGTCACCACTTCGGGCAAGGAGGTACCGGCCGCCACTATGGTCAAGCCGATGATTAGATCGCTCACCCCGAAGTAGTGGGCAATCTCCACCGCACTGCCAACCAGCAGGCGGGAGCCGAGGATCAGCAGACCCAGACCTGCGGCAATAAAGAGCAGATTGCGCAACCAGTTGCCCGCCGTACTCGCTTCACGGGTACCAAACTCCTGCTCGTACTCCGCCTGCACCGCTTTGTTTTCCCGTCGACTCTGGACAAAGAGAAACCCGGTGTAGGCGATGATGCCGGCAAACAGCAGCGCCCCTTCCAGTGGCGCAATACGGCCATCGTAGCCCAGCAACAACACCAGAAAAGAGACCACTATCATCAAGGGCACATCGAGACGTACCAGTTGCTGGGAGACGGTCAACGGTACGATCAGTGCCGAAATACCTAAAATAAACAGCACGTTGAAAATATTGCTGCCGACCACGTTTCCCACCGCTATCCCTGCCTGCCCCTCGAGGCCAGACTGGATGCTCACAGCCAGCTCGGGAGCACTGGTCCCAAAGGCCACTATGGTCAATCCCACCACCAGTGGCGATATCCCCATCATGGTGGCGAGGCGAGATGCGCCCCGCACCAGAGATTCGGCCCCCACCACCAGACACACCAGGCCTACAGCCAACCACACCAGCGTCATCATACGGTTTCATCCTTGCCGTTAGGTTCGTTGAAATAATCACAATGAATCAAATAACTGCGCGTCAACACAGCTATGAAACACCATTGTAATGAGGGGCAGGTTCCCTGTCTCGGGCTCTTTTGAGTGCCATTTATCGTGCCACTGGCCAGCCTGTTGTCACTCAACCGTGTTTGATGCGGGTCTCTCCTGCGACCGACACCACAGAGCGCTTGCCCTTGCGGCTGATGACGAGAAGCGCCAGTACGATAAGGGCGATGCCGCTTCCTTCCACCGGCCCCGGATTTTCGCCGAACAGCCACCAGGAGAGCAGCACACCGGTCACCGGCACCGCCAGAGTACTGAGGCTGGCAATCCCCGCCGGCAATTTTTTCAACACAAACAACCAGAGACTCCAGGCGATGGCGGTGGCGAAGATGGCGCTATAGGCCAGCGCCCCCATCACGTAGGGCTGCCAGTCGATGGGGCGCTCCGGCACCAGCGCCGCCACCAGCGCCATCACTATGGTTGCGTAGATCATCTGCCAGGTGGTGAGGGACATCAGATCCACCGCGGGGTGGCGAGCATACATCCGCTTGGCGATGATGGCGCTGATCCCCCAGCAGATGCCGGAGAGGATCGCCAAGAGGGCACTCTTGAGGGATTCAAGATGCAGCAACCAGGGCTGGATCACCAGCAGCAGCCCGCAGGCCGCCACTCCGACCGCCAGATAGTGCAGCTTGCGCATCCGCTCGCCGAGAAAGAGCGCCGCGAAGATCACCACCCAGAACGGCATGGTGTAACTCAAAATGGCCACCTTGCCCGCCCCGCCGCTGATCAGCGCCCATTGTGCCAACCCCACCATGCCGCAGGTCTGGAACAGGGCGATGGCGAGGGTATAGCGAAACGGGGTGGGTTTGAGATAACGGCACCCGCGCAGTGCCAACACCAGCAACAACACCAATGAACCGCACAGGCAGCGCAGGGCGGTGAACTCGAAGGCCCCCGCGTAGAGCATCACCTGCTTCATTACGATCCAGCTGTAACTCCAGATGGCGGTGAGCAGGATCAATCCCACCAGCGCCGCCATATTGATCTTTGTGCTCATTTCGTACCACGCATTGCTCTGCCTTTCGCCTTTTGTTCCGATGGGCCAACCCTTATCGGGGTGGCTATCTTACCCCTGTGCTGGCGGGCTGCCCACGATCTATGGGAAATCGACCTCAGCCACAGTAGCGCCCGAGCCAAAAACATCAGGGGGCCAAGGCCCCCTGTCTATCACCCCGTCATCGCGTTGCACGCTACAGGCTGATCACGGTACCGGTCTTGCCAGCGATCCCCTCGGCTGCCTTTTCCAGCAGGGTGATGAGGGATTTTCGTCCCGGCATGGATGTGGCGAACGAGAGCGCGGCCTCCACCTTGGGCAGCATGGAACCCTTGGCAAACTGCCCCTGTGCAATAAAGCTGTTGGCATCGGCCACGCTCAGCTGATCGAGCCACTGCACATCGGGCTTGCCGAAGTTGATGGCGACCTTCTCTACCGCGGTAAGGATGATCAGCATATCGGCGTCGATAAGCTCCGCCAGCTTGGCACTGGCCCAATCCTTGTCGATCACCGCACTGGCACCGCGCAGGTGATTGCCCTCGCGCAGCACCGGAATGCCGCCGCCCCCGACGGTGATCACCACCTGACCGGCAGCCAGCATGGCAGAGACGGTCTCTTTCTCGATGATGTCGACGGGTTTGGGGGAGGCCACTACTCGGCGATAGCCACGACCGGCATCCTCTTTGAGCCGCTCGCCCTTGGCTATCAGCGCCTCGGCCTCCTCCTTGCTGAAGAAGCCGCCGATGGGCTTGCTCGGGTCAAGGAAGGCGGGATCGTTCTTGTCGACCTCAACCTGGGTCACCAGAGTGGCAACCGGCTTTTGAATACCACGCGCCAGCAAGGCTTCACGCAGGGCGTTTTGCAGGTCATAACCGATGTAACCCTGACTCAGGGCCACACAGACCGACATGGGCAGATGGGGGGACTTGGGCTCGTGGCGGGCCGCCACTTCGAACGCCTGCTGGATCATTCCCACCTGCGGGCCGTTGCCGTGGGTCACCACCACCTCGTGCCCCTGGGCGATCAGGTCGGCGATGGTGTGCGCCGTGCTCTGCACCGCCTTCATCTGCTCGGGCAGGTTGTTGCCCAGCGCATTGCCACCAAGGGCCAGTACGATTCTCTGTTTCATCTTGTTATCTCCAGTGATGGGACAAGCCGGCGCAATACCGGCCCACCTTTCGTTGTTCACATAACCTTGCTGCTCTGTCTGTTTCGAACGGATTGTCAGCCAGCAACCGCGGGGCAAGGCGAGTGCAGATCAGGCGCCAACGCCGGATCAAAGGGTGCTCTGGCCAAAAACCGGCCATGCCCCCGTTGTCCGGTAAACTCGCCGTCGCGAGCGACTATCTCGCCGCGACTGAGGGTCATCCTGATCTGGCCGGGACAGCGCATCCCCTCGTAGGGGCTGTAGTCGCCGTTGTCGTGCAAGGCGGCGTGACGGATCAGGGTCTCGCCACGGGGATCCATCAGTACCAGATCGGCGTCAGACCCCGGTTGCAGGTTGCCCTTGCGCGGCCAGAGGCCAAACAGGCGCGCCGGGTTGGCGCTGGTGAGGGCCACGAAGCGTGATGGCGAGATGCGCCCCCCCAACACCCCGTGGGCAAAGAGCAGCAGCATCCGGTTCTCGACGCCCGGCAAGCCGTTGGGGCAGCGGCTGAAATCGCCCCCCGAGAGGGTCATGCGCTGGGCGTGGGAGAAGTTGCAGTGATCGGTCGCCACCGTATCGATGTCACCCGCAGCGATACCGACCCACAGCTTGTCCTGCTCGCGACGCGAGCGCAGCGGCGGGCTCAGCAGATAGTCGACCCCGTTCTCCTTGTAATAACACTGCTCATCGAGCAGCAGATATTGCGGGCAGGTCTCCACCCAGACCGGTTGGCCCTGCCGACGCGCCAGTTTCAGATACTCCAGCCCCAAGCCATTGGAGAGGTGGACGATATAGAGCGGGGCATTGCCCGCGAGCCCCGCCAGATTGATCATCCGGGCGATCGCCTCCGCCTCGCACTCCAGCGGGCGGCTTTGCGGGTGATACCAGGGCTCATGATGGCCAGCGGCGAGCAGTGCCGCACGGCGCACCGCGATGGCGGCATCGTTCTCGGGATGGACGGTGGCAAGCGCCCCCACCTCCTTGAGGCGGGCCAAGGCGCGCAGCACGTCATGGTCCCCCAGCTTGTACTGGTAGGTGAGGTAGAGCTTGAAGCTGCTGATCCCCTCCTCCAGCACCATGGCGGCCATCTCATTAAGGATGGCGTCATCCACATGCTGGATCACGCCATGAAAGCTGTAGTCGATCACCGCCTGATCGGCGGCGTACTCGTGATAACGGACCAGCTGGTGATGCAGATTGCACCCCGCCGGGCCAAATCCCATGTGGTCGACGATGGTGGTGGTGCCACCACAGGCGGCGGCACGGGTACCGCTGAAGAAGTCATCGCAACTGCGGGCAATCCCCACATCTATGTTGAAGTGGGTGTGGACATCGATGCCACCCGGCATCACATAGCAGCCGCTGGCATCGATCAGCTCGGTTTCGCTATCGGACTGGATATCGGCGGCACGGGCGCGGATCACCCCGTGCTCGATCAGTAGATCCTGACGATATTCACCCTGCGCATCGACCAGCACGCCCTTTTTGATCAGCCGTTTCATCCCCACCACCTCGAACATCACTTCAAACAGCAAGGCCCCGCCTCAATGGAGACGGGGCACTTTCAACAGCTGGGCGGCGATGGCAGTCACCACCCGGCAGACCCCTTACTTGTCCAGCTCGGCCAGATAGAGCATGGGGATCACGGCGTACATGGCGGCGCACTTGACCAGATGCTCTTTCCAGGTCTTCTCGTTCGGCGCGTGGGCTTCCGGCTCTTTACCCGGGCCAAAACCGATGACCGGAATACCGTGACGACCCATGATGGAGACCCCGTTGGTCGAGAAGGTCCACTTGTCTACCACCGGCTCCTTGTTGAACAGCTCGCGATAAGCCTTGGAGAGGGTTTTGACGGTGATGTGATCCTCTTCCACCTTCCAGGTCGGGAAGTAGCACTCGGTCGGGTAGACCAGACCGGTGTAGGCCGGACGGTCGTACTGGTACATGGAGACCTCGGCACCGGCGGCTTGCACCGCAGGCAGGGCCCGGATCTCGTCGAGCGCACCTTGCCAGGTCTCTCCCCAGGTCAGACGACGGTCGATGGAGACGGCGCAGCTGTCCGCCACGGCGCAGCGGCTTGGCGAAGTGAAGAAGATCTCGGAGACGGTCAGGGTACCCTTGCCGAGGAAGTCATCGTTGCCGAGGTTGTGGCTCAGCTCCTGCAATTCGCCGAGGATCGGGCCCATCTTGAAGATGGCGTTGTCACCGCGCTCCGGTGCGGAGCCGTGGCAGCTGACCCCCTGCACATCGATGCGGATCTCCATGCGGCCACGCTGGCCACGGTAGATCTGGCAGTCGGTGGGTTCGGTACTGACCACGAACTCGGGGCGGATCTTGCTCTGCTCGATGATGTACTGCCAGCAGAGACCGTCGCAGTCCTCCTCTTGCACGGTACCGGTCACCAGCAGGGTGTACTGATCTTCCAGCCCCAGATCCTTGATGATCTTGCCCGCATAAACCATGGAGGCCATGCCCCCTTCCTGATCAGAGGCACCGCGACCGCCGATGATCTCGTGGTCTTCCATCCCCTCGTAGGGGTCGAAGGTCCAGTTGGCCATGTTGCCGACGCCCACGGTATCGATGTGGGCATCCATGGCGATCAGGTGCGGGCCGTGGCCGATATAGCCCAGTACGTTGCCCATGGGATCGATCTCGACCTTGTCAAAGCCAACCTTCTCCATCTCCTGCTTGATGCGCAGCACGACGCGCTCTTCATCGCAGCTCTCGCTCGGGATAGCGATCATGTCACGCAGGAACTGACTCATCTCGGCCTTGTACTGGTAGGCCTTCTCCAACACCATTTCAAACGGAATTTGCTTGCTCATTGTGATTCTCCATAACAACTGAGAGTGCGCGGCCTGTTCGTCGGCAGCGCCCTGTGCCCGTTACCGCGCCCCGTTGGCGAGGCGCGATCAGTTCTTCAATTCGTGTCTCTGCTCTCGCAGGGATTACTCACAGCCGGGGTTAATCGCAGGCAGGATGTTTGCCTTCCCACACCACTTCCCGGTAGTGGGTCACATCGGTGTCCCCTTCGGTGTTGATGATCAGCACCACGGAGTCGCGACTTAGTCCGAGACGTTCCATCAGCGCCGCACGATCCGGGTGGTGACGCACTGCCGCCAGCACGCCGGTACCGACCGAGCCGGATTCGCCGGAGATGATTCGGGGGTCATTGCCAAGGGGGTTGCCCAGCACCCGCATGCCCAATGCCGACACCTTGTCGTGGCAGGAGATGAACTGGGTGGTGCAGCTTCTGAGCAGCGGCCAGCCGAGCGGATTGGGTTCACCGCAGGCAAGACCGGCCATGATGGTGCGCATGTCGCCCCCCACGTTGACCATCTCCCCCGCCACGCCGGAGCGGTAGATGCAGTCGGCCTGATCCGGCTCGACCACGATACTGTGCAGGTTTTTCGCCCCGAAGCAGTCCACCAGATAACCGAGCACCCCGCCCGCCAGCGCCCCGACCCCGGCCTGCAGCAGCACGTGGGTCGGCTGCTTGATGCCCATATCCTGCATCTGCTCGACCGCTTCGTCGGCCAGGGTGGAGTAACCCTGCATGATCCAGGTCGGGATCTTGGTGTACCCCTCCCAGGCGGTGTCCTGCACTATGTGCCAGCCGCGCTCTTCGGCCATCTTCATGGTCAGGCGCACGGTATCGTCATAGTTCATGTCGGTGACGATGCACTCGGCACCGAGATTGAGAATGTGGTCAACCCGCTCCTGGGCCGAGCCCTTGGGCATGTAGACCACCGCATGCTGGCCCACCTGCTTGGCGGCCCAGGCAACGCCGCGACCGTGGTTGCCATCTGTGGTGGTGGCGAAGGTCATCGGCTCCTTGATGGTGCGTTTGATGAGATCGAAGGAGAAATCCTCGATGGCCACCCCATATTTTTCACAGAGCAGGTTGGCGATGGCATAAACGCCACCCAGCATTTTGAAGGCATTGAGGCCAAAGCGCTTTGACTCGTTCTTGACCAATATATTTTTCACCCCGATATAGGCGGCCAGAGCTTTCAGGTCGCACAATGGGGTCGGTTCATAACCGGCCAGTTTTTTATGAAAAGCGCGAGCCTTTTGTGCTTCGGCGCGAGAAAACAGCGGAGATGGATCGGCGGTAAAAAAGCGGTTATCGGCAATATCCATCTTCAAAGAAAATTGGGACATGCTTACCTCACTAGGCGTTACCTGACAAAGAGCTGCCTCGCCGGGAGATCCGTTATTCAGATACCACGGGGAGAAAACTCGAAATAATGGATTCGACAGCGTGGGCAGGATGAATATTCACCCTGCCCTTCTGCTATTTATTTCACCCGCTTTTGCGCCTCTTTAATCAGATTTTCCAGGGTTTCTGCCGGGGCGGAGAATTTACGGGCCATGATCATGGCGGCGATAATATAGGGCTTCCAGCTCGCCTCTTTGTAAGTGGCGATACGGTATTTCTCGAATACCCCTTCGGTTACTTCGCCCTCTTTGCAGGAAACGCCGGAAATATCGGCCGGTAGGCAGTGCATATAGAGCGCTTCGCCCCCCTTGGTGAGCTTCATCATCTCCTCGGTGCAGTGCCAATCCTTGTGCTTGGCGTTCTGCTCAAGGCAGTGTTTCTCCAGCTCCTTGAGGCCGGCGTGGTCATTGGCACGCAGCAACTCGGTGCGCTGCTCCATCACCTTGTAGGGGGCCCAGGACTTGGGATAGACGATATCGGCATCCTTGAACGCCTCTTCCATGGAGGTGACCTGACGGAAGCTGCCGCCGGAGGCCTTGGCATTCTCTTTGGCCACTTCGATCACGTCCGGGATCAGGTCATACCCTTCCGGATGGGCCAGGGTCACGTCCATACCGAAACGGGTCATCAGGCCGATGATGCCCTGCGGCACGGAGAGCGGCTTGCCGTAGCTGGGGGAGTAAGCCCAGGTCATGGCAATCTTCTTGCCCTTGAGGCTCTCCAGACTGCCGAAGTGCTCCTGCAACCAGGCGAGATCAGCCATGGACTGGGTCGGGTGATCAATGTCACACTGCAGGTTGACCAGCGCCGGACGCTGGGGCAGTACTCCCTTCTCGAATCCTTCATCCAATGCGGCGCCCACTTCGCGCATATAGGCGTTGCCGGCACCGAGGAACATGTCGTCACGGATGCCGATGGCATCGGCGCAAAACGAGATCATGTTGGCGGTTTCACGGACGGTCTCACCGTGGGCGATCTGGGATTTGCCCTCATCCAGATCCTGCTGGGCCAGACCGAGCAGGTTCAGGGCAGAGGCGTAAGAGAAGCGGGTTCGGGTGGAGTTATCGCGGAAAACCGAGATACCGAGCCCGCTGTTAAACAGTTTGGTGCAGATATTTTCGGCGCGCAGGGTCTTGAGGGATTCGGCCAGTTTCAATACCAGCTCCAGCTCCTGAGGAGTTTGCTCCCAGGTCAGCAGAAAATCTTTTTCATGCAGGTTGGATTTGAGTGCTCTGATCTCTTTGATTAATTCGTTAACTGCTTTCATCGTTCGCCCCAATCATTGGATGAGATATGGATAGCTCCCCTTTCACTCACGATGTCACCAGCATCCCGGTTGTGGGTGAGCGCGTCGGTTAGCGTCGATATGAGGCAATCAATAACCGTGCCAAACCAATAAAATGCAGGAAGATATTAATAAATGACGAAAGTGTGTGATGCCACCCACAAAATCAGTGGCTATTTCAGCGGTTTATTCCATAAAAGGATGGATAGGGTGGCCAAGCGATAAAATAGCCGGGTGATAATAATCAGAGACGATATCTCGGCATCGGTGAGAATTATCATCAAAGGTCAGTTTCAGGGGCTGAAATGATATCAGTGGGGCTGTCGTTATCATTATGATAATGCCCGCAGCACCTTTTCTCTTGGAATGATCTCTCCAGCGTTGACACTGCTGCTATCTCGCCTCCCCTGCACTCCCGTATCACCTCTCGCCTTATCTTCCGGCCACATCGCTGGGCGCGGTTGGCCCAAGGTGCTAACGTGAATACGCCAGCTGCGCATCTGTCTCGGATGCTCAGAAGAGGCCGACGTTCACTGCCGCAACTGCGCGGAAGAACCTGCATGACTTACATCTTTGAGGGATTATCTATGTCCAGGAATGCTGCTCTGCTCATCACCCTGACCCTGCTCGGTATCGCCCCTGCCCACGCCATCAGTGCCAAATATGCCGAGCAACTGGAGCGATCCGGTTGTACCCAGGTCACCGAGGCGCAGGGCTGTGACATTCACAAAACCAAAGCGGAAAATGCCAAGGCGGGATTTGGCACGGCCGCCCCGGCCGCGGAGGGTGGTCTGAATCTCAGCTATGAGCAGAAGCTGGAGCGCTCGGGCTGCACTCAGGTGAGCGAGCTCAATGGCTGCGATATCAACAAAACCAAGGCTGAGAACGCGGCTGCCGGTGTTGGCAATGCTCCGGCCGCGGCAACCAGCGCCAGCCCCTATGAAGGCAACTGGATCGCCACCTTCCCCCAAACCGGCGCCACCGTGGCCAATATCCGCATCGATGGCAAGGATCAGGTGTGGGTCAACGACAAGAAGGTCAATGCCAAGAAATCCGATGGCGCGCTGGTGTTCAAGGATGGCATGGTCATCTACACCATTCAGGGGGATCGCCGCATCAAGGGTGAAGATGGCTGGGTCGATAATGATGCTGGCACCAAGGGGCCTATCAACGCCAAGTAAACAGCTGACCACGAAATGACGGGGAGCGCGGGCTCCCCGTTTCACCCCTGATTGCCCATCTCTTCCAATGACCAGATCCGCCAGTGAGGGGCCAGAATCAATACCTCCTGCTCCAGCCAAGTCCCGTCTGTGATCAGTTTCTCAAGCCAGGGAACGCCTGCCGACGCGCCATGACCATCAACCTGATCAGCCTGCGTCGTCAAACGCCAGGGCACCTTGCCACTGTCCGTTGCAAAGGTGCGAACAGGGCGGGCATAGTGATCCAGATAAGGCCGCAACTCACAGGGAAGCCAGAGCATGGCCGGTCGATTTAGCTCACGCGCCAGCTCGATGGCAATATCGATACCCCGTTGATCGAGATCGCCAAAATGGGCCCACTGCACGCCCGCAGGCAGCAGCGGGATCAGCTGTTTGGCCAGGGTAGTATTGCGACCGGGGGCAAAGAGCAGCAGTTGCCCGGGTTGCAGCGGGTAGTCGACAAAGGCACCCTTGTTCTCCACCGTAATGACCCGCTCCCCTTGCCAGCCGATGGCCGCCAGCATGTCCATAGTCCGCTCCGGCAACGCCAATTCCCCCAGCAGCGCCAGCATTGCCGTCATATCGTGCTGCTGACCCTGCTGATCGACCAGTGAGAGCGGTTCGAGGGTACGGATGCGGATCACCTCATCTTGAGTTAGCGACAATTTCGCAAGCAGTGGCGCGGCAAGGGATGCTGATCGCGGATGCTTGCTGTCCCCATGCCAGAGGGCATAAAAGCAGGCCTGATTGAGCCGTGCAGGCAAAATCACTCCCATTCGTTGCAGCTGCACCCCCTTGTCCGGTTCGGGGGGCGCAGCCCGTGCCAATTGTCCGGTCAGAAAAGTCCGCCCCGCGTCGGTCAATATATGACGGGAACTGCGCCCAACTGACTCGACTCCGCCCACTGCCTGCAACAGATCCTTCAACTCGCGGCCATGCCGACTCTCAAGGGAGCAGCCCTTTTCGTTCTGGCTATCGAGCAACCGTGCACACAAATCCTGTACCCGTACCTCATCAAACAGCGGCATCCTCACCTCTCCATGTGGCTTCATATGATGAAGTAGAGGTGATTTTCCCTGTCATTACCGTGACCGGCTTCGCAAGCGGTTCTTATCAGCCCCGCCATGCATGGCCCGTTACTGGTAAACCTGCCACAAAGGGCGCAAGCTGGTTTGATATAGAGACACACTGTGCTCTTCGCGGCACGACAACGCGATACCCGCTTTCACAAGGGCTTGCCATGACCGACGCCACAGACCCCTCGCCATCCTCTTCCTGGCATCTTTCGGATATCCGCGAGCTGGCGCAACTGCTGACTCTGGCGCTGCCCGCCGCGGTAGAGATCACCGAAGCGGTACATCAGGCGGTACTGAGCGGTATGGGGCTCAAGGGACGGGATGAGGGAAAAACAGCCGGGATCACCGGGCTGGTCTACAAGGGGGTACATGGCACCGCCAACAACCTAAGCAGCGGCATCAACCATCTGCTCAGCCGCCTGCCAGCCACACCGCCGCCCCACCAGATCCCCGAAACCCCGAAACGCGCGGCCCTGCTCGCCACGCTCAACGGCGTGTTGGGGGACAAGCTGGTCGAACACCACAATGCCTTCGCCACCCCCATGACCCTGCGCTATCAGGGCAAGCCCCTCGATTGGCAAGCGATGCCGGAGGATCTACCCCGCAAGGGACGGGTGCTGCTGATGATCCATGGCCTCTGCATGAACGATCTGCAGTGGCAGACCGAGCATCAAGGCAAGCAGGTCAATCACGGGGAGCAACTTGCCGCCGCGCTTGGCTATCAGCCTCTTTACCTGCGCTACAACTCGGGCCGGCCCATTGCACAAAACGGACAGGCGCTGGCCCTGCTGCTGGAGCAGTTGCTCGCCCACTGGCCGGGAGAGCTCAAAGAGATAACGATAATGGGCTATAGCATGGGGGGACTGGTTGCACGCAGCGCCTGCCACCATGCCGGCGTGGCCGGGCTCACCTGGCCTGCGCAACTTGCCAACCTGATATTTCTCGGCACACCACACCACGGCGCACCGCTCGAACATGCAGGCCACTGGCTGGAACAGTTGCTGCCCGCTACCGCCTACAGCGAGCCCTTCGTCAGGCTGGCACGGCTGCGCAGTGCAGGCATCAGGGATCTGCGCCACGGCAAGGTGATCGATGAGGTAGCCATACCCGATCCCGCCGCGCCCTTGCGCGATCCCCGCATCCCACTCCCCTTGCCCTGCAGCGTCAACTGTTATGCCATTGCCGCGACCACTGCCGCCAAGCGCAGCCTGCTGGCCGACCGGCTGATAGGCGATGGACTGGTGCCCCTTCGCAGCGCCCTCGGTCAGCACAACGAAGCGCGCCATCAGCTGGCTTTTCTTCCTGCCCATACCTTGATTGTCTATCACACCAGTCATATGGCCCTGCTCGCCAGCCCGCAGGTTGGCCAGCAACTGCTGCGCTGGCTCAGCCCTTTGCAGCTATAACGCGCTGGCTATTAAAGCAACAGAGTGCTGGTTCACAAGGTATCCCTGTGGCACTCTGGGACGTCAAAGGGAAGACCCACACTGACACCTGATGTGTCCCCACTGCAAAGGAGCGCCACCGATGGCCAAAGCAAGCAAGAAAGAGATCAAGAAGAAGATCGCCGCTCGTCTTGAGAAAATTGCCAAGCATGAAGGCAAGATCAAGAAGCTGAAGAAGGCCCTGAAGTAGGACCCATCGCATAAGAAAAACCGCCAATAGGCGGTTTTTCATCCCCCTTTCACCCCTTTACCATCGTTTTAATACCAATGGCCTTGATGTAAACGCCTCAAGCGCACCTCAGCAGAACAACCCGACTGAAGCCACGCACGTGCTCATCGCTGATATTTGGTCTAACAGCGCCAATCGGGCGCCGCGCGCGCCCATGCCAGCAACTACCTTCAACGGAGTGTTTGATATGAGCCAGCAGTGGAGCGCCATATGTTCTCTTACACCCTCACCTTCAAGGATGATGTCGACCGCCTGACCGCCCCCGAGCAGGAGATCACCTTGCAAAGCCCCGCTCAGGCGGGGGATTTTATTATCCTCTCCGACGGCAGCCGCCATCAGGTGATGTTTGTCACCCACAGGGCCAACTACAGTAGCCTCTATCTCGATAAAGGGGTCAGGGTGCCGCAGAGTTAGTGGCTATCGCCTTCAATTGATGGGGCTGAGTTAAATATTCACGCTGTTGACATAATAATCATCGCATCATGTCAATGTTCCTTTATCTCTATCACGATACATATGAGGAAGCGCGATGAAAAAAATAAAACATTGTCTTATATCAAACTCAATTTATTTAGCCACGAAAAAGCAAATCATACCTCACAAAAACGAATCACCATCACTCAATATCATTGACCACATCCTTGGTGCGTTATAACAATTACTTTGCTGAACATATTTATTCGCAAGTCATTATTAGTGATGGAGTTATCACAATGAATAAAGTTATCTTACCCATAGCATTAATTACCTGTGCCACGCTCGCTCACGCAGAGTCCAGCACTATTATCAACGGTCTGGATTTTGGTCCATTAGCTCAGTTGGCTGGCACATGGAAAAGCACCGATGCTGGTGGTGTAGATGTAGCACCCGGCCAAGAGGGTAGCAAAGTTGGCAAAGGGGGGCCGGCAGTGGAACCCTTTTACGAAGTCATTACTTTTGAACCGGCTGCCGATGCTAAAAATGCCAGCGAACAATATCTGGTAGCCATGTATTACAAACAGGAAGTATTCAGAAAAAGTGATAATGGGAAATTTCATGACCAACGCGGTTATCTGATTTATGACAAGACCAATCAGCTTGTTTACAACTCATACTGTATACCTCGTGCAGTCTGTGTGGTCACTGAAGGCAAAGCGGGTAACAAAATCGAGTTCAAGACGGGCAAGCGCGGTATTGCGGAAAGCAGTTATATGACCATTAATGATTCCACCGCGGATTTCTCGATGACACTGGACTTCTCAGAGAAAGATCTCCTCAAATACAGTCAAACCACCAACCTGATGGTGTATGGCAAGCCATTCGCACACTCCGATAGTGCATCCCTGACCAGAACCAATTGATGTTTTATGGCCAAGGTATTCATTACCTTGGCTTTTTTATATTCGTCGATAGTCTATCCTGATGGCATCCCTATCCCACTCGGGATTGAGCACACCGGCATACCAGAGTGTCAGAATGACATCCATCTGATTGTTATGCTTCACAACCTTGCCGCTCTTACAGGCCGAGATCACCTCAAGCCATAACTGCTCGGGATTGATCGGTTTGGTAATATCCTTGTGTGACAATAAATCAATGGCAGCCAATACATGTGCTCTGGTTTTGGTCGCAGCTACATAATGAACTGGCATGATGCAACTGATACAACCAAGACTGCAAAGAGTCAAAAAAGTTACCTTTGGATTATTTTTGAATTTTCCTGTACTGATATCACCACCAAATGCTTCAGCAATAGCCATATCCCAGGCGGTGGCATGCCCATAATTATTCTGCACCATCAGATGAACAGCTCTCAGCGCTGCACCACCATATTTACCATAGATAATCATCACTAATCCCTCCGTTTGCCCCATAGTAAGGCCGAACAGGCGAGATAAGCTAAAATAAATATCAATCACGATCATCGATTTTTTCCATTGATAACAAATCAATTTTTAGCTTAATTAAACATTGATCCATATCAATATTATATCTTTATCTACCGAAAGGCTGACTGGTCGATGTCAGCCTCCCAATATCATTCATCAACATCCATTTTCGTGTATAAACAGGCTCATCCAGCCTAGAGCACCTCTATTTTTACTTTGATAATCCCGTCGCGAATATTGCCGATGGCACTAAACGCAGATTTGGAGAGATCGATAATACGTCCCCTTTTAAAGGCGCCGCGGTCATTGACCTTGACTACTACACTCTTGCCGTTGGCGAGGTTGGTGACCCGCACCATGGAACCAAAGGGCAATTCCATATGGGCTGCGCTATTGAGATTGCTGCGATAGATCTCGCCGCTGGCGGTCTTTTGGCCGTGATAGCGGTCGGCATAATAGCTGGCATAGCCGGTTTCGCTATAGCCGCGCCAGCTGCCGCCGTGACTCTCGTCATAACGGCTGCTACAGGCCGCCAACAGCAGGCAAAGAGATAACAGCAGCCCTTTCTGGATATGTTGCACCTTTCCCCTCTCCTCTCTTCTTTTCGCTCTGCGCACTTTTTACTCTTCGATTCAACCGATAATGCTGGCGACACATTTACAGGCAGGCTCTAACCTTGCCATAGCTCCAAGGCACTCGCCATGTTACTCGCCTTGTTGTCAGGCAGCAGCGACGGTGCAGCTACTTTGCCATATCTTCCATGTAAAAAGGGAGGCAAATGCCTCCCTTTCAACTAGTTACCGGTCATCCCGTGACGGGATGGGGCAGAGACTTCTCAGGCGATCAGCTTGTCGTCGGCGAAGCCGAAGCCGCGCAGACCCACCACATGCACGTGTTCGTGCTTGCCCTGCACCTTGCGGATGAGCTTGTAGGTGGTGCCCTTCTCGGGACTGATGTTCTCGGGCGCCGCGATAAGCAGCTGCATATCCTGCCGCTCGCACAGCTCGAACAGGGTGGCGATGGATTTGCCATCCAGACGGGCCGCTTCGTCGAGGAACAACAGGCGGCAGGGGGCGATATCCTTGCCGCGCAGACGGCGGGACTCCTCCTCCCAGCTGATCAGCACCATCAAGAGGATGGCCTGACCGGTACCGATCGCCTCACCGGTAGAGAGCGCGCCGCTCTCGGCCCGCAGCCAGCCATCGGCGCCACGCTGCACCTCGATCTCCAGCTCCAGATAGTTGCGATAGTCGAGCAGCACGTCGCCCATCACCTGATAGCTGCGATCCCCCTGTTCGATCTGCGGGTTGAGACGCTGGAACAGCTTGGCCATCGCCTCGGAGAAGCTGAGCTCCTTGTCGGCGAACAGATCGTTGTGCATGGCGGTTTGGTCGGCCAGCGCCGTCAGCAGACGGGTGTGGGCTTCGCGGATATTGACGTTGAGGCGCACCCCGCGCACCAGACCAAAGGCGATGTTTTGCAAGCCCTGGTTGAGCACCCGGATGCGGTTCTGCTCGCGGCGGATGATGTTGGTGATCTTGGCCGCCACCTCGTGAGAGGAGAGCGAAAGATGGGTTTCCCGCTGCTTGAGCTCGTCAGCGAGACGGGCCAGCTCGATCTCCATCTCCTCGATCGCTTCGACCGGATCATCGGAGCGGATGATGTCGTTGCGGATGCGATCCTTGAGGTAACGGTAGACCTGCACGTAGAAGGCGACCTTCTGCTCGGTGCTGCGGTTGCCCTCCGACAGTCGCAGCGCATCGCGCAGGGCCTCATCGTGCGCCACCGCCACCCGCAGGGCGCCGAGGGCCTTGTCCGACATGGAGCGCAGCTCGTCGCTGTCGAGGTAGGCCAGTTCGCGCTTGTTGAGGCGCTTCTCGACGTCGGTCTCCCGCGCCAGCCGCACTACCCGCGACCAGCTCGCCTTGTGGCCCACCAGAGATTTACGGGCGCTGTAGTAATCCTTGCCTTCCAGCTTGAGACGACCGCCAAGGGATTCGATCTCGCGCTTGGTCACCTGCAACTGGGCCTCGGCGCTGGTGCGACGGGAACGGGTGCGGATCAGCAGCTCTTCAATCTCTTTCTTGTGGGCACGCGCCTTCTCTTCCATATCGTCAGAGAGGGTCAGCCCCATGGCCGCCAGCTCCTGCTCGAACTCGGTCAAGGTCTGGCGCTTGGCCTCGACGCTGGAGTTGAGGGCGGTACGGAGCTGCAACGCCTCGGTGTGACGCAGGGCAATCTGCTTGTGCTGCTCGCCAGCGGTGCGGGCCGCCAGCTCCGCCGCCTTGAGCTTCTCTTTGAGTCGTTCGCTCATCTCGGAGGCCTTGCCCAGCAGGTCTTGTGCATCCTGATAGGCAAAGTGCGGCAGACGGGCCACCAGCTGATCGAGGGCGTAGCAACGGCGCTTCTGCTCGGCCAGCAGGTCGCTCACCTCATCATAGGCAGCCTGCAGCGCGGCCAGATCCTGCGGGTCCTGACGCAGCACCTGCACCATGGTTTCCAGTTTTTCCAGCGACTTGCCGTGTTTGGCGATAAAGGCTTCGGCCTGTTTCAGCGCTTCCACATCGGCGTGAGCCGCCTCGAGGCGGGCCGCCAAATCAGTCTCGGCAAACAGGTGGGCAAAGGGCAGCATCCCCTGCACCAGCTGGATATGGCGAGTCAGCTGGGCGGCGGCCGCTTTGGCATCACTCAGCTGTTTGTCGCACTCACCGATGGCCCCTTGCAGCGCGCGCAGTTCGGCCTGCTTGGCCTGCACTTCGGCTTCGGGGTCGGGGCGGAAGGCGATATCCAGATGCTGGCCGATAAAGTCGCGGAAGTGACCGTAGAGACGGTGGTACTTCTGCTGCTCGAAAGCGGCCTTGGCGTAACCCTCGATGAGCCCTTCGCGCTCAAGGTCGAGCTGCTCGATCCGTTTTTCCCGGGCGGCGCGACCAAACAGCGGCAGCTCGGGGTAGCGGGAGAAGCGCACCTGACGCTTGCTGGTACGCACCAGCACGGCATCCCCCAGCTCGTCCGCTTCCACCAGATCCTCGTCAAAGGAGTCGGGGTTGCCCTGAATGAGGTAGATATCTTCCGGGCAATCTTCCAGCTTTTTCAACCGCTCGATGGCACCCTCAAGGTCGAGCACCACCAGGGCGCTGCGGGCCGGGCCGTAGAGCGCGGAGTAGTAAGGGGCATCGTCGATGGAGATGTCGTCGTAGACATCGGAGAGCAGCACGCCCCCCACCTGCTCGGCGATGCGGGCAAGACGGGGATCCGCCTCGCCAGCACCCAACTGCAGGTTGCGAATTTGCAGCTCCAGCGCCTGTTTCTGCGCCGCGATGCGGTTGCTCTCTTGCTCGAACTCGCGTTCCTTGTCGAGCACGGTTTGCATACCGGCCGAAAGCTCTTCAGCGGTGGCGAGCGGTAAACCGCTCTGCTCGCGCAGCTGCTCGAGCTTTTCAAAGGATTTGAGCCAGCGCGGCGCCAGCTTGGTGAGCTCCGCAATATCGCGACCCAGCTGGGTGCCCTGATGCTCGAGGCTGGCGCGGCGCTGGTTGACCTCCGCCTGCTGCTCGGAGAGCTCCTCCTGACGGGTGCGCTGGGCTTCAAGGAAAATCTCCAGCTCATCGCTGCTGGCAATCAGCTGGCCAGAGGCCTGCTGCAGCTCGTCACGCAGCTTGAAGAGACTCTTCTGGCTTTCGCTCTCTTTCTCGAGGCGAGCCAGCGCGGCGCGCAGCCCCTGCCCCTGGGCAATGCGAGCCTTGTCTTCGATGTGACGCTTGAGCAGCGCCTGCGCGGTGGGCCAGGCGGCCTCGCGCACTGTTTCCGGAGCGATGCTGAGCAGCAGCGCCAGCGCCGCTTCGTGCTCGGCCACTGCCGCCTTGGCCAGCGCCAGCTGCTGTTCGGCCCCCAGCACCCGGCTGGTGAGGCTCTGCTCGGCGGAGCGGAACTGGTGCAGGGTGTCGCTCGCCTGCTCGGCGGTCAGCCCCGGCAGCTCGCACTGCTCGCGGGCAGCATCGAGGGCCTGCACCGCCTGACGGTACTGGATGGCGCGGGTCTGCTGGATATCGAGCGCCTGCTGGTAGTCGGCCAGCTGGGTCTTGAGGCTGTCTACCTCGGCCTGCGCCAGCTCCTTGCGCTCTTCCACCTCCAGCAGCTGGCCATGGATCTCTTCCACCACCGCCTGCTGCTGTTCGAGTTTGTCAGAGAGATCCGCCAAATCGGCGCGGTACATCTCTATCTTCTTCTGCAAGCTGACAGCCGCCATCACCTTGGCCAGATGCTCGGAGGCAGACTCCAGCTCGTCGGTCAGCAATTTTTCGCGGTTGGTGAGCTGCTCCACTTCATCGGCCAGATAGATGGCGCGCTGCTTCTCTTCGGCCAGAATGCGGCGCTTGTCGGCCAGCTCCTGGCGCGCCTTGAGGGCCAGCTCGGAGAGGCGGCTCTTCTCGGCGGCATTGCGCACATAGTCCGCCGCCACATAGTGGGTGGTCTCGGTGATCAGGTTCTTGAACAGATCCCGCTGACCCTGGGTCTCCTTGATCGCTTCCAGCGTGCGGCGGTTTTCATAGATGGCCGCCTCCATGTCTGCAAACGCCTTGCGCACCCCGGAGTTCTCCGGCAGCAGGTATTCGCGCAGAGAACGGCTGATGGACGAGGAGATGCCGCCGTAGAGGGAGGCTTCGATCAGGCGATAGAACTTGCCGCGATCTTTTTGATCACGCAGCTTCTTCGGGGTGATGCCGAACTCGAACATGAAGTTGTGATAGTCGGTCACCGTATTGAACTTGGCGACTTTCAGCGCACCCAGCTCGGCGGCCGCCCCTTTCAGATCGGTAAAGGCGCGTACCCGCCCCTTGCCGCCATCAAGCTTCTCCAGCAGCAGATCGGTCGGTGCCAGATTCTCCGGCACATCCACCAGCGCAAACGGAGTGATGTTGACCTTGTTGTCGCGGTTGGCCACCTGCTCGAGGTGCACGCCGACCCAGATCCGCTGTTCGCGGCTGTTCATCACTTCCAGCAGGGAATAGCAGTGACCTCGCTGCAGCTTGCCGTAGAGCCCCTTGTCACGGGATGCACTGCTGGAACCCGCTTCCGTGGTATTGCGGAAGTGAAGCAGTGACTGGTCGGGGATGAGCGCCGCGATAAAGGCCGCCATGGTGGTGGACTTGCCCGCGCCGTTGCCGCCAGAAAGGGTAGTGACCAGCTGGTCGAGATCGAAGGTCCGGGCAAAGAAGCCGTTCCAGTTGACCATGGTCAGGGATTTGAACTTGCCTCGCACCGGTTATACCTCCAGATCCAGTTGTTCTTCATCGAGATCCGCCTCGATGTCATCAAAGAGCGAGTCGCTGCTCGGCATTTCGTCGTCGTGGAAGATGGCTTCACCCTCCTGGATCATCCGCAGCTGAACGGCGCGCGGATCTTCATCGGAGCGCACGTCAGCGGCGAAACGGAACACCGATTCGTTGACCCGGAATTTATCCCCGTTGCCAAGAGCGGTGATCATGCCAAGGCGGCGCAGACGGCGCATGGAGGTACGGATCTTTTCGAGCAGCTTCTTCTTGTCGAGATCGGTACCGCCGGAGCGGCTGTTGACCATCCGCAGCAGCTGCTTCTCGTCGGCGAGGCTCAGCACCTCTTCCTGCAGCTCGGCCATGGCGAATACCCCTTCCGAAGCCAGACGATCCGGGCTCAGGTAGAGGTAGCAGAGCACCTTGCCCACCAGCATATCGAGCTCGGAGAGCACAGTGGTGCCGATGTCGGAGCTCGGGCGCGGACGGAGATAGAAGAAGCCTTCCGGCGCCTTGATCAGCTCCACCTGATAGCGGCCGTAGAAGATCTCCAGCTCGCTGTGATATTCGACCAGCGCCGAATGCTGCTCGAACTCGTCAGCACTGATGTGGCGGCCGGAGCGCAAGGCGGTGTCGATGCGCGGAAACAAGGGGTTGGCAATCGCCTCTGCGAGGCGCAGCGGCAAGGGAAACTCAGAATTGATCAATGACATAGGCCTGAACCTTGGATCCAGCTTGGTTAATGGGTTTCCATGCGGGTTGGCGATGCAGTTCGCGCTCGCCGCTGGCATGGCCCAGGCGCACGGCCTGGTCGATCAGAAGACGCGCCACATCGAAGTGGGCATGAGCCGGGTAATCCAGCAGGTATTCCCGCAGCACATCGGCCAAGTCCAGCTGCTGGCCCTGCTCGGGGTAGCGGGCCAGATAGCGCTCGATCCGCTCGGCCAGCTCCTGGTTGATATCCACCATCTCGACGTACTCCATCTCGAGTGGCACCTCACCGGTCACCTCCTCGTCGTGGATGGCGATGGTTTCGTCGCGCAGCTCCAGCAGACGGGGCTCCTCGGCCACCCGCAGCTGCCAGTTGTGCTGCTCGAAATTGCGGATGGACTCGCGCAGCCGCTGGCTGAAGGCGCGGTTCTTGTCCATGTCGATGGCGTTGCGGATAAATTTGTGGACGTGCCTGTCGTAGCGGGACCAGAGCTCGATGCACTGCTGACCCCAGCTGGTGATGACGTCAAGACGACCTTGCAAGGCGTGAGTCAGCTCCTCGACGTGGAACAGATCGTCGCGCCCTTGCGCCGCTTCCTGAATATTGAGCAGCCCTGCCTGCAGGCGGTGGCCGGCAGCGTCCAGGGTATCCTGCAGCTCGCGCAGGGTCTGGCCGGTCTCGTGCAGCAACTTTTCGCAGCTGTGAATGGCATCGACCCAGTTCTGGGTCAGCAGGGCCGCGATTTCGCTCTTGACCTGATTCTGCTGTTCATCCATGGCGCGCTGGGTGAGATCGATCCGCCCCAGGGTCTCTTCCAGCGAAAAAGTGAGCCGTGGCAGCACCTCGGCATCCCACTGCTCACGGGTGTTGGTTTCAAGAGCCGCCTTGCGGGCGGTGTCGAGCTCGGAAGCCAGGTGCTCGAGCAGAATGGAGAGCTTGATGGAGTCAACCTGACGCTGATCCATAAAGAAGTCGACGATGCTCACGCCAAGGCGAGACAGGCGGTAGAGGCTCTCCCCCGCCACCATGTCGGTGTTGAAACGCGACAGCAGTTGCTGGCGAATGAGATCGTTGATGGCGTTGTTGGCGCGACCGGTGAGGGTCTCGTCCATCTGGCCGAAGGCGCTGCTGACATAGCCGAAGGCATCGTGCAGCGCCGCTTCCGACAGGTCCGACTCATCTTCGGACAGGGTCTTGATTGCAATCAGAAAGGCCAGCCGGTCGGTCGGCAGGCTCAACGCCAACCCCTCCTGCCTGACCCATCCCACCATCTCTGGCAGGGTACGGGATGTACTCATCATGATGTTGTCATCTCGTTGTTGTATTGGGCGCAAAATCGTGCGCGCGGCTACATCCGGTAGCATCGAAAACATGGTTCACATCGACGTGAACCGCGAGCAATCAGCTGGCCGGCTTCTGGGCCATCACATGGATATAGCGACCGAGGGAGACAAAAGGCTCCTGACGGCAATATTGCTGCTCCATGGCCAGCAGATCGTCGAACTTCTCCACCTGATCCTGCTTGTGACGCATATAGTCGTGGATCACCCGCACCCCGGTCTTGCCGATGATGCGCAGCCCACCGCGACCAATCCAGTCATAGACCTGCTCCGGCAGCTGGGGATTGGTGGGCGTGAGCGCAGTCTGGCGCTTCTTGCGAAGACCAAGACGCACATAGTCAAAATTGCCCACCACCAGGCTCTGGAACAGCAAGCCATGACGGTTGTAAAAAAGCAGCGACAGTATGCCCCCGGCATTGACGAAAGGGAACAGACCCAGCAAGGTCTGGCGCGGCTCGGCGAGCCACTCCAGCACCGCATGGCAGAGCACCAGATCAAAGGTACCGGTCACGTGTTGCTTCAGATCCTGAATGGGGCAATGGATGAGACGAATTTTGTCTTCCAGCCCCTTCTCGGCGATCTGGCTGCGGGCCAGTTCCAGCATTTCTGCTGACAGATCGCACAGCTCCACCTGATGACCCATGGCCGCCAGCTTCTGAGCGAAATAGCCAAAACCGCCCCCCGCATCGAGGATGCGCAGCGGTCGGTTGCCAAGGCGTGCCAGGCAGGCTTCGATGTCGCTCCAGACAATGGTGGTGCGGATGCGCCCCTTGGTGGAGTCGTAAATGTTGCGGGCGAACTTATCGGCGCGCCCGTCAAAACTCTGATCGTGCTTCAAGGAGAAACTCAACATTAGCGCCACAGGATTGTGGCCATCCCAAAAAAGAGAGGTATTCTGTCACATCCCGAATTTGCTGAAAACTCAAGGAAGTGTCTGCCGTGTTTGTGCTCAAAAAGTGGCTGGGTCAACTGTTGATGCCGCTCCCCTTCTCCCTCTCACTGCTGCTGGTCGCCCTGCTGCTGCTCTGGTTCACCCGATTTCAGAAAACCGGCAAGCTGCTGGCCACTCTCTCGCTGCTCATTGTGGCGCTGATGGGAATGCGACCGATGAGCTATGAACTGGCCCGCGGGCTGGAGCAGACCTACCCACCGTTCGAGGTGAGCCAGCATCCCAACGTCGAGGCGATCGTGGTGCTCGGCAATGGCCATGTCAGCGACCCGGCGGTGCCGATGCGCAGTTGGCAGAACAATATCTCGCTGGCACGGACTCTCGAAGGGGTTCGCCTCGCCCAGGCCTATCCCGACGCCGAGCTGGTGTTCTCCGGCTATGTATCGGGGGATACCCTCTCCAATGCCGAGGTCAATGCCCGGATGGCCGAGAGTCTCGGCATTCCCCGTTCGCGGATGACGTTGTTTGAAAACAACAAAGACACTCATGATGAAGCGGTCAGTATCAGCCGCCATCTGAAAGGAAAAGAGGTGGCGCTGGTCAGTTCGGCCACTCATTTGCCGCGCGCCATGGCCCTCTATCAGGGTCAGGGACTCAAGGCCGTGCCGGCCCCCACCGACTACACCGCCAAGCAGAGCCAGGTGGCCCAGCCCCTCTACAGTTATTTACCCAAAGGGCGTTATCTGATGTATTCCGAAGCTGCCATCCACGAATGGATTGGGGTATGGTGGGCTCGCTTGCGGGGGCAGGTTAACGAATGAGCGATCAAGCGTTTCATTCCTGATTTGGATCAGGAAAGCGAAAAAAAATTACGTCATTTGCCGCCGGGTCAGCTATCTTGGGCTCGGTTCAATTCATATAATGTCGCGCAATCAAATGCCTAGGAGATATACAAGATGAGACAGCACCTGGTAATGGGTAACTGGAAACTGAACGGCACCAAGGCTTCTGTAGAAGCTCTGATCAAAGGACTGACCCCGGCTGCTGCCGCTCATCCTTCTGTGCAAGTCGCCGTCTGCCCGCCGGTTATCTTTTTGGGTCTGGTTGAGCAACTGACCGCTGGCAGCAAGATTGCCTACGGTGCCCAGAACGCTGACGTTCACGAGTCTGGTGCCTTCACCGGCGAAAACGCCCCCTCCATGCTGAAAGCCTTTGGTTGCACCTACTCTCTGGTCGGCCACAGCGAGCGTCGTACCCTGCACGCAGAGACTGACGACGTGGTTGCTGCCAAGTACGAAGCGATCCAGAAAGGCGGCCTGATCCCGGTTCTGTGCATCGGTGAAACTCTGGAGCAGTTCGAAGCCGGCGTGACCAAGAACGTGGTTGAGACCCAGCTGAAAGCTGTTATCGACCGTTGCGGCATCGCCTCCTTCAACAACGCCGTTATCGCTTACGAGCCGGTATGGGCCATCGGTACTGGCAAGACTGCCACTCCGGAGATCGCTCAGTCCGTTCACGCTCACATCCGTCAGTACCTGGCCGGTTTTGATGCCGCTGTTGCTGCCAAAGTACAGATCCTGTACGGCGGTTCCGTCACTGGCGCCACTGCAGCCGACCTGTTCGGTCAGCCGGACATCGACGGTGGCCTGGTAGGTGGTGCGTCCCTGAAAGTGGACGACTTCTCCCAGATCATCGCTGGCGCTGCCAAGTAATCGCTGATTACGGCAAAGAGAGGGGCTCGTCCCCTCTCTTGTATCGCTTTTCCTATGGTGGCCCCCGCATCCCATATGAAAGCCGATATAGTAAAAGTGGCTTGTCTATTTAAACATTCGTATTTGACAACTCAGATCCAGAGGCACTCATGACCAAACAAATCAAACGTATTGGTGTTTTGACCAGTGGTGGCGACGCACCGGGTATGAACGCAGCCATTCGCGCCGTGGTTCGCGCCGGTTTGCATCATGGCCTGGAAGTTTACGGTATTTATGATGGCTACCTCGGTCTGCACCAGGATCGCATCGTCAAGCTGGAGCGTCACAGCGTCTCCGACGTGGTGAACCGTGGTGGTACTTTCCTCGGCTCCGCCCGTTTCCCTGCTTTCAAAGACCCCGCAGTGCGCGCCGAAGCGATCGAAAACCTGAAAAAACACGGTATCGATGCGCTGGTCGTCATCGGTGGTGACGGCTCCTACATGGGTGCCAAGAAGCTGACCGAAGAGGGTTTCCCCTGCATCGGCCTGCCGGGCACCATCGACAACGACATCGCCGGTACCGACTTCACCATCGGCTTTGATACCGCCCTGAACGTGGTGGTTGACGCCATCGACCGCCTGCGCGACACCTGCAGTTCCCACCACCGTATCTCCGTGGTCGAGATCATGGGCCGCCACTGTGGCGATCTGGCCATGTCCGCCGCCGTTGCCGGTGGTGCCGAATATGTGATCGTGCCGGAAGTGGCCTTCGACAAAGAGAAGCTGCTCAAGCAGATAAAGGAAGGCGAAGCAAAGGGCAAGAAGCACGCCATCATCACCATCTGCGAGCACGTTACCGACGTGAACGCCCTAGCGAAAGACATCGAAGCCCTGACCGGTCGTGAAACCCGCGCCACCATCCTGGGCCACATCCAGCGTGGCGGTGCCCCGACTGCTCGTGACCGCATCATGTCCAGCCGTATGGGTGCTTACGCCGTTGAGCAGCTGCTGGCTGGTCACGGTGGTCGCTGCGTCGGTATCCAGCGCAACGAGCTGGTACACCACGACATCATCGACTGCATCGAGAACATGAAGCGTCCGTTCGATCAGGAGCTTTACAACCTCTCCACCACCCTGTTCTAAGCCAAGCGGCTTTTTACCGGCTGTTGATGACAAAAACCCTCCATCGGAGGGTTTTTTAATATCTTACAAAAACGGGTGCATCGGCACGCTTTGTGGCCCTCACCATATGGGTTGCCTGATTACCAACCCTTGCGCCATCTGGTTGATCACTAGCCTTCCCCTCCTCACACCAACCGGCATCAGCCTACGAACAGAGTTCCGGTATCGTCGTGGATGTGTTTTATTACTGCGATCCGGATTGCGTTGACCTGTGCTCTGTCGACCCTGAAACGAGCTTGTTCAGCCTCCTCGTCATACGCCGCTTTTTATATCTCAATCTTGCAGAAGGGACTCAGATATCTTCCCCAACCATGCTCCGGCCCTGCTTTCGTATTACAAGCACATGACTCACGCAGATTCACCGGCTACACAAATCGCTGCTCGCGCCCAACCCAACCCAACCCAACCCAACCCAACCAGAGAGTACGCCTCTGGCCTATTGCCCACCTCACTCTTGCTGCGACCATGTCTCTTCCGAGGCCAACGGGGAAATTGGCGGTGATAAAACAGCCAGCTGCTACTCTGTATCCCCCCGATGCACGGCTCTCATCCCTATGAACCCAGTGTATTGCTGTAAAAATGCGGAGACTCTGGACTGATAAAGTGATGGTGTGACAAGGGTTGGCAACCAGACTCTCTCCATAGACTTCTTTTGGATGGGCTATCTACGTCAGGAATCGTCAAATCATTGCCTTGCGCACTTTTTATGGCCTCAATGACACTATTACGAGGGTGAAAACTTATAAAATGCCACTTAAGCTCCATACAAAGCCCTTTACCAAACCAGCCAACAGCTCACCAACCAATTGAATTTAAATGAAATAACCATAAAAACAGAATCTTGAATGCCTAACATGCCATAGCAGGTGATAAAATCAGCTCAATATGACAAAAATAGCCATCTCAACCAACCACACATACAAAGCAGTCATTTTATCAACTTACACCTTGTTTTACCCCCTTGTTATGGTATCTTGACTACATCAACCAACAACTTAGGGAGAGAAAAATGAAAGAGTTTGTCGTTACTGCCGTTTTCACGGTGTTTTTCACCCTGGTTGCTGTCTCTCTGCCCTCACTGTCACAGTTCTGAGCCGGATAGAGAGGCATCAATCCGGACCGACCCTCTTTGCCATGTCTGTTTAATCGCCACCAACTGGCGCTTTTCAGTAATAATGCCGAGATGGTCAACATAGATATGATTTCATCACGTTGACGCTGTTTCTTTCGCCACAAGGGTGTAACCAGGATGGTTTAACCATATGGCCTGATGGAGTAGAACCAGCAGCAGATCATATCCGAGGGGAGCAAAGCTCCCCTTTTTGTTACCCGCCGTTTGACAATCCCCTACCCCGGCATCTACAACAGGCCGGTTGACGCCATACGGCCCATGCCCACAACTGATGTTTTCCCCTCCTGTACTCTCCATTCAACACAGCTAAATCCGTCAGCAATCTCTTGTGCACACCTTTGCTCTGATACTTGTCCGGCAGATATAAAAAAGCCCCCGCCATCATGGCAGGGGCTCGCGTTACGCAGTGTCAGCTTAGGGCTGTTATATCTCAGTCCAGCTCAAAGCAATTATGCCTTGTTCCAGCGCTGCGGGTCATATTCCGGGCTGAAGCGGTCAACAATGACAGCACAGGCCGCATCGCCGGTGATATTGAGGGAGGTGCGGATCATGTCGAACAGACGATCCAGCGCGAACAGCAGCGGCAACCCTTCGATGGGGATCCCGGCCGCCAGCAGCACGGCAACCACCAGGAAGCTTGGGCCCGGCACACCGGCCTGACCGATCGCGCCCAGAGTGGAGGTCACAATGATGGCTGCCCAGGCACCGACGCTCAGATCGATGTTGTAAACCTGCGCGAAGAAGATAGCGACCAGACCGTAATAGATGGCGTTGCCGCTCATATTGATGGTGGCACCCAGCGGCAATACGAAGGAGGCGGTCGCGTTGGTCACTTTCAGATCATGCTCGCAGGTCTCCATATTGACCGGCAGGGTCGCCATGGAAGAGGCGGTGGAGAAGGCCACGATCTGCGGCTTCTTCATGGCAGAGAGGTACTTCATTACCGGCGTGTTGGAGAACATCATCACCAGCAGCGGATAGACCACGAAGCCGAAGATGAGGATGGCAGCCACATAGACCACGAACAGCTTGAGTACCAGGGTCAGCACATCGAAGCCATAGGTTCCGATGGCTTCCGCCATCAGACCGAACACCCCGAGCGGCGCGATGATCATCACCTTGTTGATCATCCAGACGAAGGCATCCACCAGGGTATTGAGCCCATCGACCAGCGGCTTGGCCCGCTCGCGCGGTTGTTTGGCCAGCGCAATGCCGAGGAACATGCAGAATACCAGGATCTGCAGGATGTTCGCTTCGTTGAGTGAGTTGAATACGTTGGTGGGGATCATGCCAAGCAGGGTGGCGACTGCATCCGGCAGCGCCCCTTTATCGGCGTAGTCACCGCCAAACATGGAGGCGACGGAAGCGAAATCGACCCCGACACCCGGTTTGAAGATCTGCCCCATCACCAGCGCCAGCAACACGGCCAACGCGGAGGTCACGAGGAAGAAGGCCAGCGTAGCCGCACCGATCTTGCCCGCAGCCGGGCTGGCGCCCAGATTGGCGGCGCCGGAGAGGATGGCTACCGCCACCAGCGGGATTACCAGCATCTTGATCAGCTGGATAAACAGGGTACCGAGCGGTGCAAACACGGTGGCTTGTTCACCCATGAACGCGCCGACCACTGCGCCCAGTACCATGGCGACCACAACCTGGAAGCCGATGTTTTTAATGAGTCCTTTAGTTAACACAATATGTTCCTTTATGTAGCAAAATTCACACTTTTCCCAGTGCAATTAACCAAACAGGGGAATGAGCGGCTGCCCATTCCCCTGTTTGCGCGTGTTATCTCACATTTAATTGCTGTTTTAAATCAGCAAATCATTAACCTTGGCTATTAATAAGTTTGCGAAAAAGTGAAGATTCAAAGCGGTCTCGGCGATTTTTACCTCATCCCCCATGACAACTGGCAAAAGATTGTGCTAGTTTGGCTGCACAAACGTACATACAGGGATGTAAAGATGCTGAAAGTTAACGAGTATTTCGACGGAAATGTAAAATCCATCGGTTTCGAACAAAAAGGCGAGAAATCAACCGTCGGGGTGATGAACGCCGGTGACTACCTGTTCAACACTGCCGCCCCCGAACGGATGACAGTGATCAAGGGCGCCCTCACCATCCAGCTGGCTGATGAAGATGAGTGGCACACCTACAACCAGGGGGAATCCTTCCTGGTGGCCGGTCACTCCTCCTTCAAACTGGAAGTGAAAACCCCCACCGCCTACCTGTGCGAATTTCTCGACTGATCAGGCCGGTTGAAGGGGATCAGCCCCTTCAACCTTCTTGGTTCCCCCCGGCCCCATTATCTGTGTCCATGTCACAGCACCGCACATCCCCGCTTTCCATCCACGGCAAAAATCCTAGAATAAACAGACATAAACCATCACCGGATTGATGTCATGATCAGCGTGTTTGACCTGTTTTCCATCGGAATTGGTCCCTCCTCTTCCCATACCGTCGGCCCCATGCGTGCCTCTTATGCCTTCGTCCAGCAGCTCAAGCTGCAAGGGCATCTGCCACAGGTCACGCGGGTCGAAGTGGAGTGTTACGGCTCGCTGGGCCAGACCGGCAAAGGGCACGGTACCGGCAAGGCGATCATTCTTGGGTTGTCGGGCTTTGAACCGGAATCGGTCGATATCGATGCGATTCCCGCCATTCTGGCTCGAGTGGAAAAGGAACAGAGCCTGCCGCTGGCAGGCGAGCAACCAAGCCATTTTCCACGCACCGGTGCCATCATCTTCAACCGCCGCAAAACCCTGCCGGCCCACACCAATGGCATGACTCTGCGGGCCTTTGATAAAGAGGAAAACCTGCGCTTCAGCCAGACCTACTACTCCATCGGGGGCGGCTTCATCATTGAAGAGAGCCACTTTGCCACCGCCAAGGAAGAGGCCGCTAAGTCCGATGCCGAGCACCCAGTCCCCTACCCGTTCGACAGCGGCGCCCAACTGCTGGCCCACTGTCAGGAGAGCGGCCTCTCCATCTCGGGGCTGATCCTGGCCAACGAGCGGGTCTTTCGCAGCGATGAGCAGATAAAAGCGGGGCTGCGCAAGATCTGGCAGGCGATGCAGGGCTGCGTCGAGCGAGGCTGCAAAAGCGAAGGGGTGCTGCCGGGCGGCCTCAAGGTTCGGCGCCGCGCCCCGGGGCTGTTCCGCCAGCTAAGCTGCGAGACCAACTTCAACAAGGATCCGCTGATGGTGATGGAGTGGGTCGATCTCTTTGCGCTGGCGGTCAATGAAGAGAACGCCGCCGGTGGCAGGGTGGTCACCGCCCCCACCAATGGCGCTGCGGGCATCATCCCCGCCGTGCTGCACTACTACGATCGCTTCGTGCACAAGGTGGATGACGAGACGCTGATCCGCTACTTCCTCACCGCAGCTGCCATCGGCATCTTATATAAGAAGAACGCCTCCCTCTCCGGCGCCGAAGTGGGTTGTCAGGGAGAAGTGGGAGTCGCCTGTTCCATGGCGGCTGGCGCGCTGACCGAACTGCTGGGTGGCAGCCCGGCCATGGTGGAGAACGCCGCCGAAATAGGCATGGAGCACAACCTCGGGCTCACCTGCGATCCTATTGGCGGGCTGGTACAGGTGCCCTGCATCGAGCGCAACGCCATGGGGGCGGTCAAGGCGATCAATGCCGCCCGTCTCGCCCTGCGCGGCACCGGCGAGCACAAGGTGTCGCTGGACAAGGTGATCAAGACCATGTGGGAGACCGGCAACGACATGAAGACCAAATACAAGGAGACGGCCCGTGGTGGCCTCGCCGTTAACATTACCGAATGTTAAAAAACGGAAAATGAATCCATTTGGTTCCGAAATGCCCGGCATCGCCGGGTATTTTTATGGGCAAACGCTTAACAAAATGGATAAGCACAAAAATAAATTTTATACTCGCGCCTCAGATTCAACAAAAATAGATCTATTTCAACTTTTTTTAGGTCTGGAGCCGTTACACTACGGTTATCTGGTTCTGTGACCTGCGCTGACAAGCGCATTCCATGGATCTCCCAAATTTCTGTGAGTGGGCATGCCGCCCCCTTCTACCCTGAGGTAATAGTGACATGATCAGCGTTTTTGATATCTTCAAAATCGGTGTAGGCCCCTCTTCTTCCCACACTGTTGGCCCGATGAAAGCGGCCAAACAGTTTGTTGACGAGCTGCGCGCGGGCGGCAAGATCCGCGATGTAACCCGGATCAATGTCGATGTCTACGGCTCCCTCTCCTGGACCGGCAAAGGCCACCATACCGACACTGCCATCATCATGGGCCTGGCTGGCAACCTGCCGGAAAATGTCGATATCGATGCCATCCCCGAGTTTATCTCCCGTGTTGAACAGACCGAGCGCCTGCCGATCGGCCTGCACTGCCACACCGTCAGCTTCCCGCGCGACGCCATGGTATTCCACGACGAAGCCCTGCCGCTGCACGAAAACGGCATGAAGCTGACTGCCCTGATCGAAGATGAAGTGGTCTACAGCAAGACCTACTACTCCATCGGTGGCGGTTTCATCGTTGACGAAGAGAACTTCGGCAAGGCTGACAGCGGCGACATGTCCGTACGCTATCCGTTCAAGAGCGCCGCTGAGCTGGTTGCCCATTGCAGCCAGACCGGTCTCTCCATCTCTGCCCTGATGATGGAAAACGAGAAGTGCTTCAACACTCCGGAAGAGATCTACAAGAAGTTCGGCAAGATCTGGAACACCATGCGCGAAGGTATCGAGCGCGGCTGCCGTACCGAAGGCGTTCTCTCCGGCCCGCTGCGCGTGCCCCGTCGTGCCGCACCGCTCTACCGTCAGCTCAACACCAACGAGAACCTCTCGAGCGACCCGATGAACATCGTTGACTGGGTCAACATGTTCGCTCTGGCCGTGAGTGAAGAGAACGCAGCCGGTGGCCGTGTCGTCACCGCCCCGACCAACGGCGCTGCCGGTATCATCCCGGCCGTACTGGCCTACTACGACAAGTTCATCCAGCCGGTTGGCCGCGACGAGTACACCCGTTTCTATCTGGCTGCCGGTGCCGTCGGCATCCTCTACAAGATGAACGCCTCCATCTCCGGCGCCGAAGTGGGCTGCCAGGGTGAAGTGGGTGTCTCCTGCTCCATGGCCGCTGCCGGCCTGACCGAGCTGATGGGCGGTAGCCCGGAGCACGTCTGCGAAGCTGCCGAGATCGGTATGGAGCACAACCTGGGTCTGACCTGTGATCCGGTTGCCGGTCAGGTACAGGTGCCTTGCATCGAGCGTAACGCCATCGCAGCCATGAAGGCTGTCAACGCCTCCCGTATGGCCCTGCGTCGTACCTCCAAGCCGCGCGTCTCCCTGGATAAGGTGATCGAGACCATGTACATCACCGGCAAGGACATGGACTCCAAGTACCGTGAAACCTCCCGTGGCGGTCTGGCCATCAAGGTGATGCAGGTTGCCTGCGAATAAATAAGGGTTACGACCCTCATCTGAACAAAGGCGGGATATCCCGCCTTTTTTATTGCCCGAATGGGATGCCGGGCACTTATACCGGCATACCGACCATTTCACTGTAGGGCGTCGCGGATATACCCCTGCTACGCCACCGCAATGCGGATTGCCTTATCTAAATGTCTCTCTGATTACATACCTTGATTAACTCTTCTCAATGCATTGAGAGGGACATTACGCCCCTACATGAAACCTGTACCTGCTATCTTGCCCCGGTCACGATTCCACAACTAATCGATATCGAGATGGCCCCTCAGCTCAATATCCCCCCTTTGGTCATACCCTTGTTTGGCAAGACGCGGTTACCGCTCACCCTGCGGATTATCACGCCGCCACGAAAGTGCCACCTATGTGGCACTTTCGTGATCAGGGCAAACAATCAAGTACACAAACAGGGGGTTAGCTCATCATTTTGGCCACAGCGCATCGCGCAAACTGGTTTTAGCACCGTTATCACCGCCCTCTTTACGCGCCCTTTGATGGACAACTCATCACGCAGTGGAGGCCAAAAAAGCGCCCAAGGAAGAGGCTGAAAATAATCGATGAATGAACCAATAGCCGTTGAAATGGAGGATATGAGCGGGCGCCACTCGCTATTTTTGTGAGCGCCAGCAAAGGTTGAGGATATGGTGTTGGGAGCAGATTGACTTTCTATTTAAACAGCGAAAAGTGAATATCACCAAAGGGAGGGTTTAATTTGGCCAGATCCTGTCACGGGATTATCGCAGGCCACCTCTCCGGGGCCGGAATGCGTCATGCAGAGTCACAAAGAATTAGCCCCGCTGGGCAGAACACACAACGGGGCTGGATATTCAGGATGGTTTTTTCAGGCTGGCCTTGTGCTGCTCCAGCAAATTCTCAGGGGGCGGCGGCACCTGCAGGTAGAACCCCTGGTTGGTCAGCGCGGCCATCACCTTGCCGACATCAGCCAACCCCAAGGGCTTGGCCGGATCCAGCTTGGTCATCAGCACCAGCTCGGGACGCCCGAATGCGCTCAGCAATGGCGCGGGAACGCGGGAGAAATCCTCTCTTTTTTCAACAAAAAGGTAGGTCTCGGCTTTTTTGCGACTTTTATAGACTGCACACAACATGGAAATTGATATAATCCGACGAGTTTATTGCCTCTGATGGGGGCAAACTATAACATCAGGAATTGAATAACAATAACGGATTAGCATCTCTGCCTCGGGGAAGATTCATGGTTGAGCGCGATAACGAATTGAAAGGGACCACCTTCACTATTTCTGTGTTGCATATCAGCGATGGCGAGCCTGAGCGGATACGTCAGTTGTTGGCCGAAAAAGTGGCCCAGGCACCCTACTTTTTTAATTGTGCGCCGCTGGTGATCAATGTTTCCCGACTGGAACATATTCCCGATTTCGAACAGCTCAAGGAGCTGGTGGAGTCCGAAGAGTTTGTGCTGGTTGGCATCACGGGGGCGCGCAGTGAAGAGATGAAGACAGCCGCCAAGGCGGTGGGACTGGCCGTGATGGCCTCGGGCAAGAGTCGCAAGAGCGAGCCGGAACCCGAGCCTGCCCCCGCGCCAGCCGCGCCTGTGGTAGTTCCCGAGCCCGAACCCGCCCCCTTGATCCCGAGCAAGGTACATGTGGGACCGGTTCGTTCCGGCCAGCAGATTTACGCCGCCGGCACCTCGCTGGTGGTGCTGGGGTCCGTCAGTCCGGGAGCCGAAGTGCTCGCCGACGACAGCATTCATATTTATGGCACCCTGCGTGGCAGAGCCATTGCCGGTGCCCGGGGAAACACCCAGGCCCGGATCTATTGCCAGCAATTACAGGCCGAGCTGCTCTCCATCGCGGGCACATTCCAGCTGAGCGATGCATTGCCGGCAGGCCTGATCCAGCAACCGGTACACGTCCGGCTGGACAACGAACAACTCCGAATAGACCGTATCAAATAGAGTTACAAGGAAGCGAGAATGGCGCGAATCATAGTCGTTACATCGGGTAAAGGTGGCGTTGGCAAGACCACAACCAGTGCGGCCCTGAGCACCGGCTTAGCCCAGCGTGGTCACAAGACAGTGGTCATTGACTTTGACATCGGTCTGAGAAACCTGGATCTCATCATGGGCTGCGAGCGGCGCGTGGTGTATGACTTCGTCAACGTCATCAACGGGGAAGCAAACCTCAATCAGGCGCTGATCAAAGACAAACGCTCTGAAAATCTGTTTATCCTGCCCGCCTCCCAGACCCGGGACAAAGATGCCCTCACCCGTGAGGGGGTCGAGAAGATCCTGGATCAGCTGGCAGAGATGAAGTTCGATTACATCGTCTGCGACTCGCCGGCGGGGATCGAGGCGGGCGCACTGATGGCACTCTATTTTGCCGATGAAGCGATCGTCACCACCAACCCGGAAGTCTCTTCCGTGCGTGACTCCGACCGCATCCTTGGCATCCTGGCCTCCAAGTCCCGTCGCGCCGAGCGTGGCGAAGACCCCATCAAGGAGCACCTGCTGCTGACCCGCTACTGCCCGACCCGCGTCAACCGCGGCGACATGCTGAGCGTGCAGGATGTGCAGGAGATCCTGGCCATCCCGCTGCTCGGGGTGATCCCGGAGTCCCAGGCGGTGCTGCGCGCCTCCAACTCCGGCGAACCGGTTATTCTGGACAAGGAGTCCGATGCCGGTCAGGCCTACGAAGATGCGGTGTCCCGCCTGCTGGGCGATGCCAAGGAATTTCGTTTTCTGGAAGAAGAGAAGAAGGGCTTCTTTAGCCGACTGTTCGGGAGTTAAACATGTCATTATTGGATTATTTTCGTTCCAACAAGAAACAGAACACCGCACAACTGGCCAAAGAGCGGTTGCAGATCATTGTTGCTCACGAGCGTTCATCCAGAGGGGGGCCGGATTACCTGCCCCAGCTCAAGCAGGACATCCTCGATGTGATCCGCAAATACGTCAACATTGATCCGGAGAAGATAACCGTCCAACTGGATCAGAAGAGTGATGAGCTGTCGGTACTGGAGCTCAACATCACCTTCGCCGATGACAAGAAGGGATGAGCTGACGCCCTATGCGTGACCCCTTCCCCCAATGAAGACCGGATCCTGTCACTGGATCCGGTTTTTTATTGGCACAAAAACAGGTCACAGCGGCTCGCCTCATCTCGCCAAGGGGTCTGCCGACCGCTAGAATAGCGCCGCCCCGCAGGCAGTGATCTGCGCGGCACCTTTTTCTCTTTTCTGGAACAGACCGCTTATGTCTATGAATGACGAAATGCACAGCGTCGAGGAACTGCTCGATACCGCCCTCCAACTCTTTATGGAGCTGGCCTCTGACAACCTGCCGGAGCAGGAGATCGCCCGCTTCAATCAGGAGTTCAACGACCGCGGCCTGCTGGCCGAAACCGACCCGGCCGATGACTGGGAAGCGGACGTGGGTTTTGCCGTGAGCGACACCGACTATGCCGAGATCTGGGTAGGCCTTGGCAATGAAGAACAAGAGTATGAGCACCTGTTTGCCCGCATGCTGCTCTCCCGCCGTGTTGACGAGAAGTTCTGCCACATCGAATGGCTGCCCCAATAATTCCGGATCCCGATGATCCCAGCCATTATCAGTGGGAGTCTGACCCTGACTCTGTGGCCCCTGAGCGTCCATCTGCATCGCTTGGGCGCCGGGTGTTGAGGTGGGCAGGCAAGATCGCGCTGGCCGGGCTGCTCTGCTCGGTCGGCTCGGTCGCCTTGCTGCGTTTTATCGATCCGCCGATGTGGAGCTGGCGTATCGAGCGGGCCCTCTTTCCGCCCGCCAAGATCACCCAGGTACGCCATCAATGGGTAGATCTGGAGTCCATCTCCAAGGAGCTGCAACTGGCGGTCATCGCCGCCGAGGATCAGCGCTTTGCCGAGCACAACGGCTTTGACATGGATGCCATCAACGCGGCCCTCAAGCACAACCAGCACAGCGAACGGGTGCGCGGCGCCAGCACCCTCAGCCAGCAGACCGCCAAGAACCTCTTTATGTGGAGTGATCGCAGCTTCCTGCGCAAGGGGCTGGAGGCCTGGTTTACCCTGCTGATGGAGCTGGGTTGGGACAAGGCCCGCATTCTCGAGGTCTATCTCAATATCGTGGAGTTCGGCCCCGGCATCTATGGCGCCGAAGCCGCCGCCCGCACCTACTTTGGCAAACCGGCCAGCCGCTTGACCCGCTACGAGTCATCCCTGCTGGCCGCCGTCCTGCCAAATCCGTGGCGCTATCGGGTCAAGCCCCCTTCACCCTATGTGCAGAAGCGCTCGGTCTGGATCCGCCGTCAGATGGGGCAACTGGGTCAGATCACCCTCAATCGGGTGCATCAGGCCGACTGATCCTCAGGGCTCATCGGGTTTCTCCGGTGGGCCCAGATGGCCGCCCACCGTCTCGCGGTGAAGCGGCAGATAGTGCCACCACCAGGCCTCGCGCCGTCGCTTGATCTGTTGCCGCCGTCCCCGCTGCTTCATCCCCTTACTCCCTGCCAGATGATCCGCGCCTTAACCATACTCCCCCAACGGCAACTTGGACAGGTCAGGCACGCCCGGCGCACTGGTCTGGCCGCCACAGCCAATAATTGTTACAGTAGCGAACCTCGATGTATCTGGAGTGATTTCATGGAACAGCGTACCCCGGATCAGCTGGTCGAATGGGCCTATGATCAGTTTCTTGAGCAGGCCGCCGATATGCTGGCCCCCGAACAAATAGTCGACATCACCCTGGAGTTTGAGCAGCGTGGCGCCGTGGAGGCGACCCTGCCCAATGCCGACTGGTCGACCGAGCTGGGTGAGCCGGTCGATATGGAGCGCTGGGTCGAAGTGTGGGTCGGTTTGCTGGATCATCAGGATGAGTTTGAGGTGATCTTCGCCACCTTCCTGCTGCCCCGTCTGCTGACCGAAGATCAAGTGCATGTGCGCTGGCATCGCCAGCAGCAGGCATAAGAAAGGCGCCATCGGCGCCTTTCTTGTTTCTATGCTCTTTTATTTCTGCTCTCTGCTAATCCTGCGCCGCGATAGCCTTGGCCAGACAGCGGCGGCACCAGCAAGCGCTGGCCTCCTGCATCGGCAATACCGGCAACTGGCTGCACCAGCACTGGGCGATGGTCTGACCGGCAGAGACGGCGCAATAGGCCGGTTCGCCACAACCCGGACAGCGGTGGGTGCTTTTCGAGCCATTCAGCTCGGCCATCACCGCCAGCTGGGCCTTGCTATCCATCGCCGACCAGTGGCCGATCTCGGTCAAGGTGCGGCCACAACCAAGGCAAAGCCCGTCTTTCGCCTTGCAGAGGCCAACACAGGGACTCGGCATCTTATTCGCTATCCACGGCCGAGTCGGTCTCTGTGGCCACCAGAGTGATGGCGTTATCTTCGATGACGATCTTGCCCTGCTTGTAGAGGCCGCCGATCGCCTTCTTGAAGGTACCCTTGCTCATGCTGAACAGCTTGTAGATGAGCTCGGGTTCGCTCTTGTCACCCACCGCTAGACTGCCGCCCTGCTTTTTCATCCGGCTCAGAATGCGCTCACCAGCGTCATCAACCCGCGCCAGACCCGGCTTTTGCAGGGTCAGATCGAGCTTGCCATCTTCGCGCACCTGCTTGACCCAGGCGGTTTGCGGCCGACCGGTCATCACCCGGCCAAACACTTCGTTCTTGAACAGCATGCCGGGATACTGACCGTTGACGATCACCTTGATGCCAAGGGGCGAGTGCTCACCCGGCAGCGCGGTCACTTCGTCACCAACCTTGAAGTTGCTGCCGGCCGGGGTCAGGAAACGCTCGATGCGGCTGGTGCCGACCATGCGCCCTTCGTTATCCAGTTGCAGACGCACCAGATAGACGTGGCCCACCTGCATCGGCTTGTTCTGCTCGCGGCTGGGCACAAACAGATCCTTTTTCATGCCCCAGTCGAGGAAAGCACCAATCTTGTTGGCATTGACCACTTTCAGACCGGCAAATTCGTCCACCATGGCAAATGGCTTGTCGGTGGTGATCACCGGTTCGCAGTCGGCATCCAGATAGAGGAAGACCTGCACGCTATCCCCCTCTTTCACCCCTTCTGGCAGTTGACGCTTGGGCAGCAGCAGTTCACCGTACTCATCGGCCGCAAGCCAGGCGCCGCGATCTTCGAGTTCAACAACGGTGAGGGTGTTCATCTTGCCAATCTGTATCATGGTGCTCTCTTTTTTCATTACCCGGATGGACCAATTGATCATGGCCCCTATGGGCGCGCATGTTACCTCAAGAGCGGTGATCCGGCCTAGTCCCCAAGCCACCACGAGCCGCCCTTTCGCCCCTATCTTATCCGCCAATGGTGATTAAATCGCCAAACAGGCGGCCATTTGCTGCAAATAACCCCACTTTTAGGTAGACTTCGCGGCTGTTCAAATCCAGAGGAACTGTCGATGAACCCATCCACTCGTACCCGCCATCTTAATCAATGGATCCAGAGCCACAGCGATCAGGACATGACCTACCCGGCCCTGCACGGTTTTCTCTGTGCTCGTCTGGTGGGGCCGGAAAGCCCTGACTGGCAACGCCCGCTGGCTGGTCTGCTGGAACAGGATGCCGAGTTGGATGAAAAAAGCGCAGAAGCCCTCAACCACCTGATCGCCGAACTGGAATCCCAAGCCGACGACGCCCAGCTGGCCCTGCCCAGCCAGTGCCGCCTGCCCAGCGATAACCCCGAGCAGGTGTTCGAACAGAGCCACCCCCTCGGTCAATGGTGTTATGGCTTCAGCATGGGTTTTGCCACCTGGCCCAAGCCGAAGGATTTGAACGACCCGACCACCCAGTACCGCTTCAGTCTGGCCGCCGAGCTGAGCCTGTTTCGCGACAAGCAGATGGCCCAGATGCTCTATAGCGCCGCCGCCAGTGAACTCCCCTTTGTCGAGTTCTGCAAACGCCAGCGCCAGAATATGAAAACCGCCCTCAACCAGCTGCTCAACCTCGACCAGTATCAGGCCGCCCCCAGCGCTGATGTCACCCTCAATGGCGAGCAGGCCCAGCAGTGGCAGACCTGGTTCGAGCTGGCCGACAGCTGCCGCGATCATCAGGCCCGCCTCGGCTGGTTCGAGAAGATCATCGCCGATGCCACTCCGCTCTTTGATGAAGCCTTCTGGCAGCAAATCGCCGGCCACGGCTGGAGTGCCCCCGAGCTGCGTCCTCTGCTGGCCGCCAGAGCCGGCCGCGCCGACTGCCTGCTGCGCCTTGGCAAGCTGGGCGAGGCCAAAGCGGAGTATCTGGAGCTGCTGACAATCTGCATGGCCGATGAGCTGGGTTGCCGCTACAACCTCTCCACCCTCTATGCACTGCAAGGGGATTGGCAGGCGTTGGCCGCCCTGCTGGTGCGCTTCGATGAAGCCTCCAGCTGGTTGCTCTATAACAAGGCACTGATGGTCTTTGCTACCGAGGGTGCCGAGGCAGCCAAGCCCCATCTGCTGGTCGCCATCGAGGCCAATCCGCACATTCCGGCCTGCTTGCTGGGTCAGCGCAAGCTGCCCAAACAGGAGCCACAAAGCTGGCAAGCGGGCAGCCGCGACGAGGCCGCGCTCTACGCTATCCACACTCGCGAGGCCTGGCTCAAGCAGAATGCCCTCATCTGGTTGCGTAAAGGCTGAACAACGTTGGCTTAAAATCCCGTCGGTCAGACCCGGTTTTTCCTTGAGGGCGTGCGCCACCGCACATTTCATCGCAACCGGGTCAGACAAATCAGCTTGAGTTTCGTATCATCAATGTCAAAGTATCAAAAGAAACTGCATCTGATGCAGCCGTCACAGCAGGGTGTAATATGTCAAAAATCATAGCGTTACTCGCTCACTACCCGCCCTATCAGTTGGTACATGCCGCCGAGATGCTACGGGATACCTTCGAACAGTTTTATGAGCAGCGTTACCAGCTGACCGTGCCGCAGTGGCGCCTGATGATGGTGCTCGGCCCCAACTACCCCATCAGTCAGAAAGAGCTGGTCGAGGCGAGCGGCATGGACAAGGTGCGCATCTCCCGTGAGATCCGCCGTCTGGTCGAAAAAGGGATCATCTTTACCGAGAGCAGCGAGCAGGACAAACGCATCAGCCTGGTCTCCCTCACCAATGCCGGGCTCGCCCTCTTCCTGCAGCTCAAGAGTGAAGCTGGCAGCTGGCAACATACCCTGACCGACTATCTGCCGAGCGAATCCCGCGAGGCGATCCGCCAGCATCTGCACAGCGTCAGCGCCGCCATCGAGCAGCTGCAATCACTGGATCGGGAGAAATAATCATGGATTTGAAAAAGTTCGCCACCATGGACATCAACATGCTGCTGAGCGTCGTCAATATGCAGCTGCGTGATCGCTATGACGATCTGGATGATCTCTGCAAGGCGCAGGAGATCGATCAGGCAGCACTGGAAGCGCGGCTCGCCAGCGGCGATTTTCACTACCAGCCAGCGCAGAAACAGTTCAGATAAAGAGAGCTAGCGGGATCGGGATCACAGCGCCAGTGATGGCGCTGGCTCTGCGGTAAAAACCTGATATGGTCTGAAGAGCCCCAACAGGGTGATGCACGGATACATCACCCTGTCACAAGAGGGCATTAAAATCGTTTCAGGTGAGCAAACCAAGGATGACCCCATGATATTGATGACCCGACAGAGCCTGTTGATCACGCTCTGTACCCTGTTGATGATCAGCCTCTTCACGCCCCACATGCCGCAAAGTACCGAACAGTGGCTGACCACCCTCTTGCTTGGCCTGCTGGTCGCGGTGGCATTGCTGCTGGTGCGTGGTTGTCGCCGCTTTATGCTGGAGTAGTGACTCCGCCGGAACGTCTATACCGACCGCTTGCCGCGATACTCTCTGTAGCATTACGGTCTTGTCGCAATAACGTCTGTCGCAATCACACCAAGCCAAAAAACAAACGCAGCCTGATGGCTGCGTTGTGGTATCTGGCGGGCAACCCCTTGAAGAGATAACCCCTGACGGGATAAAGAGCCCTTATAGAGAGAGCCCTTAGATAGCCAGAGCCTCAAGCTGCGCTTTGGCCGCTTCCATCCCCTTGCTCTGGGCATCCGGGCCCATCCCCATCCCCTCGGCGTAGATGAAATCCACCTCTTTGATACCGATGAAGCCCAGCACGGTACGCATGTAGGGGGTGACCAGATCGGTGGCGCTGCCAACGTGCATGCCGCCGCGGGGGCTGATCACCAACGCACGGGTATTTTCAACCATACCGACCGGACCGGTCTCGGTATAGCGGAAGGTGACGCCAGCGCGAGCTACCAGATCGATCCAGTTTTTCAGCTGGGTCGGGATGTTGAAGTTGTACATGGGGGCCGCAATCACCACCAGATCGCTTGCTTTGAGTTCGGCGATCAGCTCGTCGGACTGGGCGATCACCGCCAACTGACGCTCATTGAGGTTGTCACCACCGCGCAGGCCGGAGGCCAGCTCGCCATCCAGCACCGGCAGGTTGAGGGCAGCCAGATCACGCACGGTGACGGCATCATCCTGATGATCAGCCAGGAAGCCGTCGATCAGGGCGTTGGATTGGGAATATTGACCCAGGATGCTGGATTTGAGTACGAGGATATTGGCCATGGTGAAACTCCATTTGGTTGTCGGTTGCACAGCGTTGCTGTCGATGGAGGTCACTCTAAACATTGTGCTTATTTGCTGATAGCGAAAATAGATGCTCAACTTGTTCAAATTTTTTGATGAAAGGCCACTTCCTCGCCAGCCAACCCTGCGGCCGCGCTTCAACCCTTGGCAGAACAAACGATTGCCGTTATGATCCGCCGCACTTTTTTCCAGCGACCCGGATCCCATGATACCCTCGCGCAGGCACTCTCCTCTGGCCGGTGCAGTCTGGATGATGGTGGCAGGACTCTGCTTCGCCGCCGTCAACAGCCTGAGCCAGTATGTCAGCTTCAAGCTTGGCCTCCCATCGACCCAAGTCGCTTTTCATCAATACCTGATCGCCCTGATCTGCCTGCTGCCTTGGCTGGTTCGTCATGGCTTGCGCCAATCCCTGATGACCAATCAGTTCCGGTTGCACCTGTTGCGGGTATTGTTGGCAGTGATCGGCATCCAGCTCTGGCTCTGGGCACTGGCGTACCCCGTCCCCATCTGGCAGGGGATCGCCCTGCTGATGACCTCCCCGCTGTTTGCCACCCTGGGCTCCGCCCTGCTGCTCAAGGAGCAGGTGAGCCGCACCCGCATTCTGGCCACCCTGGCGGGCTTTGCCGGCGCCATGCTGATCCTCGCCCCCTGGACTGACGAATTCAACTGGGCCTCCCTGCTGCCGGTGGCAGCGGCGCTGTTCTGGGCCGGCTACTCCCTGATGGTGCGCTATCAGGCTGCCAACGAATCATCCCACACTATCGTGGTCTACCTGCTTATTTTCAGTACCCCGTTCAACGTCATGCTGGCACTGCCGGAGTGGCAGTGGCCAAGCGAGAGCCAGTGGCTGCTGGTAGCCGCCTCCGGCGTGTTGACGGCACTGGCACAGATGTCCATCGCTCGCGCCTACAGCGTAGCGGAGGCCTCCTTCGTGCAGCCTTTCGATTTTGCCAAGCTGCCGATGAATGTGCTGGCGGGCTGGCTGGTATTTGGCTGGGCGCCCCCCGGCCGTCTGTGGCTTGGCGCCGCCATCATCATTGGCGCCATTACCTTGCTGACCCATCTGGAGCAGCGCGCTCACAAATCCGTTTCCTGAGGTACGCCATGCGTGCCTCTTTTTTTGCCCGCTATTCCCGCGATAGCGGCCATCAACAGTGACCATCGACATCAGGAGAGATCGTATGTTTGGAACCGCAACCCGCCCCGGCGCCACCCGTGCCCTGCTGCTGGGCTCCGGCGAACTTGGCAAGGAGGTCGCCATCGAGTTGCAACGGTTCGGGATCGAAGTGATCGCCGCCGACCGCTACCCCAATGCCCCCGCCATGCAGGTGGCCCACGCTGCCCACGTGCTGGATATGCTCGATGGCAACGCCCTGCGTGCCCTGGTTGCCGAGGTTAAACCCGACCTCATCATCCCCGAGATTGAAGCGATCGCCACCGATACCCTTGCTGCCCTTGAGCAAGAAGGGGTCAAGGTAGTGCCCAACGCCCGCGCTACCCAGCTCACCATGAACCGGGAAGGGATCCGCCGCCTCGCCGCCGAGACCCTGGGTCTGCCCACCTCCCCCTACCGCTTTGCCCAGAGCAAGGAGGAGTTTGTCGCCGCCGTCGAGGCTATCGGCCTGCCCTGCGTGGTGAAGCCGGTGATGAGCTCATCCGGCAAGGGACAGAGCGTGCTGCGCGAACTCGCCAAGCTGGATGAGAGCTGGACCTACGCCCAGGAGGGCGGCCGCGCCGGTCGTGGCAAGGTGATCGTCGAGGGCTTCGTTCCCTTCGAGTACGAGATCACCCTGCTCACGGTACGCGCCGTCGATGGCATTCACTTCTGCGATCCTATCGGCCACCGTCAGGAAGATGGTGACTACCGCGAATCCTGGCAGCCGCAGGTGATGAGCGAGCTGGCGCTGGCCCGATCCAAAGAGGTGGCCGCCAAGGTGGTCGAGGCCCTCGGCGGTTACGGCCTGTTCGGGGTCGAACTCTTCATCAAAGGGGATGAGGTGTGGTTCAGCGAGGTATCGCCGCGTCCCCACGATACCGGCATGGTGACCCTGATCTCCCAGGACCTCTCCGAGTTCGCCCTGCACGTGCGCGCCATTCTGGGGCTGCCGGTCGGCACCATCACCCCGTACGGGCCGAGTGCCTCCGCCGTGGTACTGCGCGAAGGGCACAGCCAGAATATCCGCTATCAGGGCATTGGTGAGGCATTGGCGCTGGTACCGGGTGCCCAGCTGCGGCTATTTGGCAAGCCGGAGATCGCCGGTCGCCGCCGTCTTGGCGTGGCGCTGGCCCGCGCAGCGGATTGCCAGGATGCGGTAGAGAAAGCCAAAGCCGTGGCCGCCAAGGTCGAAGTACTGTTCTAAGTGCTTTTTTGCCACAGCAAAACAAACGTTTGCCGATGTGATCGGGCGCAAGGGGCATGGCAATGCCCCTTTTGCATTTCCCCGTCAGGCTTATAATCCCGTCTTCAAATTTGTCAGGAGTACAAGATGTTAGCTGCCGTGATCTTCGATATGGATGGTGTTCTGATCGACTCGGAACCCTTTTGGCAACGGGCCCAAATCGCCGTTTTCTCCGAACTGGGTCACCCCCACACCGTCGAGGATTGTGAATCGACCATCGGCGTGCGCATCGATCAGCTGGTCGCCCACTGGTATCGTCTGCGCCCGTGGAGCGGCCCGAGCCAGGAAGAAGTGGTACAGCGCATTCTGGATCGGGTCAACGCCCTGATCCTCTCCGAAGGTCAGGCCAAAGCCGGTGTGCTGGAAGCGCTCGACCTTATCGAGGCCCGCGGGCTGAAAGTGGGTCTGGCTACCTCCTCACCCTTTGCGATGGTAGAAGCGGTGCTCGGCAAACTCGGCATTCGCGATCGCTTTATGGCGGTGCACTCCGCAGAGGTGGAGCGTTTCGGCAAACCGCACCCGGATGTCTATATCCACGCCGCCGAAAAGCTGGGGGTTGAGCCGGTACATTGTCTGGCCATTGAAGACAGCTTCACCGGTCTGCTGGCGGCCAAAGCAGCCTCGATGAAGGCGCTGATCGTGCCGGATCCGGCTTTAGTGGGAGACCCGCGTCTGGCTATCGCCAACTACCAGCTAAGCTCGCTGGCCGAACTCAATAGTGAAATGCTGGCCAGCTGGGTCAAGTAAAGGACAAGCTGGCGCTGATCGTTCCCATGTACCCGGCATTGGTGGGTGACCCACGCTTGGCCATCGCCAACTACCAGCTGAGCTCGCTCGCAGAGCTGAATGCTGACACCCTGGCCAGCTGGGCGAAATAATTCGCCCGCACCAACCATTGGTATCCTTCACGGGGCCGCAGGCATACCTGTCTGTGGCCCCGTTTTTATAGGTGAATAGGTGCCAAAGGATAGATACCCACCTAGCGGCAACAAGAGGAAAACCGGCCGGATGCACAGCCCCCCTCCCGGATGGCCAAATGGCCTTTTTGGCCAGTAAAAACCGCCGTTCAGCCCCTTCCATTACCAACCATTAGTTGGCAATAACAGCTGCAAATCGCCGATTAGAAACCAACTTTCGGGCCATTTTTGCCCCGGCAGTGCCTGCTGATCCCCTTTTCCGATCCTGGTTTGATCCCTGTCATACCTCCTTCATAAACGTGCGCTTGCTCGCGGTTAGCCCACGCCTGCGCAGCTAGAATCAAGGGAGACAGGCGGCCCGCGGGCCCGAGGAGGTTATCATGATCGAGTACACCAGCAAGCGCATCGTCTGCCCTCACTGTGGCCACCATACCCTGGTCGAGCTGGATGCCAGTCAGGGGGATCAGGAGTTCTACGAAGATTGCATGGCCTGCTGCAATCCGATCCACCTGCGGTTGCATCGGGATGAGGAGCGCGACCGTCTGCAACTCTTCGTGGATGCTGACGACGAGCAGATGTTTTAAGAGCGGCCAGATAGCAAAAGGGGCGTGACTCTCGAGAGTGACGCCCCTTTTCGTTTCGTGGTCAGCGGTAGATGCTGCCTTGCCGCGATTTCGCTCTGGCCCAGAGCGTCTCGTCATCCAGATCGGTCTGGATCAGCTCGATGGGCACCCCGGCATCATTGATCACCGCCACCCGATAATCGTCGATCGGCTCGTAGGGCCCCAGGATCACCTCTTCCCCCTCAATGGCGGCCGCCAGATCATCCACCTTGAAGGCGACGTGAGGCACGGTTCTCAGCAGCTCGTGCAGCGGGGAATCATCGGTAAAGTAGTGCCACTGAACCCGAAACCGCCCCGGGTTATCCTCGGTATACATCCCCACCTTTTCGCTGTGGATGCCATGGGGCAAGGGCTCGGCGCTGGGGATGCCGAAGTGGTGAAATGTATAGTTCAGGCCCGGTTTCATCTGCGCTTTTCCCTGACATCAGGCCATTCGACTGGCCAGCACCCGCTCCACGGTATCGACGATGGCCTGGGTCTGAGGATCGATCTCGATATTGGTCTGCCAGCCAGCCTTGACCCAACCCAGATTGGTGCGGGCCAGGGTCTCGGGGATCAGGTGGACGCAGAACTCCCGCTCGCGCACCTCACCTATGGTCAGACTGATGCCGTCGATGCCGATGTACCCCTTGGTCAGCACATATTTCATCAGCTCGGGGGCGAGGCGATACCACACCTGACGGTTGTTGGGTGTATCGATCACCGAGGTGACCTCTGCCATGCCGATGATATGGCCAGACATGGCATGACCGCCGATCTCGTCACCAAAGCGGGCAGCCCGCTCCACATTGACCTTGTCCCCCACCTTTAACAGGCCGAGGTTGGTGAGACGCAGGGTCTCCTGCATCAGATCGAAGCTGACCAGCTCCCCCTCGACCCGAGTGACGGTCAAACAGCAGCCGTTGTGGGCGACCGAAGCGCCGAGAGCCAGCCCTTCCCCCCACTCCCAGCTGGGCATGCGGATCACGTGGGTACGAAATGAAGCACTCTCTTCGATGGCGACCAGCTCGGCCACACCTTGCACAATTCCGGTAAACATCATCACCTCTTTGTTTCTGGTAACACGCTCTGTTTTTTATCGCGGCCTGTGGCCGCTTCTTTTACATAATCCGTTTTTACACTATTCGTTTCGTACAAACTGTCACACCTGCTCCGCCGCCTCAGACCGCGCCTGCACACGAGCCCGGCGCTGGGAATGGATGACCACTATGCCAGCCAGCACGATGAGTAGACACCCCGCCATACTACTGAGGGTCGGCATTTCACCAAACATCAGATAGCCGCAGAGGGTAGAAAAAAAGATCTGGAAATAGAAGAAGGGCGCCAGAGTAGAGGCCTGCGCATACTGCATCGCCTTGATAAGGCAATATTGGGAGAGCAGGGTCACCACCGGTAGCGCCAGCAGATAGGGCCAGTCGGCAAGCGCCGGAAAGCGCCACAGTGCAGGCTGCCAGCAGAGTGCGACCATTGCCACCATCCCCAGCATGAAGCAGGTGACGATCAGGATATCGAGGGTGGTCAGACGTGGATCCACCAGCTTGGTGATGAGGTTGTAGCCGGTGTTGGCCAGTACAATGACCAGTGGCAGCAGATAGTAGAGGTTCGCGTCGCCCCCGTCAGGATGGGTCACCACCAGCACGCCAAACAACCCCAACAGCACGGCCGCCACCTTGGCCCGGGTCAGACGCTCCCTGAAAAAGATCACGCCCGCCACCACGAAGGCCAGCGAACCAAGCTGGCAGATGATGGTGTAGACGTTGAGCGGTACATGGGCCAGCGCAATCACCGAGACCAGCGCACAGACCAGAAACAGCAGCGAGCGCAACAATAGCCAGCGATCCACCGCCAGCAGCGCCGACATGGTGCGCCTTGGCAACAACAGCAGCAGACCGAGGAAAGGAACAAAGAAGCGAAACCAGACCATCTCCATCACGGAGTAGCCATGGAGTACCAGATATTTGTCCGCGCCATCCTTAAGCGTCAGGGCGAGAAGTGCAAACAGCGTCAGGAAGATCGCCAGTGAGTTGCGCGAAGAGAACAGCATCAAAGAGGCCGAAACAGGAAAAGGGGGTAACCAAACTAACGGGCTTGCCGCAAATTACAACCGCGAGACTGACAAAATGGGAGCAAAACCGCTATATTTGCTCGCCTTTTTACTTTCAAGGAAGCAAATCATGATGGTTTATGAGTGCTGTGAAGCGATCCGTATCGCCTATAACCAGATTGGCTCCGGCGAGCAGGGCTATGTGCCGAAGGCCATCGCCGCCACCATCCGCGCCCTCAACTCGGTCGCCGCCGATGAACGGGTGCCCGCCGAACTGCGCGAACAGGCTGCCTATGCTGCCGCCAACCTGCTGATCAGCGATCACGAAGACGCCTGATCCTGCCCCTCGGGGCGGCAACTATTTCGTCCTGGCTGAATTTCAGGCTAGAATGCCTCCCCCACCCTTTGCACTTTCGTCCGAAAGTGCAAAGGCTCTTCCCGATTTCCGCTCTTTTTTACTCTTATCTGATCCACTCGGAGGTGTCAGTGCAACGTTATTGGTCCGAGGCGAAGCAGCTCGTCCGTCTAGCCAGCCCCATACTGGTCGCCCAGGTCGCCCAGGTCGCCATGAACTTCGTCGATACCGTGATGGCGGGACAGGTGAGTGCAGTCGATCTGGCAGCCGTGTCGGTGGCGTCCAGCTTCTGGCTACCGGTGATCCTGCTGGTGCAGGGGATCATCATGGCGCTCACCCCCATCGTCTCCCAACTCAATGGCGCCCGTAAACGCGAAGCCATTCGCCCGGCCGTTCATCAGGGCTTCTGGCTGGCACTGATCGTCACCCCGCTGGCGATGATTGCGCTTTATTACAGCCCGCTGGCGTTGCAGTTCATGGATGTGGAACCTGTGATGGCTGCCAAGACCACGGGCTATCTGCATGCCATCCTGTGGGGTCTTCCCGCGTTCGTGCTGTTCCAGGTGCTACGCAACTTCAGTGAGGGGCTCTCCCACACCATGCCTACCATGGTGATCGGCTTTGTCGGGCTGGCGGTCAATATTCCCGCCAACTACATCTTCATTCACGGCCACTTCGGCATGCCGAAACTGGGCGGGGTGGGCTGTGGCGTGGCCACGGCCATCGTGCTGTGGGCCATGCTGCTGGCGATGATCCTCTATGTGAAGCTCTCCCGTCACTTCACCGAGATCCGCCTCTTCTCCCAGCTGGCTCGCCCCAACGGCAGCCGGATCTGGCGACTGTTTCGCTTGGGCTTCCCCATCGCCATGGCGATCTTCTGCGAGGTGACCCTGTTTACCGTGGTGGCACTGATGCTGGCCCCCTTCGGTGCCGAGACGGTGGCGAGTCACCAGATTGCCCTCAACTTCTCCAGCCTGGTCTTTATGCTGCCCCTCTCCATCGGGGTGGGTGTCACCATCCGAGTTGGCCACAGCATCGGTGAAGGGCAGCCACATCACGCCCGAGTAGCTGCTCGCACCGGCTTGATGCTGGGGATGGCCATTGCCGCTGCCACTGCCGCCATGACGGTGCTGCTGCGCGAGCAGATCGCCTCCATCTATACCGATGATCAGCAGGTGATCGTCCTGGCGGCCATTTTGCTGTTCTTCGCCGCCATCTATCAAATCTCCGACTCGGTGCAGGTGGTCGCGGCCGCCGCGCTACGCGGTTACAAGGATACCCAGGCGATCTTCTACGTCACCATCGTCGCCTACTGGGGACTGGGGCTGCCCACCGGCATGATCCTGGGTCTGACCGACTGGCTGGTGCCGCGGATGGGGCCGCAGGGCTTCTGGATCGGCTTTATCGTCGGTCTCACCAGCGCGGCCCTGATGCTGGGGGCGAGATTGCGCTACATCTATGGCCGCTTTGCCACTCCGGAAGCCTGCACTACCCTGTCGCGATCTCAGTAACAGGGCTTGGCAAGCGACAACTCGCCTGCAAAATCAACAGGCTGCGCAAGAACTGGGCAAACAGTCTCCTTTGTGCATATGGCCTGTTGACAGCCTTGGGGGGCATGGGTAGTATGCCGACCACGTCAGCAGCGCTGGCGTAGTGAAGTGATAGAAAGTGGGTTTATAGCTCAGTTGGTTAGAGCACTACCTTGACATGGTAGGGGTCGTTGGTTCGAATCCAATTAAACCCACCACTTTTTATGTGATGCGTCCTTAGCTCAGCTGGTTAGAGCACCACCTTGACATGGTGGGGGTCGGTGGTTCGAATCCACTAGGACGCACCATTACAGAACACTGATTATGCGTCCTTAGCTCAGCTGGTTAGAGCATCACCTTGACATGGTGGGGGTCGGTGGTTCGAATCCACTAGGACGCACCATTCAGTTTAAATACTTTGCAGTTATTCCAGATGTGGGTTTATAGCTCAGTTGGTTAGAGCACTACCTTGACATGGTAGGGGTCGTTGGTTCGAATCCAATTAAACCCACCACTTCTGCATAAAGAAATAAAAGCCGCATTGCGCACCCTGCGTCCTTAGCTCAGCTGGTTAGAGCATCACCTTGACATGGTGGGGGTCGGTGGTTCGAATCCACTAGGACGCACCAGATTATAAAAAACCCGCTCATCGAGCGGGCTTTTTGCATTCTGTCCGCCCCCCCTTCCCCGCCAATCTGTTCAACACCGACCGGGCAATGGCGCAGAACCTTGTTCCCATAAAAAACCCGTGCCATCCGATAAACGACACGGGCTAGATCGATGCCGCCAGCGCCTCAGCTCTGCACGGCAATCTCGTACTTCTTTATCTTGCGATAGAGGGTGGCAATCCCAATCCCCAGCGCCTGTGCGGCCAGTTTTTTGTTGCCGAGCCGCTGCAGGGTCTCTTCTATCATCTGTTTTTCCATGCTCTCAAGGCCGCTCTCACCCGGAACGGGTTCAGGCAGCTTCTCCGGCGTGGCGGCGAGCGGAGCGGTGGCAGGCACATTGAACGACGCATCCAGATTGGTCACCGGGATCGACTGGTCCGCCACGCGATGGGGCTCCTGATTGCGGATGATGTTGGGGGGCAGCAGACTGGCGTCAATCACTTCGCCCGCCTGGCTGACGTTGACCAGATATTCGATGAGGTTGCTGAGCTCGCGGACGTTGCCCGGCCAGCGATACCCCTTGAGCAGCGCCATCACCTCGGGAGCCAAACCGGGATAGACAATGCCAATGCGGCTGGTGTGCAGGTTGAGGAAGTAGTGGGTCAGCAGCTCCACGTCCCCTTCCCGCTCCCGCAGCGGCGGCAGGTTGAGGGGGATAACGTTGATGCGGTAGTAGAGATCTTCACGAAACTTCCCCTCGGCGATGTATTGATCGAGATGCTGGTGAGTGGCGGCGATGATGCGAATATCCACCGGCACCGGTCGGCTGGCCCCGATGGGGGTCACCTCCCGCAGCTCCAGCACCCGCAGCAGCTTGGCCTGCATGGTGAGCGGCATGTCGCCAATCTCGTCAAGGAACAGGGTGCCCTGATGGGCCGCCTGGATCAGGCCCTGTTTGCCACCGCTGGAGGCACCGGTAAAGGAGCCCTTCACATAACCAAACAGCTCGCTCTCCAGCAGTTGTTCGGGAATGGCAGCACAGTTGATGGCGATGAACGGCTTGTCCTGCCGCGGACTCAGGCGATGGACGGCGCGGGCCACCACCTCTTTACCGGTGCCGCTCTCGCCACAAATCAGCACGCTGGAGGGACTCTGGGCGATGCGGTGCAGCAGTCGCTTGAGGGTGCGCATCGGCTTGCTCTCGCCGATCAGCTGATCGATCCGCACATCCGGATCCGGCTCCTGAACCTGACCGGAGTGGGACTGGTGAAACGCCATCAGAAAGAGCTGCTGGCCCTGCACATGATGTAGCTGGCCGATGATCAGCTCCTGACGACCTTCAAAGGTGATGATGTGCTGAAGATGACCACTCAGCCCCTGCTGGGAGAAGGTGAGCGGGCGGATCCCCACTTCGCGCCCCTGCAGCTGTTCCTGCTGGCAACCCAGATGATGGAGCGCCGCCTCGTTGGCGTAGAGCAGTTGACTCTTGTCATCGAGCAGCAGGCAGCCCTGATCCATGTTGGTCATCAGATTGAGGAACACCTTGTTGACCCCGTCCGACAGCCCGCGCGAATCGAGCAACTTGGCCACAAAGATGGTGGAGATGTGGCGCACATAGTCGCACACATCCTGCAGATTGTTGTTGAGGCGCGCCTGCTGCTCGTCGCTGAAAGCCACCAAACTGATCACCCCGATGCAGCGCTCGTCCACCATGATGGGCACCCCGAGGAAGGCGCGCTCACGGCAGCTCTCCTTGCAGGTACAACCGTCACACACGGGATCATCACTGGTGTGGGTAACGATCTTCTCCCGCTGGTTATCAATCACATAGCGCAGCAGGCGGGAGTCGCCCTCCAGCTGACGTCCGAAGAACTTGCCATAGGGCCCGGTGCCAGCCACCCGAACCATATCGGCATCCACAATTTCGACCTCAAGCTGCAGCACACTCGCCAGCATCTTGGCAAAGCGCAAGATGGTCGGCTGGATCTGCATCAACAGACACTGGTTGCTCACGGATCTCATCCATCATTCCTTTTTGTTCTTGTTATCCTCCCCCGAAAGGGAGTCATGCTGGCCAGATACTAAGGGATATCAGGGGGAACTACTTCGGGGGGGATCACGAAAAGGGAAAATGATCCGTATCCTCCGTGACTTCAGAGGCACAGATAAAATTCAATAAAAACATGAAGATGAAAACACATGCAGCAAGATAAACCACTCGGGACAGCCAAGCCTGCTGATCTGCGGAATCCATCGACAAATCATGCTGAAGGTGGGGAAAACAGCCACTGAAATGGCATCTGGCTCACGCGCCGCGTACCTGTTTCAAAACTTGGCACTCATGGTCGAAATCCGCTTTATCTTGCGGCTGAATGTAACTTTGCCAGCGGGCAAACAGCTCGGCCGTTGGATAACGATGCAGACGAATACCGGTGCGATAGAGTTTGGGAAAGAGTGGGTCTGGCTGGGATCTCACGACCAGACCGCGCAGTTTCTCGCCAGAGGGAATGGCAATCACCAGCTCATCCCCCTCTTTCAACCGTATGGCCCCCAGAATACCGATGCCGCCGATGGCTATGTCGCGCACTACCACATAGGGCACCGGGTTGAGCAACTCCAAAAACCAGTTGCGACGGCTGCATTCTGCCTTGTAACCACCGCCACTGAGGATAAAACGGCGGTGTCTGCGCCAGTCATAACCGGTAGGCAATGCCGGGTCATAGCGCGATTTTGCCTGCCCCACAGGATCAGATTGCTCACTTGTGCCCATCCGGTTTCCCTCACTGGCATTGGTTAAACAGTGTCAGTCAGCTCTTTTTCATACTATAGCTGTCGCCGTTAGCCCTGGGGCTCAGGGCCGGATACGGGGACGACAGATGTATCACGGAGGCAATGATTTGGTACGAACCGTTTCCACGAGAAGAGCCGCAGCGATGCAATCTGACTTAGCCGGGCAGATGAAGTGCCAGCCAGACCGCCAGCGGGATCACCAGCACAGAGAGGGCATTGCCGCCGAGCACGATACTGGCCACCTTGTCCGGCTGACAGTGATACTGCTCGCAGAGCATGTAATTCAACACCGCAGGGGGCAAGGAAACCGACAACATCAACAGCGGGATCCACTCCGTCTTGAGCGGCAACAGCCAGATCGCCAGCAGCAGCGACAATCCCCCCGCCAGCAGATAGAGCAGGTTGCACTTGAGCGCGAGGCCAAGGTGATCGAGTTCTCCCTCCATCAGGCGAATACCCAGCGCAAAGAGCATCAGGGGCACCGAGATCTGGCCGAGCAGCGAGACCGTGGTCACCACATATTCCGGCAGCGTAATGTGCAGGTTGGCCACCAGCAAACCGGCCAGCGCGGACCACAGCACAGGGCTGCGCAGCCACAGCCAGCGGGAGGTATTGGCCGAGAGGATAAACATACCGACCGAGAAGTGCAGCAGATTGGAGAGCACAAAAAGGATCACAATGGCCCCCAGTTGCTGCTCGCCGAATGCCAGCACCATCAAGGGGATACCAAGATTGCCGGTATTTCGGAACATGGCGGGCAAGGTCAGGGCTGCCCGCTCAATCCCTTTGAGTTTGAGCAGCGCGAGCAGTAGACCGGGTAACAGAATAACCAGCGCCCCCGCCGCAATCAGCGGCATATGCTCCGCCAGCGCCAGCGGATACTTGACCAGCGCGGAGAAGACCAGCGCCGGGGTAAACAGCTCGATATTGGCCCGATTGACGTAACCGAGCGCAGCCCCCGGTCGCAATCGCCCGTAGAGGGCGCCGAGCCCGACCACACCGAACACCGGAATGACGATATTGAGCAAGGCGCTGAACATGGGCGGCGTCCGTTACAGTTCGCGGGCCGGCTTGCCCATCAGCACCACCGGATCCAGCGTCACTTCCAGTGCGCCGTTACTGACCCAGAGCTGACCATCGGAGATAGTGCAGGTGAGTTGCATGGTGCGCTCGACCATGGCGGTGAGCGGCAGAGTCTGGCTGTCGGAGAGTTCGATGATGCTGAGGTTGTCATGCTGGCTCAGCTTGCCCTGGTTCTGCTTCCACCAGACGGCTGTACCACGACCGCCGTAGAGGTAGAGCACCACCTGGCGGGCGCGGTTACAGGCCTTTTTCAGCCGTTTTTCATCGGGTTGGCCCAGCTCGATCCAGAGCTCTATTTCGTCCGAGTAGTTCTTGCACCAGAGCTCGGGTTCATCATCGGCGCTCAATCCCTTGGTGAACTCCAGTCGTTCAGCGGCGTGCCAGGCAAAGGCCGCCAGCCGGATCATCATTCGCTCATCGGTTTCGGAGGGGTGGCGCGCCAGCGTGAGGGAGAAGTCCTGATACAGATTGCGATCCATATCAGACAAACTGATCTGGGCCTTGAATACGGTTGCCTTGAGAGCCATAGAAAACCTTGAACACCTGATAAGAGAAGGGTGAGTGAGAAATACGGGCGCCAGTGTAATCAAAATCGGCGGCAGGTTCGACCATCCTGACCAAAGATTTCCCCTTCCCTGCCGGGATAAGTGCTTTAAAAGACACAAAAAACAAATGCCAGTCCGAAGACTGGCATTTGGCGGCATGGAGAAGCGACTCACTTCTCGGCGGACTGTACCCCGAACGCATTCAGCAGCATGCAACAGGTCACTGCCACCGCCACGAATCCGCTCAGAAAGATAAAGGGCATGGCCCCATATCCCAGTACTGTCCAGATGGTGTGTTCAAGAAGACTCATTGTTGTGTCCTTCATCCGGTGAAAGGTGTGTTCCTTCTGGCGGATATTGGCTCCGCTCTTGATGCCTCCATTTGACCTCAATCAGCGGTTGGGTCCTATGCCACCAAAGTGATAAATGCAGGGTTCATTTGCGCTGGATCAAGCTTTTTGGCCAAATATCCATGCAGTTCAAGCAATTACCACCGCCAATCAAGGATAGACACAAACACGGCAGAATAAAAAAACGCGCCGGATGGCGCGTTTCTTGGACAGCACAGGCAAGGGATCAGTTGTCGCACAGATCGCTTGGCATGTCCTGACGCAGGCGGGTCCACAGCTTGCCGGACTCGATACCGTACTGACGCACCGTCATGAACACCGCTTCGTGGTTCTTGGTCTCCGCCAGATTGAGCAGGGTCTTGTAGTAGGCATCTGCGGTCTCGCGGGCCTGCTTGTCGGAGAAGTAGTAGCTGCCAACCCGGCTGTACAACCCTTTGAAACCGTTCAGGATCAAAGCGTAGATCGGATTGCCGGAAGCAAACGCCAGCTGGTGGTGCAGGCGATAATCGAACTCGGCATAAGCCTGGGCGTTGTTCTCGACCCCATCGGCGCCACGCAGGATCTCGGCGGCCTGTTCCGGATTGTGACGGATCGCCCCGCGGATAAAGATGGTGCAGATGTGGGTACGGGCGGAGAGCAGCTGAGCTATCAGATCAGGTACCTTGTCCTGATCCAGACGAGCCAACGTCTCCAGAATATTGAGGCCGGAGGTTTCCCAGAAATTATTCACCTTGGTCGGCTTGCCATGCTGTATGGTCAACCAGCCATCACGGGCCAGTCGCTGCAGCACTTCGCGCAAGGTAGTCCGCGTCACCCCGATCAACTCGGATAATTCACGCTCGGCGGGCAGAATAGATCCGGGAGGAAAGCGATTGTTCCAGATGGACTCGATGATGTATTCCTCGGCAAACCCAGCTGGGCTCTGCGCTTTTATAACCATGAATTGACTCTGTTGTAATGCGTAAAAAGGCTGACGAATGATATCAAAGCGATGATGGCTGGCAAGCATAAGGTCAGTCCTCTGCTCACATATGGCAAATATAGTGTTGGGAATATGTATCTAATCGCCACGAGGGAGCCAGCCAACCCCGACAAGGTGGTTATAAAACAGACAGATGGGCAGAGATCCATCGGCTATCATTTATAATCGTCACGCTTTTTGATTAAAATCACGAGGAATCAGACAGATAAAGGCCAACATCCGGAGGCACAGGTCGAATCATCCTTGACTGCATAGAAGCAGATCCTAACAACAAAGTTGAGACCCATTATCATGCCAATAAGCCTAGGGCAGGCATTCGCCAAGAACTTCTTGGGCAATGCACCACAGTGGTATAAAAGCGCCATCTTGCTATTTCTGGTGATCAATCCGATTGCCTTCCACCTTGATCCTTTCATTGCGGGCTGGTTACTGGTCGTTGAGTTTATCTTCACCCTGGCCATGGCCCTCAAATGCTACCCCCTGCAACCAGGTGGTCTGCTCGCGATCGAAGCCGTGTTGATCGGCATGACCTCCGCCGATCAGCTCAAACACGAGTTGGTCGCCAATATCGAAGTGCTGCTGTTGCTGGTGTTCATGGTGGCAGGCATCTATTTCATGAAGCAGCTGCTGCTCTATGTCTTCACCAAGCTGCTGATCGGTGTACGCTCCAAGATCCTGCTCTCCCTCTCCTTCTGTCTGGTCTCCGCCTTCCTGTCGGCTTTTCTCGATGCCCTGACCGTGATTGCCGTGGTGATCAGTGTCGCCACCGGCTTTTATGCCATTTATCACAAGGTCTCGTCCGGCAAGGAGTTTGGTCACAGCCATGACCATACCGATGATAAGGAAGTCGCCGAGCTCAATCGCCAGGATCTCGACGATTTTCGTGCCTTCCTGCGCAGCCTGATGATGCATGCCGCCATCGGTACCGCGCTGGGTGGTGTCTGCACCCTGGTGGGCGAGCCGCAAAACCTCATCATCGGCGAGCAAGCCAGCTGGAACTTCGCTGAATTTGCCATTCGCATGTCTCCCGTCACCATCCCCGTCTTTATCTGCGGACTGCTGACCTGCGTGCTGGTGGAGCAGTTCCGCTGGTTTGGCTATGGTGCCCGCCTGCCGGACACGGTGCGCGCCATCATGGAGGAGTACAACCGCTACGAAGAGGCAAAACGCAGCCCGCAAGACAAGGCGAAGCTGATCGTTCAGGCATTGATTGCGATCTGGCTGATTGTCGGTCTGGCCATGCACCTGGCTGCCGTTGGCCTGATTGGTCTCTCGGTCATCGTGCTGGCCACCTCCCTGACCGGGATCACCGAGGAGCACTCGCTGGGTAAAGCCTTCCAGGAGGCACTCCCCTTCACCGCCCTGCTGGCGGTCTTCTTCAGCGTGGTCGCCGTCATCATCGATCAGCAGCTGTTCAAGCCGGTGATCCAGCTGGTACTGGCAGCCAAACCGGAGAACCAGCTGGCCCTCTTCTATCTGGCCAACGGGGTGCTCTCCATGGTCAGTGACAACGTCTTTGTCGGCACCGTCTACATCAATGAGGTGAAGACGGCCATGCTCAATGGTGCCATCGACCGCGCCCAGTTCGATCTGCTGGCGGTAGCCATCAACACAGGTACCAACCTGCCATCGGTCGCCACCCCCAATGGTCAGGCCGCCTTCCTGTTTATGCTCACCTCGGCATTGGCGCCGCTGCTGCGTCTCTCCTATGGCCGCATGGTCTGGATGGCGCTGCCCTACACATTGGTGCTGGGGCTGATCGGCTTTTTCTCTGTCGAATTGCTGCTTGGTCCTGCCACCGAGTGGTTCTATCAGCATGGATGGCTGGTGATGGAGAGCGCGCTGCCAGCGGTACAACCAGCGCTGCATTAATCCGCTGCAACGGAACCCGAGGGCCCTTTCAGGGCCCTTTTCTTTTCGGTTCCGCTCTGCTCTAATTCAGCCACTGTTTTTTCTGAGAGATCAATGAGATGATCGAGTTTCTCCGCCGTATTGCCGCTCATCGGCTGGCCTGGGGTCTGTTGGCAGCATCAGCCCTGTTCCTCGAGTTGTGCGCCCTCTTCTTCCAGCATGTGCTGGGCCTCTCCCCGTGCGTGATGTGTGTTTACGAACGGTTGGCGACCCTGGGTGTGTTGGCCGCTGGTCTGCTCGGCATGGTGGCGCCGGATAAGTGGTATGTTCGCTGGAGTGCCATGTTGCTGTGGGGCTACAGTGCCTTCCGTGGCTTCCAGCTGGCCCTCAAGCATGTGGACTATCAGGTTAACCCCTCCCCTTTCAACGTCTGCAGCCCGTTTGCCGACTTCCCGAGCTGGGCTCCGCTCGATCAGTGGCTCCCCTGGCTCTTTATGCCAGAAGGGGATTGTGCCCAGATCACCTGGCAGTTCTTCGGTTACTCCATGCCCCAGTGGCTGGTCGTCATCTTCGCCGCTTACCTGTTGGTCTTCACCGTAGTGGCCATCGGCAATCTGGTGAAAGGGCGCTGCTGCAACTGATCATCATACCCGCGTGGAGATAAAAAGGGGGAGCCATAATGGCTCCCCCTTCTCGTTCTGGTTGACCGTATTTCTGGTTATGCCTTGGCTGTACTCATCTTGGCCTTGACCGCGCCAATTACCATGGGCAACAGGGAGATACCGATGATGCCGAAGATCAGCAGGGTAAAGTTGTGACGCACCACCGGCAGATTGCCAAAGAAGTGGCCGGCATAGACGAAGGAGAGTACCCACAGCAGGCCGCCAACCAGGTTGAACGCCAGGAAGCGCGGATAGGTCATGGCCCCCATCCCTGCCACGAACGGCGCAAAGGTACGCACGATGGGCAGGAAGCGGGTGATGATGATGGTCTTGCCGCCATGCTTGGCGTAGAAAGCATGGGTCTTCTCCAGATAGTCGCGGCGGAAGATTTTGGAGTCCGGGTTGCGGAACAGCTGCTCGCCGAAGAAGTGACCAATGGTGTAGTTGACCACGTTGCCCAGCACGGCAGCGATGATCAGCACGACCGCCAGGGTATGGACGTCCAGCACGCTGCCCACGGTAAGCGCACCGGCGGCAAACAGCAGGGAGTCACCCGGCAGGAACGGCGTCACTACCAAGCCGGTTTCACAGAAGATGATCAGAAACAGGATGGCGTAAACCCAGACGCCATAGTTCTCGAACAGCTCTTTCAAATGCACGTCTACGTGCAGAATAAAGTCGATTGCAAAGAGGATCAGATCCATTTTTTCCATACCCATAAAGTGAACGGCGTGGAGTCTACGCCAATGCCATCCGGGCGACAATCACCGGGCCTGCCTCTTTTTCATCCCGCAGCGCCCACCTTCAAATGAAACCGTTTTTCCGCTTCCTTCGAGGGTGGGGGCACAAAGAGAGATGCCGAGCGCCGTGTTGAAAAGGTGAACTAGGAGGCCTGTTCCAGATCGCTGCGCACTGCGGAGGGCAAACAACGCTCCCAACCCCATAGCAACACCAGCAGCAGGGTCACATCATCGAACCAACCCAGCAAGGGCACCACGTCGGGGATAAGATCCACCGGACTGATGCCATAGAGCAGGATAAGGATCACCAGCCCCCTCGCCCACCAGGGGGTACCGGGATGGCGAAAGCCCTGATAGAGACGACGCAGTCGTTGCCAAATCAGCCAGCGTTTGCGGCTCATGATTCGATCAACTCGCTGCGCAACCGCTGGATCTGATCCCGCAGTGCCGCCGCCCGTTCGAACTCCAGATCCCGGGCATGTTGGAACATCTGCTCCTCCATCCGTTTGATCTCTTTGGCAATCTCGCTGGCAGAGCGGACATGGTACTCCCCTTGCGGCTCGGCCGCCTTGCGCATCCCCTTGCCTGGTTTACCTGCCGTGCGGCTGCCCCCCATGTCCATCACATCACCAATGGACTTGTTGAGCCCTTTGGGGGTGATGCCATGCTTGAGGTTATAGGCATGCTGCAAGGCGCGGCGCCGCTCGGTCTCCTCAATGGCGACCTTCATCGAGTTGGTGATGGTATCGCCGTAGAGAATGACCTTGCCGTTGAGGTTACGCGCCGCCCGGCCGATGGTCTGGATCAGCGAGCGGGTCGAGCGCAGGAAGCCCTCTTTATCTGCATCCAGAATCGCCACCAGCGACACCTCCGGCATGTCGAGACCTTCCCGCAACAGGTTGATGCCCACCAGCACATCGAACTTGCCAAGGCGCAGATCGCGGATGATCTCCACCCGTTCGACCGTGTCGATATCGGAGTGGAGATAGCGCACCTTGACGTCGTGCTCCGCCAGATACTCGGTCAAGTCTTCCGCCATCCGCTTGGTCAGGGTAGTAACCAGCACCCGTTCCTCGACGGCGACCCGCTTGCGGATCTCGGAGAGCAGATCGTCCACCTGCGTGGTCACAGGACGCACCTCGATCTCCGGATCGAGCAAGCCGGTTGGGCGCACCACCTGCTGCACCACATCGCCGCCGGACTTCTCCAGCTCGTAGGGGCCGGGAGTCGCCGAAACAAACACAGTCTGCGGCATCAGCGCTTCAAATTCGTCGAACTTGAGCGGCCGGTTGTCCAGCGCAGAGGGGAGCCGGAAGCCGTACTCCACCAGAGTCTCCTTGCGGGAGCGGTCCCCTTTGAACATGGCGCCGATCTGCGGCACCGTGACGTGGGACTCATCGATGATGAGCAGACCGTCCCCCGGCAGGTAGTCAAACAGGGTGGGCGGCGGCTCCCCCGGCGCACGGCCGGAGAGGTAGCGGCTGTAGTTCTCGATACCGGAGCAGTAACCCAGCTCCTGCATCATCTCCATGTCGAACTGGGTGCGCTGGCTGATGCGCTGCTCCTCCACCAACTTGTTGAGAGACAACAGCTGCTCGCGGCGGCCGCGCAGCTCCTCCTTGATATGCTCGATAGCCCCCAGAATGGTCTCGCGCGGGGTAGCATAGTGGGTCTTGGGGTAGATGGTGTAGCGCACTACCGTCTGCTCTATGGCGCCGGTCAGCGGGTCGAACTGGGAGAGGCGCTCCACCTCTTCATCAAACAGCTCTACCCGCAGGGCCAGCTTGTCCGATTCGGCAGGGTAAATATCGATGACTTCACCGCGCACCCGGAAGGTACCGCGTTGAAACGCCATGTCGTTGCGGGTGTACTGCAGCTCAGCGAGGCGACGCAGGATATCCCGCTGGTTGATCACATCCCCCACTTTGAGATGCAGCATCATGCTCAGATAAGCTTGGGGATCCCCCAGACCATAGATGGCCGACACCGAAGCAACGATCACCACGTCGCGCCGCTCCAGCAGCGCCTTGGTGGCCGACAATCGCATCTGCTCGATGTGATCGTTGATGGAGGCATCCTTCTCTATAAAGGTGTCGGTGGTCGGCACATAGGCTTCGGGCTGGTAATAGTCGTAGTAGGAGACGAAATACTCCACCGCGTTGTCGGGGAAGAACTCCTTCATCTCGCCATAGAGCTGGGCGGCCAGGGTCTTGTTGGGAGCCAGGATCATGGTCGGGCGGTTCAGGGTGGCGATGACGTTGGCCATGGTGAAGGTCTTGCCCGAACCGGTCACCCCGAGCAGGGTCTGATGGGCCAGCCCTGACTCGATGCCATCCAGCAGTTGGGCAATCGCCGTGGGCTGATCCCCGGCGGGTTGAAACTGGCTGGCTAACTTGAACAATTTGCTCATGAACACTCCCGACACAAAACAGCAGAGGAGCAGTGTAACCGAGGGTTTGGCAGCGGTACACCCGTGCCATCATCCCGCGAATGGCTTGACCACCCAGGACACCTTCTGTATGATGCTCCTCCTTGCCTGATGTTCCCCCGTAGTTCAGTCGGTAGAACGGCGGACTGTTAATCCGTATGTCACTGGTTCAAGTCCAGTCGGGGGAGCCAATTCCTCACCATCTCGGTGCAAGTTATCCACTTTAGTGCCCTCTCCTGCCAATTTTAATGCACAAGATCCTTCTTGCTGCTGACGCTCCCTTTTGTTACCCGTCCCGGCTCGACAGAGTTTTCTCCTGTCGCATCTAACCATTTGATTTTTATACAAACATTTTTCTTCCGGTATTTTTTGAACAGCCCTTGCATCCCAGTACTGGCGCGGCTTTCAGGGCGATGAACAAGTTTCATAAACAGGGTTATCCACAGATTCTGTGGGTAAGTGCAGCAAGCCCTGTCAGGACGCGGGATTGCCCTTGATGGCCCCCGGCGAAGAGTCATTTTGCTGGCCAACCTGATTTTATGCTGTTTTTTTGCCCCCTCAGGAACAGCGGGGTGACAGGCTCTATTGGCACTTTTCAGAAGCATCTTTTTGCCAACCCTTTTCCCGTGGGCGGACGGGCAAATATCAAGCTGACTTGCTCCTCAGCCAACCATGGCGGCCATCGGTTGAATCTGCTGAAACTGATCCCCGCCAAGCGGCTGAACAGCAGAATCTAAAATATCGGCCTGCGCAAGAGCACTTCGGTCGCGGGCAGCAGATTTCACTAATTGACAACGGCGGTTACAGTAAAAATTGCCAGATTTCATCCGCTTCTCTTCCTATCACGCCGCCGGTTCCACAAATAGCGTCCGATAACGTCCGATTAATCGCTCCCTTGCGCTTCTTTATTGGGGATAGATCCGGCACAATATCGACCCCACTTTTTTCCTCGGTTTTTCCGGGCATGACCATAGATTTCGTGACACTGCTACATCAAAGCGACTCCCTGCTGCTGTTCGTGGTATTGGCCTTCGGCCTGCTGCTTGGCAAGGTGCGAATTGGCAACTTTCAGATTGGCAACACCATAGGTGTGCTGTTTACCGCCCTGCTGTTCGGCCAGATGGGCTTCGAGTTTACTGCCACCACAGAAAACGTCGGCTTTATGCTGTTCATCTTCTGTGTGGGGATCGAGGCGGGCCCTCACTTCTTCAGCGTATTCCTGCGCGACGGCATCCACTACATCACCCTGACCCTGGTGATCTTGCTGACCGCCCTGCTGCTGACGGTGGGGCTGGCCAAGTTCTTCAATCTGGGGCCGGGTATGGCGGCGGGGATCCTGGCGGGTTCCCTCACCTCGACCCCGGCGCTGGTGGGTGCCCAGGATGCCTTGCGCAGTGGTCTGCTCAACCTGCCCCATCAGACCGATATGCAGGCGGTGCTCGACAATATGGGCATCGGCTACGCCCTGACCTATCTGGTGGGTCTGGTGGGTCTGATGCTGGTGGTGCGCTACCTCCCCTCACTGGCTCGCCTCGACCTCAATACCGAGGCACAAAAAATCGCCCGCGAGCGGGGTCTCTCCGACAGCGAGAGTCGCAAGACCTACCTGCCCATCATCCGCGCCTATCGGGTGGGCCCCGAGCTGGCAGCCTGGATCGGTGGCCGTACCCTGCGGGAGACCGGTATCTATCCCCACACCGGCTGCTATGTAGAGCGGATCCGCCGCAACGGCATTCTGGCCAGTCCCGATGGCGATGCCGTCATTCAGGAAGGGGATGAGATCGCTCTGGTGGGCTATCCCGAGAGCCACGAGAAGCTGGACGTAAACTACCGCAACGGTAAAGAGGTGTTCGACCGCAACCTGCTTGACCTGCAGATCGTCACCGAAGAGATAGTGGTAAAGAATGACTCCGTGGTAGGCCGCCATCTGGTGGAGCTCAACCTCACCGAGAAAGGGTGCTTCCTCAACCGGGTGGTACGCTCCCAGATCGAGATGCCGTTCGATCGCAACATCATGCTGCAAAAGGGCGACGTGTTGCAGATCAGCGGCGAGAAGCAGCGGGTCAAACTGCTGGCCAACAAGATCGGCTTTATCAGCATCCACAGCCAGACCACGGATCTGGTGGCCTTCACCACCTTCTTCGTACTCGGCCTGCTGATCGGCTCCGTTTCGCTGGTGTTCGGTCAGATCGAATTCGGTCTCGGCAATGCCGTCGGCCTGCTGCTGGCAGGCATTCTGATGGGTTACCTGCGGGCCAACCACCCGACGGTCGGCTATGTGCCGCCCGGCGCGCTCAGATTGGCCAAGGATCTCGGTCTGGCGGTCTTTATGGTGAGCACGGGCCTGAAAGCCGGTGGCGGCATCCTCGACCACCTCAGCGAGGTAGGTACGGTAGTGCTCTTCTCCGGCATGCTGGTGACCACCTTGCCGGTGCTGGTAGGCTATCTGTTCGGGGTCTGGGTGCTCAAGATGAACCCGGCGCTGCTGCTCGGTGCCATCACAGGTGCCCGTACTTGTGCCCCGGCGATGGATGTGGTCAACGAGGCAGCCAACAGCTCCATTCCGGCGCTCGGTTATGCCGGTACCTATGCGGTGGCCAACGTGATGCTAACCCTGGCGGGCTCCTTTATCATCGGCTTCTGGTTCTAGCCAGTACCATCACATTACCGCTAACAAAGGAGGGAGCCTAAGGCTCTCTTCTTGCTATCTACTCCACTAGAGAGATGTAGATCCGGTTCATTGGTGTGGCGTCACCTCCCCCACCATCTGCGCTGAAATCTGCCACTAACCCACTCTTCCTATTCCACAATGGCCTCTGCTCTGCTCTGCTCTGCTCTGCTCTGCTCTGCTCTGCTCTGCTCTGCTCTGCTCTGCAATGAGTGATGGCAGATCCCGAAGACAAAAAAAGCGCCCTGAGGCGCTTTTTTCATATCAACCGGATGATCAAGCTTTGAACTTGCTGAACACCAGGGAGGCGTTGGTACCGCCAAAGCCGAAGCTGTTGGACATGACGGTGTTGAGTTCGGCCGCTTCGTACTCACGCACGATGGGCAGACCTTCAGCCTTCTCGTCCAGAGTCTCGATGTTGATGCTGGGGGCGATAAAGCCGTGTTCCATCATCAGCAGGGAGTAGACAGCCTCGTGCACGCCCGCAGCGCCCAGCGCATGACCGGTCATCGCCTTGGTGGCAGAAATCTTGGGACCGTTGGCGCCAAACAGCGTCTGGATAGCTTCCAGCTCTTTGGTATCACCGACCGGAGTGGAGGTGCCGTGGGTGTTGATGTAGTCAACCTTGCCCACACCCTGCATCGCCATCTTCATGCAACGCACCGCGCCTTCACCGCTCGGTGCAACCATGTCGTAACCATCGGAGGTGGCACCATAACCGGTCAACTCGGCATAGATGTGAGCACCACGGGCCAGCGCATGTTCCAGCTCTTCGATCACCAGAATGCCGCCGCCACCGGAGATAACGAAACCATCGCGGTTCGCATCATAGGTACGGGACGCTTTTTCCGGCGTGTCGTTGTACTTGGTGGAGAGGGCGCCCATGGCGTCAAACTGGATGGTAGAGGACCAGTCCAGCTCTTCACCGCCACCGGCGAAGACCACATCCTGTTTGCCAAGCTGGATCAGCTCAAGCGCGTGACCGATGCAGTGAGCAGAGGTGGCGCAAGCTGAGCTGATTGAGTAGTTGACACCCTTGATCTGGAACGGGGTCGCGAGGCAAGCGGAAGTGGTGGAGGACATGGTGCGCGGCACCATGTAAGGGCCCACACGCTTGACCCCTTTCTCACGGGCGATGTCCACAGATTCCGAGGTGTTCTTGCCGGAGGCACCACCTGAACCGACCACCAGGCCGGTACGCTCGTTGGAGACCTGATCTTCCGCCAGACCGGCATCTTCAATGGCCTGCTGCATGGAGAGGTAGGCGTAGGCCGCAGCGTCACCCATGAAACGCATGACTTTACGGTCGATCAGTTCAGACGGTTCGAGTTTGATGTTACCCCAGACACGGCTGCGCAGGTTGTGCTGCTCGAACTGCTCGGAATAGGTGATGCCGGATTTACCTGCTTTCAGGGAGGCCAGCACTTCTTCCTTGTTGTTGCCGATACTGGAGATGACGCCGATACCGGTGATCACTGCTCTTCTCATTAATTCATCTCGTCTGGAAAAACTGGCGCCAAGTCTACCCGCTTTCGGCTGCCAAACTGGTCTGCTTTCACGTAGAATGCCCGCGATTTTGTGACGCGAGCCGAGGAAAACGTGAGTCAAACATCCTTACATCATGCCCGATTGGACTGGAATGAAGCGGGAACTCCTGTCTCCAGTGACTTCGGGGATGTGTACTTTTCCAATGATAACGGTCTAAGTGAAACCCGCTACGTCTTTTTGCAGCAAAACCGGCTACCTGCGCGATTTTCGCACCACGATAGTGACAGTTTCGTGATAGGTGAAACAGGTTTCGGCACAGGCCTTAACTTTCTGGCGACAATGCAAGCCTTCCTGGAACAGGCGCCTCAATCCGGCAACGGCTCCCGTCTGCACTTCATCAGTTTCGAGAAATACCCCCTGACCCAAGACGATCTGCGCAAGGCGTTGGCCGCCTGGCCTGAACTTGGCCACTTGAGTCAGGATCTTGTCGCCCAATGGCCGCTGCCGGTCTCCGGTTGCCACCGCCTGCATTTTGCGGGTGGCCGCATTCGCCTCGATCTCTGGTTTGGCGACATCAAGGATATGATGCCGCAGGTGCCTCACCGGGCAAAGGGGCTGGTGGATGCCTGGTATCTGGATGGTTTCTCCCCGGCCAAGAACCCGGAGATGTGGACACAGGAGCTGTTTGATGGTCTCGCTCGCCTCGCCCGTCCCGATTGCTCCATTGCCACCTTTACCTGTGCCGGTTTTGTCCGTCGCGGCCTGATTGCCGCCGGTTTTGCCATGAAGAAGGTGAAGGGCCACGGTAGCAAGCGGGAGATGCTGGTGGGGGATCGCACCGACAAGCAGCCGCAGCAGACCATCGCCCCCTGGTATGCCCGTCCTGCCGGACGCACTGGCGAGGTGGTGATCATCGGCGGCGGCATCGCCTCGGCCATGACGGCGCTCTCTCTGGTGGAGCGGGGTCGCAAGGTGACATTGCTGTGTACAGATGGCGAACCGGCCACCGGCGCCTCGGGCAATCGTCAGGGGGCGCTCTATCCCCTGCTCAACGGCGAGCACGATGCCCTGTCACGCTTCTATTCGCTCGCCTTTGGCTATGCCCGCCAACGACTGCTGGCGTTGGCCGAACGCCACCCTATCGCTTTCGAATTATGCGGAGTGACCCAGCTCGGTTATGACGACAAATCGGCAGCCAAGTTGGCGAAAATGAACCAGGGCCCCTTCCCGTCCGAGCTGATGCATCCCCTCTCTACAGCAGAGGTAGAGCAGGTGGTTGGCCTGCCCTGTGGCCACAGCGGCGTCAGTTACCCACAGGGGGGCTGGCTCTGTCCGGCCGATCTCACCCGAGCCGCCCTGAAAGAGGCGCAAGCCAACGGCCTGCTGGAGGTCGTGTTCAACACCGAGGTGGTCGCTATTACTGAACTGGCCGATGGCTGGCAAGTAGAGAGCCAGGATGGCCGCCACTGGCAGGCCCCCAATCTGGTGGTCGCCGCCGGACACCAGTTGCCAGCACTGCTCCCCTTTGCCGAGCTGCCGCTCTATCCGGTGCGCGGTCAGGTGAGTCATGTGCCAACCTCAGCCAGCTTGAGTCAGCTCAACACGGTGCTCTGCTACGATGGCTACCTCACACCTATGCACAACGATCAACACTGTATTGGTGCCAGCTATGGCCGTAACCAGAGCAGCCTTGAGTTTCGTGCCGAGGAGCAAATCCAGAATCAGGTGCGGTTGCAAGCCTGCCTGCCGGAGCAAACCTGGCCCGGCGAAGTGGATGTGAGCGGCAACGAGGCGCGCGTAGGGGTGCGTTGTGCCAGTCGGGATCACCTGCCGGTGGTGGGGCCAGTGGCCAGATTGCAAGGTCTGGCGGATCACTATGCGCAGCTGCAGCATGATCAGCACAACGCCCAGCCGCTCCCCCTTCACCCCGGCCTCTATGTGCTGGGGGCGCTCGGCTCGCGGGGCCTCTGCTCGGCGCCGCTCTGTGGTGAGCTGCTCGCCAGCGAGATCTGCGGCGATCCCCTGCCGCTGGCCGCCGATCTGCTGGAAGCGCTCCACCCTGCCCGTTACTGGGTACGCAAGCTGCTCAAGGGCAAAGCGCTGGTCTGAACCGGACTCTGCAAACAAATAGAATGGCCGCCCATCGGGCGGCCATTCTATTTATCAAATCGTGCGATGCTGGATATTGCGTCTTGAGATAGCCCTCACTTGGGCCAGTGCACCCCAAGCTGTTCGCCGTAACCTGTCTGCCGCTGGAATCCGTCGAGCCGTCCCTTGATCTTGTTCAGCTCGCCACTGCCTGCTGCCCACGCGGCATAGCGCAGCGCCTGGCAATCTGCATGGCCCGGTAACGCCGCAATGGCGCCACCCACCTGATTGGCCCCATGCAGCACCATCTCCTTGAAGCGGGATTCGTAGTCAAACATGCTGGAGAGCAGCCGCCCCCAGCGCTGGCGGGCAGGATCGTTACTGTTCGCGCTCTGACGCCAGCGGGGCAGCAACACAGTGGCGTTGGTGGTCACCGTCACCCGGTTGAGCTGGCAGCGACCCGGCAACTGCTCGGTATCCAGCTGCCAGTCCACCTGATAACTCGCCTTGCCGAGTACGGGCTTGCCATTCACCTTGGGAGCACTCTGGGCAATCGCCCGGGCTAGCTGCTCCGGACTGGTTGCATTGACCTCATAAAAACGGACATTGATGCGGGACTCTGGCACCACTTGCGGCCGGCTCGGCTGAGCCTGACTCATCAGGGGCAACAGCAACAACCCGACCCCCACTACTCCATAAACCTTGCTGACCATGCCAGACTACCTTCCTTGATTGCACGGGCGGAGTACCAACCTTGGTGAACCCCACCGCCACACAGATGACGGGTATAGCCTATGTGTGACGACGAGGCGGCGCAATACAATGATGCGCCCAGAAATCAGAGCACGCTCACAGGTTGCGTGAGCAGAGTATGGCACAAGGCCAAAACTGTATTTTTATTGAGCATGACGGCTGATGCGCTGCCAGTCGAGGTGATAGTTTTTCACATTGATGTCATGACCATCTATCTGAATAAAATGATCATTTTTAAGGCGGTTGGCAAAAAAGTCCTGATCTGCCCCCTCATTGAGCCACAGCTCGCAAAGTCCCCGTTTTCCCTCTTTGGCATAGAATCTCGGGGTGACCAGCAGCGCAACCCCATCTACCCGGATGGCATGACGGGCCAGGCAGTTTGCTTCGGTGGTTTTCGATGCCAGCGCGGCAAAACGGGGTCTGTTCCCCTCGGCAACCACCAGTACGCCGTAAGAGTGAGGAGCCATGAGACGCCGCATGGCGACCGCCTGATGAGGACCGGTTTGATGAAAACCGTCATTGGTTACCGCAAACACGCAAGTAGGTGAAAATAGCATCGCAAGCAGAAAAATAGAGCGTTTAATGCCTGAAAAATCACCAACAGCCATATAAAAGCCTCAAAGACAACCAAGGCTGGCAAGGGTAGGTAGCCAAACCCGCTGGGTAAAGTACCTTTACCTTTCTTTAATTCTGTTCATGGGGTTAAACGTTGATTTAGCTCACACAACATCCTGTTTCCAGTCGCCACTCTACCCCTATCGGAATAGACTCCCTCCACTCTCATCCAATCAGAAGGCAACATATGCTGGAACTCATCGTTGGCACCCTGGTCACCCTGGTGGTGGGCCGTGCCATTTTCAAAGGATACTCCGCGACCGGGGTGCTGCTGAGCGGCGGCTTGCTGCTGCTGGTCATCACCGCCATGATGGGCAAGCCGGTACTGCCGAGCAAGGTGGTCAGCACCGGCTATATCGCAACCGATATCTTCGAATACGTCCGCTTCCTGCTCAATGACCGTGGCGGTGGACTGGGGATGCTGATCATGGTGCTGTGCGGCTTTGCCGGCTACATGAGCCATATCGGTGCCAACACCATTCTGGTCAAGCTGGCCAGCAAACCGCTCGGCATCATCAAGTCCCCTTATATCTTGCTGGTGGCTGCCTATCTGGTGGCCTGCGCCATGTCGCTGGCGGTCAGCTCCGCTACCGGCCTCGGCGTGTTGTTGATGGCCACCCTGTTCCCGCTGATGGTCAACATGGGGATCTCCCGTGGCGCGGCGGCGGCCGTGTGCGCCTCGCCAGCCGCCATCATTCTGGCACCAACCTCCGGTGACGTGGTGATGGCCGCTCAGGCCGCCAACATGCCGCTGCTGGATTTTGCCTTCAAGCTGACCCTGCCCATCTCGCTGGTGGCGATCGCCTGCATGGCGGTGACCCACTTCTTCTGGCAGCGCTACCTTGATCAAAAATCCGGTGAGCACAACGAACCGGTCGCCCCGGGTGATCTGGTGACGACTGCGCCGGCCTTCTACGCCATCCTGCCCTTTACCCCCATCATCGGGGTGCTGGTGTTTGACGGTAAATGGGGCCCGCAGCTGGATATCGTCACCATCATCGTCATGTGCATGGTGCTGGCCAGCCTGCTGGAGCTGGTGCGTATCCGCAATGGCAAGGAGCTGCTGGACGGTCTCCAGGTCTGCTGGCGCAACATGGCTGATGCCTTTGCCGGTGTGGTCATGCTGCTGGTCGGTGCCGGCGTCTTCGCCCAGGGTCTGATGACCATCGGCTTTATCGACACCCTGCTGGCTCACGCGCAGGATCTCGGCTCCGGCGGCCTGATCATGATGCTGTCACTGGTGGTGATCACCACCCTGGCCGCGTTCACCACCGGCTCGGGCAATGCCCCCTTCTACGCCTTCGTGGAGCTGATCCCCAACCTGGCCAGCAGCCTTGGCATCAACCCGGCCTATCTGGTGATCCCGATGCTGCAAGCCTCCAACCTGGGTCGTACCATTTCTCCGGTCTCCGGGGTGGTGGTCGCCTGTGCCGGGATGGGCAAGCTCTCGCCGTTCGAGGTGGTCAAGCGCACCAGTATGCCGGTCGCCGTCGGCCTGCTGGTGGTGATCGTCGCCACCCAGATCATGGTACCCGCCTGATCATTGACCAGCCCGGCACCCTGTCGGGCTGGTATCCTCCCCCCCCTTTGCAGTAGACTCGGTGCTCATTTTCCCCCTAAGGAGGACCGAGATGAGTATTACGGTTCAACTTGCCCATTTCAGTGATTGCCATTCCCACTTCGATGGCGCGCCCATGAGCTTCTCCCCTGTCGGTGAAGGCCAGTGGCGCACCCAGTGCGGCGGTTATGCCCGGATCCTGACCCGACTGACCCAACTGCGTGCCCAAGCCGCAGCAGCCGGCCAGCGTTTTCTGTTTCTGCACGGTGGCGACTCCTTTCAGGGCTCTCTCTATTTCAACCGCTTCAAAGGGCGCGCCAACGCCGACCTGCTCGCCATGCTGGCCCCCGATGCCATGGTACTTGGCAACCATGAGTTCGATCTGGGCAACGGCCCGCTGGTGGAGTTCTTGCGCCAGCTCGATTTTCCGGTGCTGGCCGCCAATCTGGATAACAGTCAGGAGCCTGCCGACACAACCCTTGGGCTGTGGGATATTCCCCATCTCTACGACGCCCATCAGCCCTGGCATCGTCAGATGATCGACGGGGTTCCCTTTGCGCTGCTCGGCATCACCCTCGCCCAGATGGCTGCCATCGCCAACCCGGATCCCCACACCCGTTTCCACGCGGTCGCCGACACCCTCACCAGGGTGTTGCAGGAGATCAAGCGCGAAGGGATCCACCATATCGTGCTGCTGAGCCACCTCGGGCTGGATCAGGACAAACTGCTGGCCGAGCGCTTCCCCGAGCTCAGCCTCATCATCGGTGGCCACACCCACAGCCTGCTCGGCGATCTCGCGCCGCTGGGTCTGCCAAGTGAAGGCAGCTATCCGCTGATGAACAACGGGGTGGCCATTTTGCATGCTGGCCACAGCGCCCTCTGCCTCGGTGTCTGCGAGCTCACCTTCGATGAGGCGGGGCGTGTTGTGCAGAGTCAGGGGCAGCTGGAGTGGCTCCCCTGGCAACCCTGGCCATTTGCCTCCACGCCACCTGTCGGGCTCACCTTCTGCGAGCCGGATCCACAGCTTGAACAACATCTGGCCAAACGCTATCGGCCGGAGATTGAAACCATGAGCCAGCGCATCGTCACCCGACTGGCGGCACCGTTGCCCCATCAGCGGCTGCCGGATGCCACCCTGCCGCACGGCAGCCAGCTCGCCCCGCTGGTGGCCCGCGCCATGCTGACCGCCGCTCGTGAACAGGTAGGCGAGGTGGACTTTGCCCTGCACAATGCTGGCGGCGTGCGCTGCTCGCTGGAGCCGGGCCCCCTGAGCGAAGCAGATATCGCCGGTCGCCTGCTGCCGTTTGCCATTCCCCTCACCCTCTATCGGGTGCACGGTCACGAGTTGGCGGAAGCGCTGGAAAATGCCATCGACAACGCCACCAACAACGGCGTGGTCGGCAATGGCAACGGCAGCTTCCCCTACACCGCAGGGGTGCGATTCACCTATCAGGCCGATCGGCCCAAGGGTCAGCGCATCACCCGACTGGAGTGGGAAGCCGCCCCCGGCCAGTGGCAACCGGTCAATGCCGAACAGGTCTATCGCGGGGTGTCGAGCGCCTATACCGCCTCCGGCAAGGAGGGTTACACCGCACTGGCGCGTACCCTGACCCAGCACAATCAGGAGCTCGGCATCACCCTGGCCGACGCTTTTATCCGCTGGGCTCGCCACCTGCCCACACTGGAAGCGCAACCGCCCCTGCTTGAGTACCTCAGTTGATGCCGAGGGTGATGGCTTGCTACATCTCCCCCTGACGGCCAATATTGCCGCAGCCAGCGCCCGGTTCCCTGCAAGAACCGGGCTTTTTCGAGAATATTTGCCCCACACGGGCCCGCCCCATTGCATCGCACTCACTAGCTCGGCAAGATAGGCCCGCTTTCAAGACCAGCTGCAGGAACAGGCGACTTCATGAATCACTCCATCCGTTTCACTCCCCCTCGCGTCAACCCGGGTATCAAGCCAGCCATTGTGCTGCTGACCGCCTTGCTGGCGCTGCTCTTCTGTCTGCGCAACCCGCTCTTCCACGCCATGGCGCCGGGGTTTGATGCCTCGCTGTTCGCGGTGATGGGCAAGATGTGGAGCGAAGGGGGCGTGCTCTATCGCGACATGATCGACATCAAGGGGCCGATGATCTTCGCCCTCGACGCGCTGGGCTATCGAATGGGGGGTTTTGTCGGGATCTGGGCGTTGGAGTGGGTGCTCTGCTGGCTCGGACTGCTGGCCAGCTGGCAAGCCTTTGCCCAGCTAGGACTCTCGTTCAAGGCGCGCCTTGGCGCCATGCTGGCGGTGCTGGCTCTCTACGGCACCCGTTACTACTACGGCAACATGACTGAGGACTGGACCTTCCACCTCGCCCTCATCGCCCAGTGGGCCTTCATCACCCTGCTGCTGGACAAGGGATTTCGCTGGTGGCCCGCGCTGGTGGCGGCCTTCACCTTCGCCATCGTCGCCTGGATGCGCACCAACAACGGCGCCTTCTGGGGGGCCTGGTATCTGGTGCTGTTCTGCCACTGGTGTCTGCACGAGAAGTGGCGTGATGCCATCTTGCTGCTCATCTCCAGCCTGCTGGGGTTGGCGCTGATTGGCGGCCCGCTTTACGCCTACTTCCAGCAACATGATCTGCTGGCGGCCTTCAAATACTACGCCTTCGACATCTTCTTCGAGGGGAGCTACGGCAATGGCTTCTCCCCCATGGTGGGCGCCGTCGGCCTGCTGCGCACAGGCCTTGTGATGCTGCTGCCCGCCTTCATCATTCTGATGCTGAGCCGCCGTCAGGAGTGGTATCTGCCCGCCCTGCTGGCGACCCTGTTTGGGGTGCTGTTCACCCTGATCGCCAACTCGGTCTCCGGCCATGTGTTCGATCACTATGACGTGCTCTATCTGCAACTGGCGGTGCTACCGCTGGCGGTATTGCTGGATCGCAGCGAACAGCAGGCTGATGCCATCGGCCTGCTCTGCATCTCGCTGGTGGTACTCACCGCCAGCTGGCTGCTGGCCCAGCAGCTCGCCTTTGGCTGGAGCACCAAGGAGTGGTCCCTCGAACGGGTCAACGAGGTGCTCGGCACCAGCCTGCTGTGGGCGCTGCCGGTGCTGATCCTCATCCCCCTCTGGCGCGCCTGGGATGTGCGCAGTGCCACCCCCTGGCTGGCAACGCTTGCCATGCTGCTGCTGATGATCAACAACGCCTGGGAAGGCACCCTCAAGGGTCGCCCTTTCAATCCGGCGGCGCAGGTACGGGTCGATCGCATCAAGGCCGAGACAGTCCCAAGCGACAAGATCTGGGTCGATGGCATCCAGCCGCAATATTATCTCTGGACCGATCGCCAGCCAGCGTCCGCCTACCTCTTCTTTGCCAACGTCAATCCGCCCTATGACGTGCGCGAGCGGGTGCTGGCCGATATCCAGCGCCAGAATCCGAAGTTCATCATCGCCAAGCCGGATCGGGTGAGCGAGGAGCTGAAAAAGCCGAGCACCCCTTCCCATCTCGCCTTCTATCAATACCTGACCAGCCACTATGAAGAGGTGGATCCGGGTCTCTATCGCCGACGCTGATCGTCAATACGCCCCGCAGGGCGGCCATTGTTGCAATGGCTGCCCTTTTTCTTGCGCCAGAGCCCCCTTGCAGCAGCGGCCCGCAGTAGGCAAGCCCGCCCGAGATAACTACAATGACGCTCTTTTTGATGTAACGAGTAACACCATGGCGGAACTGACTTATCTGGGCGGCTATCCAGACCCCCTCAAGGCACAGGTACAACAGCTGATTGCGGCGGGCAAGCTGGGGGAGATGCTGGCCAAACGCTATCCGGAGAGCCACCAGATCCAGAGCGACAAGGCGTTGCTCGCCTACACCATGGAGCTGAAGAACCGCTACCTCAAAAGCTCGGCGCCCCTGTCAAAGGTGGTGTTCGATGGCAAGATCAACGTGATCAAGGATGCCCTCGGCCTGCACACCTACGTCAGCCGGGTGCAGGGCAGCAAGCTCAAGACCAAGAACGAGATCCGCATCGCCGCCCTGTTCAAGGAGGCGCCGCCCCCGTTCCTGAAAATGATCGTGGTGCACGAGCTGGCCCACATCAAAGAGAAGGATCACAACAAGAGCTTCTATCAGCTCTGCCAGCACATGGAGCCCGACTATCATCAACTGGAGTTTGATCTCAGGCTCTGGCTCACCTGGCGCGATATCGACAAGGCCAACCGCTAGGCTGACAACCGTTTCAGGGAGGAAACATGCCATTTGCCGCCACGCGCTTTATTGCCACTTTGGTAATGACCAGCTTGGGTTGCGCTGCCCGTCCCCACCGCGCGTCACACGGGCTGCTGGTGCTGCTGATTCTGCTCGCAGGCCACAGCGCCCGTGCCGATGAGCGCTGGCAGAGCGACAGCTATCTGGTCGAAAGCTTTATGGCCATCGCCATGGAGCGGGAGTATGGCGAAGCCAGGCAGACCCGTTTTGCCCGCTGGCAGCAGCCGATCCGGCTGCAACTTATCAACGAGTCGGGTGACAAGCCGCTGCAGGCCGACGTGGTGAAGGTACAGGCGGCCCATCTGGCTCGCATCACCGGCCACTCCATCAGCATGGTGGCCGCAAAGCCCAACCTCACCCTGATCATGACCGACTACAACAAGATGAAGAGCTGGGCCAACCGTACTATGGGGGGCGATCCATCGGTCAAGATGGCGCTCAAGGAGGGGCTCTGCCTTGCCAACTTCGCAACCAATGCAAAACACGAGATCAGCCGTGCCACCATCATCATTCCGGTAGACTACAGCCGGGCCAAGGGTCGCTTTCTCGACTGTGTGGTGGAGGAGTTCACCCAGGTGATGGGGCTGCCCAACGACTCGGACAAGGTGTTTCCCTCCATCTTCAATGACAACAGCATCGACAGCTTTTTGACCGGGCTGGACTATGTGCTGCTCAAGATGGCCTATCACCCGGCCCTCAAAGCCGGAATGAGCAGTGACGAGATCCGCGCCGCACTGCCTATCGCACTGGCCGACCTGCGCGCCAAAGGGGAGATCCGCGAAGCCAATCGCCGGGTGCAGCAGCAGAGCCTGAAAAGCTGGGCGGGGTTGTAACGGGCCTGGCTCAACCCAGAGCCAGACAAGCCACCGCGAACTCATCACCAACAAAAAAACGCAGCCACTTGGCTGCGTTTTTTGTGTTGTCCGGGGATCAACGGATCAGTAGCGGGCATGCCCGTTTATCCGCCGCCCATTTATCCAACGCCCGTGTTATCCACTGACCGTGCGGGATCAGGAGGCGACGTTCTCTTCCGGCATCCAGCTCTCGGCGTTCTCCCACACCTCCTGCACCATGGCTTCGGCCAGCTCTTTGTCTTCCTTGCTGGCACGGCTGACGGTCAGGGCCATGGCGCTGCCCGGCGCGACCCGCACATGGATGTCGGGGAATTTTTCGCCAAGCTGCTTGAGCAGCTCCTGACGCAGCGCCTCCATGGTCGAGGTCGGGATCTGATGTTTTCTGTCGATGATGATTTCAAGACGCATAGGAAACTTCTCCATGATTTATAACTGTATTTTTATCCAGTATTTATGGGAAGTAAAGTGCCATCTTGCACCAATCAGAAAAGATCCAGCTGCTGACCACAAATCCGGTCGAACGACTCGCCGATAAAGGGCAGGATGGCATCGGCAATGGGCCGCAACTGCTTGTCGATATAGTGTTCGTAATCGATGGCACTGCGCCGGTACTCCAGCGGCTCGGGGCCATTGAGGGTCATCAGATAGGCGATAGAGCCCCGATGCTGATAGCGCTGGGGCAGACCGCGGCGCAGGTTCTCCTCATCGGCCAGCCGCGCCGCCCGCACATGGGGCGGCACATTCTTCTGATACTCCTCGAGCTTCTGGCGCAGCCGTTTACGGTAGATGAGCAGATCGTCGTGACGACCGGCGCGAGTCTCATCCACCATGGTGCGCACATAGCCGCTGGGATCTTCATCGTGAAACACCAGCTCATAGAGGCGGGTCTGGAACTGCTTGGCCAGCATGGTCCAGTCGGTGCGCACCGATTCGAGCCCCTTGAACACCAGCTGTTCACTCCCCTCGCTGGCCTTGCCAACCAGACCGGCATAGCGCTTCTTGCTGCCCTTCTCCAGCCCGCGGATGGTGGGCATCAGAAAGCGGCGATAGTGGGTCTCGTACTGGATCTCGAGATAACTCGGCAGGTCGAACTCGCGCCTGATCAGTGCAGCCCAGTTATCGTTGATCATTTGAGCCAGTCGCTGGCCGATCTCGTCCGCCTCATCGGGGCTGGTCTCGCGCCCCAGATGAACAAAGGTGGAGTCGGTGTCGCCATAGATCACCTCGAACCCCTTCTCTTCAATCCACTCGCGGGTCTGCTGCATGATGCTGTGGCCACGCAGGGTAATGGACGAGGCCAGGCGCGGATCATAGAAACGGCAGCCCCCCGACCCCAGCACGCCGTAGAAGGAGTTCATGATGATCTTGATGGCCTGGGAGAGCGCCTTGTTGCTGGCCGCCTTGGCTCTGTCCCTCGCCGCCCACAGGGTGGCGATGAGTTCCGGCAAGAAGTGCCGCTCGCGGGAGAACATGGCGCCGCGAAAGCCGGGAATCGCGTGCTCGGGATGCTGTAGCCCTTCGATGAGCCCCATGGGGTCGATGCAGAAGGTGCGGATGATGCTGGGGTAGAGGCTCTTGAAATCGAGCACCAGCACATGGCGATAGAGACCGGGTTTGGAGTCCATCACATAGCCGCCGGGGCTCGCCAGCCCACCGTCGGCTGGCAAATTGGGGGCCACGTAGCCGCCACGATGCAGCCGCGGCAGATAGAGGTTGGTAAAGGCCGCCACCGAGCCCCCTACCCTGTCCAGCTCAAGACCGGTGAGGGAGGCACGCTCGATGGCAAAAGGGATGAGGTGGCAGTAGTCAAAGATCTCCCACACCAGCTTGCAATCTTCCAGGTTGTAGCGGGCCAGCGCCTCCTTGTCGGAATGGAACAGCTCGGTGATCTTCTCCCCCCGATTGGCCACATCCTCGATATCCTTGCCACGGCCAAGCAGTTCGCTCGCCACCGCATCCAGGCTGTAGCTGGCAAACTGCCAGGTGGCGCTTTTCAGGGTATCGATGCCATCGAGCACCATGCGCCCGGGAATGATGACGCTGCCGCTCTGGGGGTCGTTGCGCGAGGATCGCCAGAAGCAGAGCTCGCGCCCCCGCCCGAGCCGCAGTCGCCGCTTGTTAAGTTCGGCGCGGCGCAGCAGCAGACGAAAGTCAAAATTAACCACGTTCCAGCCAATCACCAAGTCGGGGTCATGCAGACTGAACCAGCTCTCCAGCGCACTCAGCAGGGTGCTCTCGTCCTCTACCCACTGTACCTGGGTTCCCCAGCTCTCGGCATCTGCCTCCGGGGTGCCGATCATGATGACCCGTGCATCCTGCTCGCTGTAAAGGCCGACCGAGAAGAGCGCCCCGTCCATGGCGCACTCCACATCCAGCGACACCCAGGAGAGGGTTGGCGTCACCGCCTGCGGCGCGCAGCGCGCCTCGTTCACCTCCCAGTAGCCCTGCTTGCCCCCCTTTTTTACCGCCCAGCCATCGAAGCGCACGCCAGCGGTGATGAAACGCTCCATCAGGAAGCGCTCCGGCAGCCGGATATCCGCCTCGAAGTGCTCCAGACCGCGAATGAGCAACAGCTCGATGGCGCGGTGAAAGGCGCTCAGGGTGGCGAAATAGCAGCCCACCACGGGGCGACCGTCGAAGGTGTGCATCGGCAGGCGGCGAAACCGCCCGCTCACCCCGGCCCCCTTGAACAGCTCGGCGGCTTCTGCCATGTGGCTCTGTGGCAAAAAGAACACCGGCTCCTGCCCCGGCACCACCACCCGCACCGGCCCCTGCGCGCTCCAGAGCCACATCACGATTTCGGTGGTGGCAGGCAGCCCGTTGCGACCGCGCACGTCCCGACCGTGGCGGGTCAGGATAAAACCGTCGAGGGGCGGAGTGGCGGGTACGGTGGGCTGGGTTGCAGTCATGAAGCGTAAAGGGGCTGTCCGAGAATGGGACTATTGTACGTTCATACAGTGCCTGCTCGCAATCATCACGCTGGCTGCGAGGCGGGAGTCAAACTGGTAAGCTCGATCCGGTCGTTATTCCCGCCCATCCCGTTCTGACCACTCTTCGCCGACGAAAGGAGTCTCTGTGGCAATCTATTCCCTGCTGGATCAGCTGGCTATCCCCTACCAGCGCTTTGACCATCCCCCGGTGTTTACCTGTGAGGAGGCGAGCAAGTTGCTGCCCGACCTGCCCGCCGCCAAGACCAAGAACCTCTTTTTGCGCGATCCGAAAAGCGAGCGGCTGTTTCTGGTGGTGAGTCCGGAGGATCACCGGGTCGACCTCAAGGCGCTGGCTGCCATGCTCGGCGTCAAGCGGCTGAGCTTTGGCTCCCCCGAGCGGCTCGATGCGGTGCTCGGCCTCACCCCGGGATCGGTGACCCTGCTCGCCATGGTGCGCGACAGGGAAAAAGCGGTAGAGCTGGTGGTGGACGAGGCCATCTGGCAGGCCGAACAGGTGCAGTGCCATCCGCTGGTCAACACCGCGACTCTGATCATCCGCCTCGACGACGTGCGCCGTCTGCTGACCCATCTGGACAGGGAGGCCATCGTAATGCGCTTGCCTGCTGCAACCTGCGATTAGCACAACGTCTGGCGGTTGGGTTCACCCTGCCGCCAACACAACCACCTTTCACGCAGCGAAATTGACTGACAAGACAATAAAATGGCTCCTTGTGCGCTGATAAATCGAGTCAGCAATTGCCATCGTGCAAAAAGTCGGAGGTGAGCACGTTCGGCCATTTAACCCATTGATAATAGGTTGGATTCATGTTGTGATCGGCCACTGCCAGCGGGCGATACCCCATCGCCTGTTCGTTCACAGGTGACTTCCCAGAGAGCCCCTTGATGCCAAGTCTGTTTTCCTCGGCCCAGTTGTTGAGTCTGGTGCTGTTCGTCACGCTGTCACATGTGGGGGTCGCCACCATTTTCGCCGCCATGTGGCACACCCATCGCCAGATCAGGGCATTGATCTACTGGTCAGCGGGGGAACTGGTTATCGCGGGGGCTTTTTGCTGCCTGCTGCTGCGCCCCCTTGAGGGAAATGCATCCCTTGCCAATATTCTCTGCACCAACCTGCTGTTGATGTCGACCACCCTGCTCTATGAACGGGGGATGCGCCACTTCTTTCGCCGTGAAGCCGACCAACTGGGCTGGCTGCTGCCCGCCGTTACCCTCGGCGGTTTCGTTCTGTTTGCCCTGACCGCCCTGAAGCAACCCCTCTTTGATGTGCATAGCCGGATCATCGTGCTCTCCGGCGTGCTCTCGCTGCAGATTGCGCTGCTTATCTGGCAGCTCTGGCGCTACCAGCGGCTGGCCCCTGTCTATCGGGTGCTGCGCTTTGCCATTCTGCTGCTCGGCCTGCAACTGCTGTTGCAACTGCTGCGGATCGCCAAACACCTCTGGCAACCGGAGCTGGCGGCCAACTCCTTCACCGACCCGCTGCTCGGACCTGTGATCCTGCTCAGCCTGCTCTTTACCATCGCCCGCAGTTATCTGCTGCTGAGCCTGGTCCACACCCGCCAGCAGCAAGCCTTGCTGGCCACCCAGCGCACGCTGGAGCGGCGCGCCAATCAGGACGAGCTGACCGGCCTGTTCAGCCGCCACTATTTCGAACGCCAGGTGGCCCTGCGTGCCCGCGAGGTGACGAGCCCCGGCCAGCTGCTGCTGATCGATCTGGATAACTTCAAACAGATCAACGACCACCACGGCCACCCCGCCGGTGATGCCATGCTGCGGGCCGTGGGTCGGGTGATCGCCAATACCCTGCCTGCCGAGGACATGGCCGGTCGGCTTGGCGGCGATGAGCTGGCCCTGCTGCTGATGGCGGACCCGCAGACCCTGCCCGACTACTGTCACAGCCTGCAACAGCAGATCGCCGAGGCGACCCGGGCGCTGGCCGGTGGCCCCATCAGCCTCAGCATCGGCCTCACCTCGCTGCACCCTGACGAGGGATTTGAAGCGGCCTACCTGCGAGCGGATCAGGCTCTTTACGCCGCCAAACAGGCTGGAAGGCAACGGGCCTGCGTGCTGGAACCCCACCACAGCGAACCGCAACCGCTGCAGCCCTGCGCGCTCCTGTCATGAGCACAGTGCTCGCTCTGCAGTGCCGACCGGCCAGGCTGGCAGATGCTCCGGCTTACCGTCGCTATGTCACCGAATGCGCCGAGGACGGACAGCCGCTCTATCAGGTGGCGCAATTTGACCCGGACAGCTGGCTACAGAGCCTGCTGGATCACGCAGAAGGGCGCAACTTGCCCAGTGGATACCTGCCGACTACCACCTATTTTGCCCTCGATAGCGAGGAGATCATCGCCACCCTGCGACTGCGTCACGGTGACAATGAGGCAACCCGCCAGTGGCTGGGTCATATCGGTTACGAAACCCGCCCCTCTCGCCGTGGCGAAGGGGCCGCGACCGTGCTGCTGCGCTGGGTGCAACAACAGGTGCTGGCAGCGCCGGTGCTGATCAGCTGCGGCGAAGATAATCTGGCTTCCCGCAAGGTCATTACGGCCGCCGGGGGCGTGTTGCTGGGGCGGCGCTTCCATCCGGGGGATCGCAACTGGCTGGAGATGTATCAGCTAGCCCCCTGCCCCAGCCGACCATAGCCGCAGCAGTAATAAAAAGAGCGCCCCGAAGGCGCTCTTTTTGCGAACGTGGCAAGACCGTTAGTAGCTGTCTTCCTGCTCCGCCTTCATCCGGGCCTGACGGGCATAGGCCTCCTCCTCGGCGCTCTCAATCTCCTGCAGCACCGAATCGAGATCGATGGCGGCGCGACTCTCTTCAAAGTGACCGGTCAGCTCGCTATCGGGGGTGAGTTTGCCATCTTCAAACAGCGCCCACATTTCCTGGGCATAACGGGTCTTGAGCAGCTCGGGGGCATACATGCCGTAGTAGTTGCGCATATTGTTGACGTCCCGCTCCAGCATCGCCTTGGCCTGGTTGTTGGCGGCGGCATCCACCACCTGGGGCAGATCGATGATGACAGGGCCCTGGCTATCCACCAGCACATTGAACTCGGAGAGATCGCCGTGGATAAGACCGGCGCAGAGCATCCGCACCACGTAACGGATCACCTTGGCATGGTCGATGACCGCCTGCTCGGGGGTAAGCGCCACATCGTTGAGGCGCGGCGCGACATTGCCATCCTCATCGGTGATAAGTTCCATCAAGAGGACGCCATCGAGGCAGACATAGGGCTGCGGCACCCGCACACCGGCCGCCGCCAGCTTGAACAGGGCGTCGACCTCGGTGTTCTGCCACACCTCTTCATGCTGTTTGCGGCCGTACTTGGAGCCCTTCTCCATGGCGCGAGCGCTGCGGCTGTTACGCACCTTGCGCCCCTCCTGATAGACCACGGCCTGCTTGAAGCTGCGCTTGGACGCCTCTTTATAGACTTTGGCGCAGCGGATCTCGTCGCCGCAGCACACCACATAGACGTCGGCCTCTTTGCCGCTCATCAACCGGCTGACGACCTCATCGACCAGGCCGTCATCAACCAGAGGTTGGATTCGATTTGGAATTTTCATGGCCGCCCTTTTACCCTATTTCCGCTCTCGAAGATAGCTCCGCGCACGCTCACCTGCCTCTCCCTTTCATAAGACACCCTGTTATCCCCTGTTTGCGCTGTTTTTGTCCACCTGTTCGCCTTAAAAACCGCCAGCAGCAGACCAAATACGAAAGGCTCCTGTACCAACAAAAATGGCCCGCAAGCGGGCCAATTTTCAAGGTTCGGGCGGCAAACCCTGACGAATGCGCTGGATCCCCGCTTCATAGAGGCCGTCATCCCCCTCCTGATGCTCCAGGGTTTCGAAGATCTTGAGAAACCACATGTACTGCTCGGGATGGCGCGCCACCTGCATCTCCACCACCCGGTTCATGGCATTGACGTCTGCCAGCAGATCGGCGGTGGGATAAGGGTCAAACGGCGGCTCAATCTCCAGCAGATAGCGTCCCTCATCCTCGTCATAGCTAGCGAAGATGGGCACGGCTCTGGCACCAGTCAGCTTCACCAGCTTGGGCAGCGCGGGCAGGGTTGCCTTGGGGCGACCAAAAAAGGGAACAAACACACTCGCCTCGCGGCCGTGATCCTGATCTGGCAGGTAGAAGAAACTGGCACCGGCGCGGATCGACTTGATCGCCGGTTTGATCCCGGCGCTGCGCTCATAGACCTTGCCCCCTTTGGCCCGCTCGCGGTTGATGTACCAGTCGAACACCTGATCTTTCGGGCTCTTCATCATGGTGCACATCTCGATGCCCATCATGGAGAAGTAGCGGCCAATCATGTCGACTGCCCAGGTGTGAGGCACCACCAGGATCACCGGGCGGCCCGCAGCCTGCTCAGCTTGCACATGCTCCCAGCCGGTGACCTTGATGCGGCGGGTCAGCCGCGCCTTGCTTCGCCAGCTGAGCTCGCCAAAGCCCATAAAGGTCTTGAGCCCGACCCGGATCGATTTGAGTAGCAGCGCCTGCCGTGCCGCGGCATCCAGCTCGGGAAAGCAGATCTTGAGATTGGTATCTGCGATATAGGCCTGCTTTTTCGAAAAACGCAGCAGGGTTGGAGAGACCAGATCGGCGAAGCGATCCCTCAGTCTCGCGGGGGTAAATGCCAGCAGGGAGAGCAGGCCCAGCGCACACCAGCTACCCCACCATTTGGGATGCAGCAGGCGGCTATGAAATGAGGTATCAAATACCGGATCTAACGCAGACATGGCGGCCATCAAGTCATCAAAAACAAACGGTTATTGTAGTTATCCTGACATTTTTTTCTACCCTGGGGAGGCAGGCCATCGACCCGCAAGGCACTGATCAGACGAGTTATCATAAAAAATGGCCCACCTGGGGCCATTTCAATCAACGCAAATTCTGGGTCAGCCGTGGGGCGACAATCCCTTGCGGATCCGCTGGATCCCCGCCTCGTAAAGGCCATCCAGCCCCTCCTGATCCTGACGGGTATCGAAGATCTTGAGGAACCACATGTATTGGCCCGGATGGCGCATCAGCTGCTGTTGCACCATGTCGTTCATGCGACAGGTATCAGCCATCACATCCTCGGTGGGATAGTTGTCGAACGGTGCCTCAATCTCCAGCCGGTAGCAGTGGTTCGCTTCGTCATAGCAGGCGAGCAGCGGCACCGCCTTGGCGCCACTGACCTGCACCAGACGGGGCAAAGCAGGCAGGGTCGCTTTGGGATAGCCAAAGAAGGGGGCGAAGATGCTCTTCTCGCGGCCATGATCCTGATCCGGCAGATAGAAGAAGCTGCGACCGCTCTTGATAGTCCTGATCACCGCCTTGATCCCGGCGCTGCGCTCATAAACACGGCAACCGTTCTTGGCTCGTGCACGGTTGAGGTGCCAGTCAAACACCGGATTGCGTGCCCGTTTCATCATGGTGCACATGGGCACCCCGCGCTGGGTGAAGCAGTAACCAGAGGCATCCACCGGCCAGGTATGGGGCACCACCAGGATCACCGGACGGCCGGCCGCCCGCTCCGCCTCGATATGCTCCCAACCGATCACCTGCATCCGGCTCATCAGATAACGCTGGCTGCGCATGGTGAACTCGCCAAATCCCAACAGACTCTTGAGGCCGACCCGGATCGAGGTCAGTGCAATGGCATCCCGCTCTTCCGGGCTCTTGTCCGGGAAGCAGATCTCCAGATTGGTTCTGGCGATATAAATCTGTTTTTTCGAGATACGAAACACCAGCGGTGCCAAGGCTTCGGCCAAACGGTCGCGCAATCGCACCGGCACAAAGGCGAGCAACATCAGCACGCCGAGCGCCAGCCAGCTGAACCAGTAGCGGGGATGCAGAAAACGGGCTTCAAAAGAGGAGTCAAATACGGGATCTTGGGACGACATGTATTGGGGTCGAGCGAAAAAGTGGTGCTGCATTGTAGTCGTCCTGACAGGTAATACCAGTTAAATCCATGGCAAATAGCCCGCCACGGGCGCCACATCAAAAAACCATAAAAAAATGCCCCGCACTGCGGGGCATTTTGCTCGTTACACAACCAGGGTGGAGGCTCTTTGTCCATCCATCGTATGACTGGTCGTTTATCCCGTCGCTCTCGGAGCGCACTGCTTATCCATTTCCCGATGTCACATCTTCTTCAAGATTTAACGGTGAGCACCCTGGCGGGCCATGCCGTTATTCATTTCGGTATTACGCTGCGGCAGAAAAAACATCAGGTAACGCAGTGCCACATACCCGACGATGACGGTAGCCACCCCCAGCTCGAAGTGGGCCAGCAGTCTGATCTGCTCGACGTAGTGACTCCCTTGCGCAAATCCTTCCACCAGATGAGCCACTTTAAACAGGGCGGTGGCACCGATCACCAACGGGAAGGTGAAGGCGGCATAACCCGGCGAGAAGGGCAGACGCAGCAGTTTGATGAAGGCCAGATAGATGATGCCGGTCATCAGGATGGCGATCCCCAACAGCACGGCCACCAGCAGCAGTGACGGCTCCTGGCTGACGGTCAGGTAACCGGCCAGAGAGAGGCTGGCAGGAGCCGCCAGAATGGCGATGGTCGGTTTGGCGGCATCCGGCACTTCATGGCTGAAGATCAGGCGATAGAGCATCAGCGGCAGCATCAGGCCATAGCAGATGATCCCGAACCAGAGCAGACCGTTGGCCAGCGGGGCAAACTGACCACCCGGGAAGGCGACGTCCGCCACGATGATGCCTACCGGCGGCACGAACCAGCTCGGCACCATGTGGTGGATTTCAAACTCTTTGGCACGATGCCAGATAAAGGTGGCCAGGAACAGCAGATGAACCGCCACGGCAAACAGCCAGAGGGCCTCGCCCGCTTGCGGCGCAATCATACCCAACGCTTTGGAGACCACCATGGTGCCCATGGCATAGGTCGGTACCACACTGCCCACCACGGGGTGAGCGAGATCCTGCAACAGCAGGCGGGGGTGAAGCAGAAACTTGAAGGTCAGGATCACCAGCAGCACGGCCGCGATGGCAGCGCCCAGCAGTTGCATCCGGCCATCGAAGTGACCGGCATTTTCCCAACACCAACCAAGGCTGGCGATGCCCAGCGCCAGACCCGCCATGGGGGTTGGGGCGGCAGCCAGTGATTTACGGGTTCTTGCGATCATGATGACACCTTTCTATTGATGACTATGGCGATAGGATAATGCCCCCTTATCGTTTACGATATCTAAATGAATTAAATCAATCATTCAGGAAAACCAAACACGATGAAACTGACCCTGCAGCAGCTGAAAGTGTTCGCCACCATTGCCCGCTATGGAAACCTTGGCCTTGCCGCCAACGAGCTCTGCCTGAGCAAGGGGGCTGTCTCCCAGTCGCTGCAGGAGCTGGAGCGCCAGCTCTCTACCCCGCTGTTTGACCGCATTCACCCCAGATTGCAGCTCAACAACGAGGGGCGCCTGCTGCAACCGGCCGCCGAAGAGCTGCTGACCCGGATGCAGGATATCGAGAACCTGTTCAGTCCCGATGCCGAGCCGAGCGGCCAGCTTCGCCTTGGTGCCAGCCAGACCATCGGCAACTACCTGCTCCCCACCCTGCTCGCCAGCAGCAAACAGGAGCTGGGGCTCCCCCCCAAGGTGACCATCAACAACACTCACCTGCTATGCCATGCGCTGGCCAACTTCGAGCTGGATATGGCACTGATCGAGGGGGAGAACCACCACCCCGACCTGCTCGCCGAACCCTGGCTGCAGGACGAGATGCTGGTGGTAGCCCCACCCGGTCACCCGCTTGCCAACAAGAAGGATCTCTCCCTCTCCCGACTGGGGGGCGAGACCTGGGTATTGCGTGAAGCACAATCGGGCAGCCGCGAGCAATTTATCCAGCAGATCCAGCCCGAGCTGCCCCGCTGGCAACCAGGGCTTGAACTCAACACCCTGGAGGCGGTGATGCTGGCGGTGGAGAAGGGGCTTGGCATCTCCTTTATCTCCCGGCTGGCAGCCTCGGATCGCCTGGCAGATGGGCGGCTGATCGCCCTGCCCCTCTCCCGTCGCTTCCCGCGCCAGCTCTCCCTTATCTGGCACAAGCAGAAGTACCACTCCACCTCCCTGCGCCACTTTATCCACTTCTGCCGGGCTCAGGTGAAGGATGCCGAGGTGAGCCGCGCAGAGTAACGCCCGCTCGGAGCGCCGCTGGCAGGCCCGCCCGCCAATAACGGAAAAAGCAGAGAGGGAGCCGCGGCTCCCTCTCTTTGATTCGCTTGCTCGGTATCACTTCGCCAGACTGCGCAACCAGCTGATCTCCTCGCCCCAGATGGACTCGTCTATGGTCTCGAGGATCAGCGGAATGCGATCGAAGCGATCATCATTCATGATGTGGTGGAATACCGCCTCTCCCAGATTGCCCTCCCGCAAGCTGTGGTGGCGATCGACCCGGCTACCGAAGGTGCACTTGGCGCCGTTGATATGCATCCCCTTGAGATAGTGAAAACCCACCGTGCGGTCGAACTCGGCAAAGACGGCAGCGCAGCTCTCGGCGGTGCGCAAATCGTAGCCAGCGGCAAAGGCGTGGCAGGTATCGAAACAGATCCCGACGCGGCTTTTGTCCTCCACCCCCTCGATGATGGTGGTGAGGTGCTCGAACGACCAGCCGAGGTTGGTCCCCTGCCCGGCGGTATTCTCGATCACCGCCGTCACCCCTTCACTGCGCTCCAGCGCCCAGTTGATGGACTCGCTCACCAGTTTGAGGCTGGCCGCCTCTGGGATCTGCTTGAGATGGCTACCGGGATGGAAGTTCAGATAGCAAAGCCCCAGCTGCTCGCAGCGCTTCATTTCGTCGAGAAACGCATCGCGGGATTTGGCCAGACCATCGGGATCCGGGTGGCCCAGATTGATGAGGTAACTGTCGTGGGGCAGGATCTGCTCCGGCAGAAAACCGGCCTTGTCACAGGCCGCCTTGAAGGCGCGGATGGTGGCATCCGACAAGGGAGCCGCCTGCCACTGACGTTGATTCTTGGTAAAGAGGGCAAACGCGTTGGCCCCGATGGCCTGGGCACGGGCGATGGTATTTTCCACCCCGCCGGCCGCACTGACGTGGGCTCCGATATATTTCATACAATCTCCTCAATACGGCAAGCCGCCATTATGCCGATCCAGCCCGGCCACGCCAAACCGGGATATCCGATAGCGGGTATCGACAAATAGCGCCGCCTTGGCAAAGCGGCTGCGTTTCATGGCGCAATCGGCCTGCTCTGTGGCAACCTCTCCCCAGAAGGGATAGTTAGAGCCCGTCCACGCCAGCATGGCGCCCATAAAAAAACGCAGCGTATCGCCTGAGCAACAACGCTGCGTCTTTGGGTCTCTCGGCCGTCTCCCTTGCCGTGGCCCGAATGGCCAGCGACAAGGGAGCAAGAATGCGCGGGGAGAGTCGTCTTAGAAGGGCATCTTGAAGCCTGGCGGCAGTTGCATGCCACCGGTCAGTTCGCCCATCTTGGCCTTGTTCTGCTCTTCCACACGACGCACGGCATCGTTGCAAGCGGCGGCAACCAGATCTTCCAGCAGCTCCTTGTCATCTTCCATCAGGGAGGGGTCGATCTCGATGCGACGGACGCTGTGGCTACCGGTCATGGTGACCTTGACCATGCCAGCACCGGCTTCACCGGTCACTTCCATCTGAGCCAGCTGCTCCTGCGCCTTCTGCATACGCTCTTGCATCTGTTGGGCCTGTTTCATCAGGTTCCCCATTCCACCTTTACCAAACATATGTCGTCTCTCGTCTTGAAATCCGGCATCCAGCGCCGGGCTGTGGGCTTGTCTGTCCTAGATGGGGACAGCCAAACTGCTTTTCAACCGGAAGCAAGCTCCCGGCCACGGAATTTAGCGGTTGAGGGGCTCGATGCTCTCGTGATGAAGCACGGCACCAAACCGCTGAACTAAAAACTGCACGTTGGGATCCTGCTCCAGATCCCGGGTCACCTGCTCGCGCACCCCCAGATAAAGGCGGTGCTCGATCTCGAGGGGGGTCTCCTGGTCAGGCACCACACCAAGCGTCACCTCGACCTGCACCGGTTGCCCCAGCGCTGGCCCGATGATCTCTGCCAGATCGGCGCGCGCCTTGTCGCTCACCAGATGGCGCTGCTCGGGCTTGAGGGTTAGCAGTACCTTGTCCCCTTCCCGCGTCATCACCGAGTTGATGGCCAGCTGACGCAGCCGCCCTCCCACCTGAGTGTGAGCGATCAACTCGGCCCAAGGGTCACCGCAACCATTGAGCAGCGAGGAGGGGATAAGGCGGGTCGCCTCTCCCTCTTGCGGCTCGCTGTCACTCTCGAGCTCATCCCAGTCGATGGTCTCCATCACCGGCTGAGGGGGTTCATCCTGCGTCACAGGGGTAGCGGCCACCGCCGTGGTGGCAACGGGTGGCTGAGTCGCTGGGGCGGGCGTCACCGCAGGCACCCCAGCACTGCGCTCACCGGGTCGATAGCTCGGCTGTCCGTCGAGATCCCAGGGTGGCAGATCGGTTGGCTGGGCCGGTGCCGTGACGGGAGCGTGGCTCATCACCTGAGTCTGCCCGGCAAATCCCTGATTGAGGTACTCTTCGTAATCGCCGTTATCACCCTGCGGCTCGTAACCGTCGCCATAGAGATCCACCGGTGGCAGATCATCATAGTGTCCCATCGTCACCATCCCCTGTCCGGCCGGTTGGCCGACCGGAGCTGGCTGTTGGGTGACGGCCGGAGCAGCAGCGGGCGCGACAGGACGAGCTGGCGCAACTGGTACTGCGCGCGGCGCAGGCGCCGCCGGGGCATCCTGACCTCGCTGGCGGCTGCGCAGCATATTTCGCTTGCCAAGCAGACTCTGCATGCTCGATACCGCTGATACCGGTTCAGCAGCGGCAACAGGCGTTGCTGTCGCTGCGAGCGCGGGCTCGAAGGGGGCGGTCAGCGGCTCGCCACGGGAATAGTCGGTATCGGCTGCGGCAGACGCTCGATCATCAGCATCAACGGGCTGTGCGGCTGAGTACGCAGACACATCGGGCTGCACACGTGGCAACGCGGGCTCGGGTTGATACCCCATGCCTGCGGCTTCGCGCAGCAGCTCATCCTGCTGGCTGAACAGCTCGGCGGCTTGCGCCTCCTCCTCGCTATCGGCGGGGTTGCCGATGTCATCCGTCATCGCAGGCAGGGAGACATCAACCGCGGGCACTGCACTGGTAGCAACAGGCGTGCTGGCAACAGGGCTGGCTAGCGGTGCGGGCACGGCGCCGCTGATCGGTGCCACTACGGCCGATTCAGCGGCCGGGCGCTTTCCCGGCAAGGTGCCAACCGGCGTTGCATTGCTCGTCATTGACGGGGGCAACGCGGTGAGGCTGGCCGGATGCAGGGCATCGCGCCTTGGGGAGAAGGCGAGCATCCGCAGGCAGGTCATCTCCAGCGCAGTGCGGCCATCGGGGGCCCAGGGCAGATCTTTACGACCACCCAGCACGATCTGGTAGCAGAGCTGCACCTCTTCCGGGCTCATCGCCTTGGCCAGTTGCAGCAGGGAATCAGCATCCGCCCCCTGCTCCTGCACACTGGCAGGCAGCAGCTGCGCCATGGCGATGCGATGGAGCAAGCCTTCCAGCTCGGCGTGGAGCTGATCAAAATCGGGGCCCAGGGTGGCGATCTCGGTGATCTTGGCCATGGTCGCGGGGGCATCTTGCCGCAAAATGGCTTCCAGCAGCTGGTGCAGATGGCGGTGATCGAGCGTGCCCAGCATCGCCAGCACACTCTCGAGGCGCACGCTACCATTGCCGTGGGCCAGCGCCTGATCGGTCAAGCTCAGGGCATCGCGCATACTGCCGTCAGCGGCTTTGGCCAAAGCCAGCAGGGCGCGGGGCTCGAAGGGCTGCCCCTCCTGATCCAGCACCCATTCGAGCTGCTTGGCAATCTGGGTCTGATCCAGACTCTTCAGATGAAACTGCAGGCAGCGCGAGAGAATGGTAATGGGCAGCTTCTGCGGATCCGTGGTGGCCAGCAGAAACTTCACATAGGGGGGCGGCTCTTCCAGGGTTTTCAGCAACGCGTTGAAGCTGTGGCGCGACAACATGTGCACTTCATCGATGAGGTAGACCTTGAAGCGGCCGCGGGCCGGACGGTACTGCACGTTGTCGAGCAGCTCGCGGGTATCTTCCACCTTGGTGCGGGACGCCGCGTCAATCTCCAGCAGGTCGACAAAGTTGCCCTGATCGATCTCGCGGCAAGTATCGCAGACACCGCATGGGTGGCTGCTGATCCCCTGCTCGCAGTTGAGGCTCTTGGCCAGAATACGGGCGATGGTGGTTTTGCCGACCCCACGGGTACCGCTCAGCAGATAGGCGTGATGCAGCCGTCCCTGATCCAGGGCGTTGGTCAAGGCGGTCAGCACATGTTGCTGGCCTACCACTTGTTCAAACGTATGGGGGCGCCATTTACGCGCCAGAACCTGATAGCTCATAAATCCATCATGCAGGGAAGACAGGGCATTGAGGCCGGATGCTAACACAAATGGCGGGCTGGCTGTATCGGCTATCGGTCAGAGCGGGAGGGATCGCTTGATTTTCAAACCGATGCCCGCACGGGCACCGGTTCAATGCAGGCCCGATGCAGAGGATCGGGCCGAAGAGGCATTACTCGCCGGCCAGCTCGACCAGTGAGACCACCTTGATGCCAGCGGCAGTCAGGCGAGCATCGCCACCCAGAGACGGCAGGGAGATGATAAAGGCCGCATCGGCAACTTCACCACCGGCACGGCGGATCAGCTTGACGGTCGCATCGACGGTACCGCCGGTCGCCAGCAGATCGTCCACGACCAGCACTTTGTCACCGGGCACGATGGCATCGGTGTGCAGTTGCAGGGTGTCGGTGCCGTATTCGAGGGCATAGGACTCCTCGATCACTTCGCGCGGCAGCTTGCCCGGCTTGCGGACCGGTACGAAGCCCAGCCCCATGGCATAGGCAACCGGCGCGCCAAAGATGAAGCCGCGAGCTTCGGTGCCAACAATCTTGGTGATCCCTTGATCACGATAATGATTGGCCAGCAGATCGATGGTGGCCTTGAAGGCCTCGGCGTTCTCGATCAGGCTGGTGATGTCACGAAACAGAATGCCCGGCTTCGGATAGTCGGGAATGGTCTTGATGCTTGCTTCGATAAATTTCAGGGTTTCCGGATTCATGTGTTGACCGCTTATTTTTTTGACCCAGGGGTGGCCATTTTTTCTCAATTCCCTTCTGCGGGAAATAAAAAAGCCTGTCACGCAAAAATGACAGGCCGACTCCATAGCATTATTGCTGCAATAGCTTAGGGACTTCACTTCACCATTGCAACTGGCTCCAGCACCGGCAGGCGCAATAACCAGGTGAGCAGGATCACCATTATGATAACCAGCAACCCCTTGACCCACAGCAGTGGCACCACCACCAGCGACACCGAAAAGGTGAGCAAAATGAAGATAATGGCGCGCCGTCTGGCCTGACGACGAATGCCGCGATACTGTTGCCAATCCACGATGGGCGGGCCAAACCAGGGATGGGCCAGCAGCCAGCGATGAAAACGGGGCGATGAGCGGGCAAACAGGGCGGCGGCCAGCAACATGAAGGGGGTAGTCGGCAAGAGCGGCAGCACAATGCCCACAATACCGGTGGCAAATGCCAGCCACCCGAGCGCCATCAGACACCAACGCTTCATTCCTTCTCCTTGCGTGATTTATCTCCCTCTAGCCTAACAGAGTTTGAGCGGGTGCTGACAGCAGGCCGCAACCCCACTACAATCTGCGCTCTTTTTTCTTGCCACTCTCGTCGGAAAGCCGTTATGCGCGTTATTTTGGCCCCCATGCAGGGGGTACTGGATCACCTGATGCGGGAGGTACTCACCTCCGTCAATGATTACGATCTCTGCGTGAGCGAGTTTATCCGGGTCGTCGATCAGCTGCTGCCCGCCAAGGTGTTCTACCGCCTTTGCCCTGAACTGCTGCAAGATGGCAAAACCCGCGCAGGCACCCCGGTGCGGGTGCAACTGCTGGGGCAACACCCTGAGTGGCTGGCCGAGAACGCCGTGCGCGCCATCGAGCTGGGCTCCCCCGGCGTCGATCTCAACTTCGGCTGTCCCGCCCCTACGGTCAACAAGAGCAAGGGCGGTGCGGTGCTGCTCAAAGAGCCCGAGACCATCTACCGCATCGTCAAGGCGGTACGTGACGCAGTGCCCGCCCATCTGCCGGTGAGCGCCAAAATTCGCCTCGGTTACGACGACAAGGATCTCTATCTGGAGAACGCCCAGGCGGTCTTCCAGGGGGGCGCCAACGAGCTGGCCGTTCATGCGCGCACCAAGCGCGAAGGGTACAAGGCCCCCGCCCACTGGGAGTATGTGGACGCCATTCGCCGCGCCCTGCCCATCCCAGTCACCGCCAACGGCGAAATTTGGGATCACAAAGATGCCCTCGCCTGCGCCAGGGTCTCGGGTTGCGGTGCCCTGATGGTCGGGCGCGGCGCCATCTCCCTGCCCAATCTGGCCAACGTGATGAAAACCGGCTGCCCGCACATGAGCTGGGCCGAGGTGCTGCAGTTGATGGTGAGCTATACCGAGCAGGATCTGGCCAGCGAAAAAGCCGACTACTACCCCAGCCGCATCAAACAGTGGTTCAGCTACCTCAAGCGGGAATATCCCGAAGCGGACCTGCTGTTTCAGGAGATCCGGGTGCTCAAAGAGACGGCTCCCATCCGCGATGCCCTGCTGCAAGCAGCCAAAAGCCACGGCTAACCACGTTTAACTTGACGCATATCATCTTGATAGAGTTATCGGATCCCTATACTGCCCCGAATCTGTCGTCTGTCCTGTGGGGGATAATGTGTGTGAAATGACGCAAGCACAGTTGACTGTCTGGCGTAATCGCCTGCTGTCAGACTGGGCCCAAGTAAGAGAAACGCTGATCGGTCAGCTCAAAGCCTGCCGCCGTGACGAGTGGGCCGAACAGGTCGGTCACTGCGAGCAGGATCAACTGGTGGAACTGACCAGCCGGCTGGATCTGCCGAAGGTTGAGCAGAGCGTGGCCCGCCTCAAGCGGATCGATGCGGCACTCTGCCAGATGGATCTCGGCCTCTATGGCCTCTGCTCCGATTGTGAAGAGCCGCTTTCCATCGAACAGCTGGAACAGGATCCGACCCTGCAACGCTGCCCGCGCTGTGAAACCCGCTATCGCAAGGGATTCCACGCCCACGAACTGTGAGGGATGCACATCTGTGCATCCGCTCAACCCTCAGCACTGGTTACTCCGTCGTTCCTGTCCAATACTCAACCGTATCAGCCTGTTCGAGGGTATGCGTTGTGTACAGACTCTTGTTGTTATGGTGTTTGTGTTGCCAGGCTACGGCACAAGAGTCATTGGTCGTGGGCTGGGTCGACTGGCAGCCCTTCAGTTATCGCAATGAACAGCAACAGCTCCGCGGACTGGATGTGGAGCTGCTCAACGCCATCTTCCTGCGTGCCGGTTATCAGGCCAGATTCAGTGAAATGCCTTGGGCTCGCGTGTTGCACGAGCTGAAATTCGGCACGGTTCAACTGGCCATGTCAGCCAATATCACCGCCGAGCGGCAGCAATATGCCCGCTTCAGCCACCCCTATCGGGAAGAGGAGACGGCCATCGTCATCCGTCGGCAAGATGCCGCTCGCTGGCGCGGGATCACCACCCTGGAGCAGTTGATCAACACCCCTGACTTTCATATCGGGGTGCTCAAGGGCTTTGATTACGGCAATACCTTCCGCCAGTTGATGGCAAGGCCCGAGCTGCAGCCCCGTCTGCAGATGCGCCTGCGGCTGGATCAGCTGCTGAAGATGTTGCAAGGGGGACGGATCCAGGGGTTTATTCTGGATCCCCACGGACTGCAGGAGTGGCAGGGTAAGGATGGCGTGCAGGACAAACTGTATATTCTGCTGCATATCGAACAGACACCTGTTCACCTGATGCTGAGCAAAGAGAGCACCACTGAGGCGCAACTGCAGCGGATCAATCAGGCTATCGATCAATTGAAACAGAGCCCCGACTATCAGCAGATCCTCGATCGCTACCAGTTCAGATCCCTGCATTCACAGGAAAACACTCATAAGTAAGGGGAGCATCAGCTCCCCTTGCCGTCTCAAGCAAACCCAATCCTGTTTCAAACAACCCTGGTTGCAACTTGCCAGGACGTTTTGGTCACCGATAACGTGATGGATTAAGCCTGGCTATCAGCGTCCCAGCACAATATCGGCAAGGTGGGCGAAGTGGTGGATTTCGTGGGTGGCATCGCACTCGCCCGCTTGCCGCGCCGGGTTGTACCAGCAGGTCGCCAGCCCCTGCGCCGCCGCCCCGGCAATATCGGTTTTCGGGTTATCCCCCACCATCAGCACCCGGGCCGGATCTGGCTGCCCCATCAGGGAGAGGGTGTGCTGGAAAATGGCTGGCGCCGGCTTGGTCACCCGGATCTCGTCGGAGATCACCAGCGGCTCGAACCACTCACTCCAGCCCAGTTTGCCGAGCCGCCCCCGCTGAGGCACGCTGAAACCATTGGTGATGATCCCCATCCGCACCTTGCTGCGCAGCTGCTGCAGAGTCTCGACCACCCCTTCAAGAGGCATGCTAAGGGCAATGATCTGCTCCAGAAAGGTGTTGTTCATCGCCATGGGATCGGCGGCGACCTGCTGGGCAAAGAGGGAGAAGCGGGTCTGCTGCAACGCCGTTGCATCGATCTCGCCGTCGTTGTACTGCTGCCAGAGCCCGTGGTTGAGGGCGTGGTACTGCGCCATGCTGGCGTCATCAGCCTGTACGCCATAGATCTGCAGAGTGTGCGTCAGCGCAGAGGCGACCGGAAAATCGAGCAGGGTTTCATCCAAATCGAACAGCACCCAGTCATAGCTTGGTTGTTTCACAGAACTCCTTGTTATCATTCAGATTGTTCAGAGGTTTGGCGACCAACTCTGCCAAGCGGGCTGGCCAGCAGATCCAGCGTGAGGCGCACGCCAAAGCCGGTCACTTCGCTGGAGACCACCCCATTGCCCCCCTTGTTGCGAAAACCGCTCAGGTCGAAGTGCAGCCAGGGGGTCTGCTCGGGCACGAAGTGGGCGAGGAAACGGGCCGCATCAATGTGATCCGGAGAACTGCCCGGCGCACACTGCAACAGATCGGCCCACTCGCTTTCGATGTTGTCGTCGTAATCGTCATCAAGCGGGAAGGGCCAGACTCGTTCACCGCTGCGCTGACCCAGATTGACCAGCGATGTCATCCATTCGCTGCGATTGGTAAAAACGCCGCTGTAACGGCTACCCAGCGCCCGTTTGCAGGCCCCGGTCAGGGTTGCGTAATCGAGCAGCAGATCCGGGGTATCCTGCACCGCCATTGCCAGGGTGTCGGCCAGTACCATTCGCCCTTCGGCGTCGGTATCGACCACCTCGATGGAGGTGCCATTGATGGCGGTCACCACCTCGCCAGGACGATAGGCATGAGGGCCGATATGGTTCTCGGCAATGGCCAGCCAGCAGTGCACCTCGTAAGGCAACTGGGCTCGGCTGATAGCGTAGAGGGTGCCGAGCGCCACTGCACTGCCCCCCATGTCCAGATGCATGCCATACATGCTGCCAGAGACCTTGAGGTTGTAACCGCCGGAGTCGTGACAAATTCCCTTGCCCACCAGTGCAATGCGGCGCACCGGTTTGGGTGGATAGTAGCTGAGCTTGACCATGGCTCCCTGATTGTCTTCCGAGCCACGAGCAACAGCCAGAAACGCCCCCGCCCCCAGCTCGGCCAGCTGCGCCTGATCATAGTGATGGCACTGCCACCCCTCATCTTGCGCCAGCTTGCTGACAAACTCGCGATAGCTGGCGGCCGTCAACTCGGAGGCAGGCAACACCGCCAGATGGCGAGCCAGCCCGTTGCCCCCCGCTTCGCTGTAGAGGCGCGCCAAGTCCAGCACCACTGCGGGTGAAACCTTGATCTGCTGATAGCTCCAGCTGCTTTCACTGCGGCGCTTGCTGGTGGGCAACGAAATATTGGCGGCAAGCAGGGCCGACAACATCACTTCGGCCAGCATCACTCGCTCGGAGGGAGAAAAACCTTCCAGATGCAGCCCGAGCCGCTCCACATTGAGCCCAGAAAGAGGAGCAATCCAGCCTCTGATCTGTTTATAGAGGCGGTGATCCCGCGTCACACTGCCGGCCACAAACATCACCTGCAACAGGGTATTGCCATGCATCAGGGTAAAGGGCGCTTTTTTCCCCAGCGCAAGCTGGGTCTGGAGACCCGCAAGGGCGGGCAGCGAAAGCAAGGACTCCTTCTGCTCTTCGGCGATCAGCAGCAGTTGCAACGGCAGCCCTTGGGCAAGGGCTTCGGCCACCGTGGCATCCCGGCTTTCAATAGCAGGAGGAAGATAGGTGAAGGGAGTGATCACAGGCGCGTGCCTCATCCATGAAGAGATACCTGATGATACCCAACAAATGGTTGATACGACCAGTTTTGGTCTTGAAAAAGCGTCAGAAATAGCAGCAATCACCAGATGGTGACGAGCATCAAGAAGGATTGTTCAATGGTTGGCAATACAGGAAGGGAACTTTCAGAAAGTTGGTTGCGGGGGCCGGATTTGAACCGACGACCTTCGGGTTATGAGCCCGACGAGCTACCGAGCTGCTCCACCCCGCGTCCGAATTGTCACCCTCAAGCCGAGCAGTAGCTTGTTGGCGTTTGTCTGCCTTCGACTGTTTATACAATCGCAAGCTGACGAAAGAGTTGGTTGCGGGGGCCGGATTTGAACCGACGACCTTCGGGTTATGAGCCCGACGAGCTACCGAGCTGCTCCACCCCGCGTCCGAATTGTCACCT
>NZ_JBFODL010000008.1:0-65986 GCF_040908295.1 Aeromonas sp. R4-2 | reverse complement strand
TTAAGGTAAGGAGGTGATCCAACCCCAGGTTCCCCTAGGGTTACCTTGTTACGACTTCACCCCAGTCATGAATCACACCGTGGTAAACGCCCTCCCGAAGGTTAAGCTATCTACTTCTGGTGCAACCCACTCCCATGGTGTGACGGGCGGTGTGTACAAGGCCCGGGAACGTATTCACCGCAACATTCTGATTTGCGATTACTAGCGATTCCGACTTCACGGAGTCGAGTTGCAGACTCCGATCCGGACTACGACGCGCTTTTTGGGATTCGCTCACTATCGCTAGCTTGCAGCCCTCTGTACGCGCCATTGTAGCACGTGTGTAGCCCTGGCCGTAAGGGCCATGATGACTTGACGTCATCCCCACCTTCCTCCGGTTTATCACCGGCAGTCTCCCTTGAGTTCCCACCATTACGTGCTGGCAACAAAGGACAGGGGTTGCGCTCGTTGCGGGACTTAACCCAACATCTCACGACACGAGCTGACGACAGCCATGCAGCACCTGTGTTCTGATTCCCGAAGGCACTCCCGCATCTCTGCAGGATTCCAGACATGTCAAGGCCAGGTAAGGTTCTTCGCGTTGCATCGAATTAAACCACATGCTCCACCGCTTGTGCGGGCCCCCGTCAATTCATTTGAGTTTTAACCTTGCGGCCGTACTCCCCAGGCGGTCGATTTAACGCGTTAGCTCCGGAAGCCACGTCTCAAGGACACAGCCTCCAAATCGACATCGTTTACGGCGTGGACTACCAGGGTATCTAATCCTGTTTGCTCCCCACGCTTTCGCACCTGAGCGTCAGTCTTTGTCCAGGGGGCCGCCTTCGCCACCGGTATTCCTCCAGATCTCTACGCATTTCACCGCTACACCTGGAATTCTACCCCCCTCTACAAGACTCTAGCTGGACAGTTTTAAATGCAATTCCCAGGTTGAGCCCGGGGCTTTCACATCTAACTTATCCAACCGCCTGCGTGCGCTTTACGCCCAGTAATTCCGATTAACGCTTGCACCCTCCGTATTACCGCGGCTGCTGGCACGGAGTTAGCCGGTGCTTCTTCTGCGAGTAACGTCACAGCTGGCAGTTATTAGCTACCAACCTTTCCTCCTCGCTGAAAGTGCTTTACAACCCGAAGGCCTTCTTCACACACGCGGCATGGCTGCATCAGGGTTTCCCCCATTGTGCAATATTCCCCACTGCTGCCTCCCGTAGGAGTCTGGACCGTGTCTCAGTTCCAGTGTGGCTGATCATCCTCTCAGACCAGCTAGGGATCGTCGCCTTGGTGAGCCATTACCTCACCAACTAGCTAATCCCACCTGGGTTCATCCAATCGCGCAAGGCCCGAAGGTCCCCTGCTTTCCCCCGTAGGGCGTATGCGGTATTAGCTACCGTTTCCAGTAGTTATCCCCCTCGACTGGGCAGATCCCCAGGCATTACTCACCCGTCCGCCGCTCGCCGGCAAAAGTAGCAAGCTACTTTCCCGCTGCCGCTCGACTTGCATGTGTTAGGCCTGCCGCCAGCGTTCAATCTGAGCCATGATCAAACTCTTCAATTTAAGTTTGGTTGCTTCGAAAAGCGGCTCAATGAATTGCTGAAATAAACTGTTCGACTTCTTATTGCTAAGAAATCGTCTTGGTCACTTCACCAGACATTGAAAATCAAAAATTGTTTTTGATGTTCGATGCTGTGAGTGCCCACACAGATTGCTTGATTCAAATTGTTAAAGAGCGTCACGCTTGTCGCGTTGAGGAGGCGCATATTACACCTCTCACTTCGAAAGTCAAGCGATTGTTTTCGCTTTTCTTTCGGTGCCCACTTCGCTAGGAAGCTGGCTCATCAGTTCGGCGTGTTCCGCCGTGCTGGTAGGGGCGCATTATAGGGAGCCGCGCCGGGATGACAAGAGGAAAACTGCAAAAAATGGCACTTTTTACAGTTTTCCGGTTCAACCGTTGTTTTATTAAACAAAAGCCCCGCATCGGCGGGGCTGTTTCGGGCAAGAAACCCTGAATTCACATCACACTGCTACCTTTTTGACCAGAATTCGCGGGCAAAGCTGCGCACCTTTTCCCAATCGGTAAATTCAATGTCCTTACTGGTGTCTGTACTGCCACCGGTAATCTTCATGATCAGCTGGATGATGCGCGTCTGCCACCAGTTATAGCGGGAATATTGCAGCGCGCCGGCAAACACGCCCAGGGTTTTCGGCTTCCAGGGGGAGAGGCGCAGAAACTTCTTCATATAGGCATTGGTTTGCGGCGTCTGCTTCTCTGGCTTGCGGGCCGTCAGGTTGACACAGAAGAAGGCCGCATTGGCCACCTCCAGCTGCTCCTGATGAGCGTGAATAAAGCTGAACAGGCTGGGGTGGAAGTTGCCATAACGAATGGAGGCGCCGATCAAGACCTTGGCATACTTGCTGAGGTTGCACATCGGCAAGGTGTGCAGGTCGTGCATCACCACTTCGCATCCCGGCATCTGCTCCAGCATGACATCGACTATTTTGCGGGTTTGGCCATCCCGAGAGGAATAAAGCACCAGAATCTTGTCCATAACAACCTCAACTACGCCAGAATGCAGGAGTAAACAGTACCAGAAGCGTGAAAATTTCCAATCGGCCAAACAACATGGCCACCACCAGCACCCACTGGGCCGCAGGCGAGATATTGCCGAAGTTGGCTGATACCTCTCCCAAACCCGGGCCTACGTTGGTGAAAGCCGCAGCCACAGCGGTGAATGCAGTCACTTCGTTCAGCCCCGTCATCAGCAACAGCAGCATGAACATAAAGAAGAGAATAATATAGGTGGCGAAGTAGCCCCACACCGCCTCAACGATGCGCTCGGGCACCGCCCGATTCCCCAGCTTCAAGGTATAGATGGCTCTGGGGTGAACCAACCGCTTCAACTCGCGCATCCCCTGCATGAACAGGATCATGAAACGCATCACCTTGATACCGCCGCCGGTACTGCCTGCACAACAGCCAATAAAGGCGGAGAACATCAGCAGCATGGGCAGGAACGAGGGCCAATCTGCATAGGTCGTGGTGCTGTAGCCGGTGGTGGTCCCCAGAGAGACCGCCTGGAAAAGACCGTGGTTGAGCGCCTCTTGCCAGGTGGCGTAGTGTCCGTGGGTCAGCAAGGCGACAAAGCAGATCATCACCAGGGTCGCCTGGATGGCCAGAAACACCTTGAGTTCAGAATCGTAAAGGTAGCGACCGAGCCGCACCGGGCGGTGAGAGAAGACGGTAAAGTGGAGCGCAAAGTTCACGCTGGCCAGCAGCAGGAACACCACGGTAATAAGGTTGATGACCGGACTGTTGAAGAAACCGATGCTGGCATCGTGAGTGGAGAAGCCACCGACCGACAGAGTCGAGAACGAATGGCACACTGCATCGAACAACGTCATTCCGGCGAGCCAGTATGCCAAGGCACAGAGCGCGGTCAGCAGCAGATAGATGAACCAGAGCGCCTTGGCCGTTTCGGCGATACGCGGCGTCACCTTGGTATCCTTCACCGGCCCCGGGATCTCGGCGCGATAGAGCTGCATGCCCCCGATACCCAGCAGTGGCAGAATGGCCACCGCCAGTACGATGATCCCCATCCCCCCCAGCCACTGCAGCAACTGGCGATAGAACAGAAACGCCTTGGGCAGATTATCCAGCCCGGTCAGTACCGTTGCGCCAGTGGTGGTCAGGCCGGAGAAAGATTCGAAGAAGGCCTCCGAGACCGACATGTCCGGCACGTCGCTCATAATGAAGGGCACAGCCCCCACACTGCCCAGCACAGTCCAGAACAGCACCACGATGAGGAAACCCTCTTTCGAGCGCATCTCCTTCTTGTGATAGCGATTGGGAAACCAGAGCACCACACCGAGCAGCAGGGCGATCAGAAAAGAGCTGACGAACTCGGCACCACCACCATCCCGATAGCCAAAGGCCACCAGTGCAGGCAACAGCATGGTCGAGCTGAACAGCGCAACCAGCAGGCCAACAATGCGAATAATGCTCAGAATGTGCATTACAGCTCCCTTTCCCCAATTAAAGAGCGATGGATTCTAGCCATCTAAGGGGCTGAGGGATACCCGCCCATGAGTCCGGTCGGTCAATTCACGGTCCACCTGAGCCCAAACCGATGATTCCCACGCCACCTGCAAGGTGACCTGCTGACCGTAATCCGCCGCCAGCAATTCACCATTATGGCTGCTGATCAGCGACTCGACCGACCCCATGTCACCATAATCGCAGTGAATGAGAGAGGGAGTACGCGGCACCTTGAGCAGGGTTGGCAATTGCTTGAGAGCGGCACCGACACCGCCCCCATAGGCTTTGACCAGTCCACCGGTGCCAAGCTGGATGCCGCCGTAGTAACGCACTACCACGGCGCAGATTTCACCGAGCCCCGAGCCCATCAACTGGGCCAGGATCGGCTTGCCCGCGGTACCGGACGGTTCGCCATCATCGCTGAAGCCGTAAACCTGGCTATCTTGCGGCGCGCCCGCCACAAACGCCCAGCAGTGGTGGCGAGCGGCCGGATGTTGGCGCTTGATCTCGTTAACCCACCCCTTGGCCGCCTCGACGGTCGGGGTGTGGGCGATCAGGGTAATGAAGCGGCTCTTCTTTATCTCTTCGGTCAACTCAAGCGGGGCAGCCGGAATGGAGTACGCAGCCGCCATCAGAGCCCTGCTTGCCTGGTCATGTTCTCCACCCCGTTGGCGTGCAGCACCACATTGTCTTCGATGCGGATGCCGCCAAACGGCCGCAGTACCTCTACCTTGTTCCAGTTGACCCGTTTGCCCTGTTCGCCCTGACGCAGCGGCTCCAGCAAACTGTCGATAAAGTAGAGTCCCGGCTCGATGGTGAACACCTGACCCACTTCCATCACCCGGGTGCAGCGCAGATAGGGGAACAGCTCGGGCGCCGCCAGATGGGTGCCACGCTCATCCTGCATGAAACCGCCCGCATCGTGTACCTGCAAACCGAGGAAGTGGCCGAGGCCATGGGGGAAGAATACGTTGGTCACCCCGGTGTTGATCATCTCGTCTACCGACATGTCCACCAGCTCGGTGGCTTGCAGCAGGCGCGCCAGCTTGTGGTGCATCTGCAGATGCAGCTCGCTGTAGCGGCGACCCGGTTTGATCTCCTTGATGATCTCCTGCTGCTGCTCGTCGAGGGCTGCAATCAGATCGGCGAACTCGCCGCGCCGCCACGCCCAGGTGCGGGTGATGTCGGAGGCATAACCGTGAAAATCGACGCCGGCATCGATCAGGAAGGAGTGACGTTCCGCATCGGGCACCCGCACGGCGGACAAATGGGTGTAGTGAAGGATGGCCGCATTGCGGTTGATGGCGACGATATTACCGTAGGGCGCCTCATTGGCCCCCTGCCCGACCGTTTTCATGTAGGCCAGATTGATCTCGAACTCGCTCGCCCCCGCCATAAAGGAGTCCTTGGCGGCGATATGGCCGCGTACCCCAATCCGGTTCGCCTCGCGCAGACACTCCAGCTCATAGGGGGTCTTGTAGGCGCGGTGATAGTGCAGGTAGTTGAGTACCGCCTCCGGATTGGGCTGGGTCAGCCCCAGCAGCTCGGCCACTTCCAGATGGCCACCCAGATAGGCCCACTCCTGCTTGTTGGCAGGTAGATGGTCGGCCACCTGTTCCGGCCGGGTCAGGAAACGGATATCGAAGAACTCGACCCAGAAGGCATTGGGCAGATCCGCTACTTTGTGCCAGAAATCCACCGGGCGGTAGAACAGCAGGATTGGTTTGTTCACCCCGTCCACCAGCAGCCAGCAGTGGGGATTGTCCAGCACCGGCAACCAGGCCTTGAAGTGGGGGTTTACCTTGAACGGGTAATCCTGATCATCGAGGAAGATGCGGTGGGTCTGGCCGGAGTGGATGGCCAGTCCGCTGAGCCCCTGTTGTTGCAGAATGTCGCGGGTGCGCTGCTGCAAGGTATCGAGGTGCTGGGCAAAAAGTTGGCTGTAGCTGCTCATGGCGTCCTGCTCCGAGGTGAATGTGATTGCAGCATAACATCAAGCGCTTGGCGGCTCGACCCGTCAAGCTGCCGCTTCGTGAGGTAACGCATACGTTACAAACGTGTTTGTTATCAACACAAAACCAATCATTAACAAATCAAAAACAATTCAATACACTGCCGGTAGATACATGAAGTCAGGGATTACTCATGGACAACCTCTGCCTGTGGCAACCGGATCCGCTCGGGATGCAGCAATCCAACCTCTACCGTTTTATGTCGGAGGTGAACCGTTTCCACGGCCTGCAGTTGCAGAATTACCCGCAGCTTTATCAATGGTCGGTGGAGAAGACCACCCGTTTCTGGCCGCTGGTATGGCAGCACTGCGGCGTCAAGGGGGAGCTCGGCAACATAGTGGCGGAGAACCGTCAGGATATGCAGCGCACCCGCTGGTTCCCCGACAGCCGCCTCAACTTCGCCGAAAACCTGCTGCGCCGTCAGGACGAGAGCCCGGCCATCATCTCCCGCATCGAAGGGAGCCCAAGCCGCACCCTGAGCTGGCGTGAGCTTGGGGAACAGGTTGCCCGGCTGGCGCAGTGGCTGCGTCATCAGGGGATTGGTCGTGGCGATGTGGTTGCCGCCTATCTGCCCAATATTCCGGAAACCGTGGTTGCCATGCTGGCAACCACCAGTCTGGGGGCGATCTGGACCTCCACCAGCCCCGACTTTGGCGAAGCCAGCGTGGTGGAGCGATTCGGCCAGACCCGGCCGCGGGTGCTGTTTGCGGTGGATGGCTATCGCTACAACGGCAAAGCTATCGATATTCAGGACAAAGTAGTAGGGGTCGTCAGCCAGATCGGCAGCATAGAGCAGACGGTGATGATCCCGCTGCTCGGCAACCAGCTGCAGCTTGGCCACGACTGGCAACAACTGCTGGCGAGCCAGCCGGACGCCGGCTTCCAGTTCGAGCCAATGGCTTTCAACGATCCGCTCTATATCCTCTACTCCTCCGGCACCACCGGCAAACCCAAGTGCATCGTGCACGGGATTGGCGGCACCCTGCTGCAACACCTGAAAGAGCATCAGCTGCACTGCGACATCAAGCCAGGGGAGCGGATCTTCTACTTCACCACCTGTGGCTGGATGATGTGGAACTGGCTGGTGAGCGCCCTCGCCTCCGGCGCAACTCTGGTGCTCTATGACGGCTCGCCGTTTTACCCGGATGGCAATGTGCTGTGGGATCTCGCCCGTGACGAGCAGGTCAGCTTGTTCGGTACCTCGGCCAAGTATCTCGATGCTTTGCACAAACAGGGATATGCCCCCATCAAGAGCCACGATTTGCCGCACTTGCGGCTGATCTGCAGCACAGGATCTGTGCTGTCGCCGGAGGGGTTTGACTACGTCTACCAGCAGATAAAGCAGGATGTGCAGCTCAGCTCCATCTCCGGCGGCACCGACATCTGCTCCTGCTTCGTCATCGGCAACCCGCTCAGCCCGGTCTATCGCGGCGAGAGTCAGGGGCGCGGCCTCGGTCTCGCGGTGCAGGTATTCAACGAAGCGGGCCAGCCGGTGCAGGGAGAGAAGGGCGAGCTGGTCTGCACCAAGCCGTTCCCGGCCCAGCCTATCTACTTCTGGGGCGACGAGAATGGCAACAAGTACCACGCAGCCTACTTCGAGCGGTTCGACAACATCTGGTGCCACGGCGACTGGATTGAGCTGACCCCGACCGGTGGCATTCTGTTCTACGGCCGCTCCGACGCCACCCTCAACCCGGGCGGCGTGCGCATCGGCACCAGCGAGATCTATCGCTATGTTGAACAACTCGACGAGGTGGAGGAGAGCATCGTCATCGGCCAGCAGTGGCAGCAGGACGAGCGGGTGGTGCTGTTCGTCAAGCTCAAGGCGGGTTGCAAGCTGGATGAGCCGCTGCGCGAGCGGATCCGCCAGCAAATAAAGCAGCACTGCACCGCCCGCCACGTGCCCGCCCGCATCCTGCAGGTGGATGCCATCCCCCGCACCAAGTCCGGCAAGATCGTCGAACTGGCGGTGCGCGAAGTGGTACACAACCGGCCGGTCAACAACACCCATGCCCTCGCCGATCCCGAGGTGCTTAACCAGTATCGCAACCGGCCTGAACTGGCCAGTTGATAACAAACTCACATCTATCCGAGGCGCCGCAAGGCGCCTCTCTTTTGCCCGTTTTGTGATGAAGAGCTTTTACTCGAGATCTGTTAAACAAATGTTTTAAATAGGTGTTGAAAATGTCTCCTTTTGGATCAATAGTGAGCCTCGCCCCCTGCTGGGGATTAAGGAGCACCACTCCCCACTGAGTGGGAACAAGGAGACACTCTCATGATCTACCAAGGCGAAACCCTGTCGGTCAGCTACCTCGAAAACGGCATTGCCGAGCTGAGGTTTGATGCCCCGGGTTCAGTCAACAAGCTGGATCGCGCTACCCTGCTCTCCCTGAGCGAAGCGATCGCCGCATTACAACAAGAACGTGAACTAAAAGGTCTGATCCTCACCTCCGGCAAAGACGCCTTTATCGTCGGTGCCGACATTACCGAATTCCTGGAACTGTTCGATCTGCCGCAAGAAGATCTGCTCGGCTGGCTGAAAAAGGCCAACGACATCTTCAATGCCATCGAAGACCTGCCGGTTCCGACCCTCTCCGCCATCAAGGGTCACGCTCTGGGCGGCGGCTGCGAGACCATCCTCTCCACCGACTTCCGTCTGGCCGACACCAGCGCCAAGATTGGCCTGCCCGAGACCAAACTCGGCATCATGCCGGGCTTTGGCGGCACTGTCCGTCTGCCGCGAGTGATCGGCGCCGACAACGCGCTCGAGTGGATCACCACCGGCAAGGATTACCGTGCCGATGACGCCCTCAAGGTGGGAGCCATCGACGCCGTGGTTGCGCCAGAGGCACTGCAGAGCGCTGCGGTGCAGATGATCAAGGACGCCATCGCGGGCAAGCTGGACTGGCAGAGCCGTCGCGCCGCCAAAAAAGCCCCGCTGCGCCTCTCCAAACTGGAAGCCATGATGAGCTTCACCACCGCCGCCGGCATGGTTGCCGCCGTGGCGGGCAAACACTATCCGGCGCCGATGACCGCGGTGAAAACCGTCGAAGCCGCTGCTGGCATGGGCCGTGACGAAGCGCTGGTCGTTGAGGCACAGGGCTTTATCAAGCTGGCCAAGACCGATGTCGCCAAGGCGCTGGTCGGCATCTTCCTCAACGATCAACACATCAAGGCGCTGGCCAAGAAGGCGGCCAAGCAGGCAAGCAAGGCCACTGGCCACGCCGCCGTACTGGGTGCCGGCATCATGGGTGGCGGCATCGCCTACCAGTCTGCCAGCAAGGGCATTCCGGCGGTGATGAAGGACATCAACGAGAAGGCGCTGGCACTTGGCATGGGCGAAGCCACCAAGCTGCTCAATGGCCAGCTCGAGAAGGGCCGCATCGATGGCATCAAGATGGGCCAGGTGCTCTCCGCCATCACCCCGACCCTCAGCTATGACAACGTCAAGCATGTGGATGTGGTGGTCGAAGCCGTGGTCGAAAACCCGAAAGTGAAGGCCGCAGTGCTGGGCGAAGTGGAAGGGATCATCGGCGAAGACGCCGTGCTCGCCAGCAACACCTCCACCATTCCCATCTCCCTGCTGGCCAAGGGACTGAAGCGCCCGCAGAACTTCTGCGGCATGCACTTCTTCAACCCGGTGCACCGCATGCCGCTGGTGGAGATTATCCGCGGCGAGCAGACCTCCGATGAAACCATCAACCGCGTGGTGGCCTACGCCGCCGCCATGGGCAAGTCCCCGGTGGTGGTCAACGACTGTCCGGGCTTCTTCGTCAACCGCGTGCTGTTCCCCTACTTCTTCGGCTTCAACAAGCTGGTCGCCGATGGCGCCGACTTCGCGACCGTCGACAAGGTGATGGAGAAAGAGTTCGGCTGGCCGATGGGCCCCGCCTACCTGCTGGACGTAGTCGGCATCGATACCGGTCACCATGCCGGTGACGTGATGGCGCAGGGCTTCCCGGCGCGCATGAGCAAGGAAGGCCGCACCGCCATCGACGTGATGTACGAAGTGAACCGCTTCGGTCAGAAGAACGGCAAGGGCTTCTACGCCTACGAGCAGGACAAGAAGGGCAAGCCGAAGAAGGTAGCCGACGCAGCTGCTTACGAGCTGCTGGCCCCCATCGCCAAGCCGAAACAGGATTTCGACAAGGACGCCATCATTGCTCGCATGATGATCCCGATGATCAACGAGGTGGTGCTCTGTCTGGAAGAGGGCATTGTCGCCACGCCAGCCGAAGCCGACATCGCGCTGGTCTACGGTCTGGGCTTCCCTCCCTTCCGCGGCGGCGTGTTCCGCTATCTGGACACCATTGGTCTGGATCGCTACGTGGCCATGGCCGACCAGTATGCCGATTTGGGCCCGCTCTACCGCGTCAGCGACAAGCTGCGCGAGATGGCTGCCCAGGGCAAAACCTTCTACTGATTGCGGAAAGGAGATCCATTCATGAAAGACGTAGTCATTGTCGACTGTATCCGGACCCCGATGGGCCGGTCCAAGGGCGGCGCCTTCCGCAACGTGCGTGCAGAAGATCTGTCCGCGCACCTGATGAAATCCATCCTGCTGCGCAACCCCAACCTCGACCCGAACGAGATCGAGGATATCTACTGGGGCTGCGTGCAGCAGACCCTGGAGCAGGGCTTCAACATCGCCCGCAACGCCGCGCTGCTGGCCGGTATTCCGAAGCAGGTAGGGGCGGTTACCGTCAACCGCCTGTGTGGCTCCTCCATGCAGGCGCTGCACGACGCCTCCCGCGCCATTCAGGTGGGTGATGGGGATATCTTCATCATCGGCGGTGTCGAGCACATGGGCCACGTGCCGATGAGCCACGGCGTTGACTTCCACCCCGGCATGGCCAAGTCGGTGGCGAAAGCCTCCGGCATGATGGGGCTGACCGCCGAGATGCTCGGCAAGCTGCACGGCATCAGTCGTCAGCAGCAGGACGAATTTGCCGCCCGCTCCCACCGCCGCGCTCACGCGGCCACCGTGGAAGGGCGTTTTGCCAAGGAGATCGTCGGGCTGGAAGGCCATGACGCCAGCGGCGCCCGCTTCTTCTACGACTACGACGAGGTGATCCGCCCGGAGACCACGGTCGAAACCCTGAGCCAGCTGCGCCCGGTGTTTGACCCGGTCAACGGCACCGTCACCGCCGGCAGCTCCTCGGCGCTGTCAGATGGCGCCGCCGCCATGCTGGTGATGAGCGCGGATCGCGCCAAGGCCCTCGGCCTCACGCCGCGCGCCAAGGTACGTGCCATGGCCATCGCTGGCTGTGACGCCGCCATCATGGGTTACGGCCCGGTGCCGGCCACCCAGAAGGCGCTCAAGCGTGCCGGTCTGACTGTCGGTGATATCGACCTGTTCGAGCTGAACGAGGCGTTTGCCGCCCAGTCCCTGCCCTGCGTGAAGGATCTGGGTCTGCAGGACCTGGTGGACGAGAAGGTGAACCTGAACGGCGGCGCCATTGCGCTGGGCCACCCCCTCGGCTGCTCCGGCGCCCGCATCTCCACCACCCTCATCAATCTGATGGAGGAGAAGGATGCCACCCTGGGGGTTGCCACCATGTGTATCGGTCTGGGTCAGGGCATCGCCACCGTGTTTGAACGGGTGTGATAACCAGCCGGATCGACGGGATGCACTACTGAGAGTTGTCCCTTTTCGGGGCCAGTCTGACTGGCCCCTTTTCAAGTCTGTGACGATCGCCACACGGGGTGCTCGTCAGTGGTCAGAAGCTGTCTGTTGGCCGTCCCGTTTGGGTCGGCCTTTTTTCGTTTTAATCTTATCAATAGGCTGTTATTGCCTTAAACCTCACATTAGATGGGGGGCTTGCTTGCTTTTTACTCCCCCGACAGGTTCAATCTGCACAAAAAAATGGGTGGATGCACATACATATGTCAATGAGCAAACAACTGCTGATCGTCGATGACGACCAAGAGATCCGCGAGCTGCTCAATGAGTACCTGACCCGGGCGGGCTTTCAGGTATTGACGGCGGCGGAGGGCAACGAGATGCGCCAGCAACTCGCCCAGCACAGCCCGGACCTGATTATTCTGGACATCATGATGCCCGGCGAGGATGGTTTTACCCTCTGCCAGCAGATCCGTCGTGACTCCCAGGTGCCCATCATCATGCTGACCGCAGCCTCCGACGAAGCGGATCGGGTGATCGGCCTGGAACTCGGCGCCGACGACTATATCGCCAAGCCGTTCAGCCCCCGTGAACTGCAGGCCCGCATCAAGGCGCTGCTGCGCCGCGCCGAATTCCGCCAGCCGGAAAAAGAGAAAGAGCCGAGCCGCCGCCTGCGTTTTGCCGAGTGGACCCTCGACACCCTGAGCCACCAGCTGACCCATGACGATGGCAGCCTGCTGGATCTCTCCGGCAGCGACGCCATGCTGCTCGGCATGTTCCTGCAACAGCCCGGCGTGGTGCTGGATCGCGACACCATCTCGGATGCCACCCGCGGCCGCGAAAGTCTGCCGATGGAGCGCGGTATCGACGTGCAGATCAGCCGTCTGCGCCAGAAGCTGGGCGACAACGGCAAGAGCCCGCGCATCATCAAGACCATCCGCGGCAGCGGCTACATGCTGATTGCCGAGGTGCACGAGCTGCCATGAGCAACAAGTGGTCCTGGGGGGCGCTGGTGCCCCGCTCCCTGTTGTCACGGATGATCCTGCTGCTGTTGCTGGCCATCCTGCTCTCCCAGACCATTCTGACCGGCATCTGGATGCAGCAGATCCAGAAGCGGGAACTGGAGGGGATGCTCAGCACCACCCGCAACCTCGCCATGTCTGCCGCTTCCACCGTCAACTTCTTCAAATCCCTGCCGCTGCAATATCGCCACATCGCGCTGGACCAGCTGCGCAACATGGGGGGCAGCCGCTTCTTCGTCTCGCTCAACGAGGAAGAGATCCACATCAACGCCATCCCCGACAGCGAACGCAAGACGCAGGTGCTGGAGGAGGTTCAGGGAGTGCTGACCCGCAAGCTCTCCGACGCCATGGCGATCAAGGTGGACTTCTCCCGGCCCGATGACCTCCACGTCTTCAACAACGACACCCTGCTGGCGGATCTCCCCTCCTCCTGGGCCCGTTACACCCTGTCGCTGGAACCGCTCAATCCACCGGTGCTGGTGACCCAGATCGAGATTGAAAAGGGGGAGTGGCTCTATCTGGCGGCCCTGCTGCCCGCCCCCTACATGACCCTCGACGATACCGTGATGCCGAGCAACCAGGTGCGCTTCATCGCCCTGATGACGGTGTTCCTCTGCTTCTTCACCTTTATGCTGGTACGCTGGCAGACTCGGCCGCTGCGCCGTCTCGCCAAGGCGGCGGTGAACCTGGGCAAGGATATCGACCAGCCTTCGCTCAAGGAGGAAGGGGCGTCGGAAATCGTGGCGGCGACCCGCGCCTTCAACATCATGCAGCACCGCATTCGCCGCTATATCGACGATAGAGAGCGGCTGTTCAGCTCGATTTCCCACGACCTCAAGACCCCCATCACCCGACTGCGACTTCGGGTCGAACTACTCGACGACGAAGTGCAAATCGCCAAGTTCAACAAGGATCTCGACGAACTGGAGCTGATGGTGAAAGGGGCGCTGCAGACGGTCAAAGAGACCGACATTCACGAGAATATCGAGGAGATCGACATCAACGCCCTGCTTGAGCAGATGGCGGAGTCGATGAACCTGCACGACGAGCGGCTGACCATCGAAGGCCACTGCAAGTGGCCCTATCGCGGCAAGCTACTGGCGCTCAAGCGCTGCATCGGCAATCTGGTAGACAACGGCATCAAGTACGGTCAGAAGGTGCGCATCATCATCATGGATGACGAGGAGATGCTGATCCTCTTCATCATGGATGAGGGCCCCGGTCTGCCGGACGATCAGTTCGAGCGCATCTTCGAACCCTATTACCGGCTCAGCACCGATCAGGCCGGCACCGGCCTCGGCCTTGGCATCGCCCGCAACATAGCCCACGCCCACGGCGGCGATCTGGTGCTGGAAAACCGTCCGCAAGGTGGCCTGCAGGCCACGCTCTCCCTACCAAGGCAGTAACCTTATGAAGTGGTTGTCTTTTTCTGTCATCGCCCTGCTCTCTGCTCCCGTTGCAGCCTCCCAGGTGGAAGTGCTGCACTGGTGGACCTCTGGCGGCGAAGCGAAAGCGGTCGAAGTGCTCAAATCCGAGTGGACCAAACAGGGCAACCAGTGGAACGACTTTGCAGTGCAGGGCGGCGGCGGCAAGAGCGCCATGACGGTATTGAAGAGCCGGGCACTGGCGGCCAACCCGCCAGAAGCGGCCCACCTCAAGGGCTATGAGCTCAAGGAGTGGGCCGGGCTGGGCTTTTTGCGCGATCTCACCCCCATGGCCGAACACCTCGGCTGGTACAGTCAGATGCCGTCCATGGTGCGGGCCACCCTCAGCCAGAATGGCGCCCTGATGGCGGTGCCCACCGGCATCCACCGGGTCAACTGGCTGTGGCTCAACCGCAAGATCTTCGAGCGCAACAAGCTGACTCCACCCACCGACTGGGCCCAGTTTGTCACCGTCGCCGACCAGCTTAAAAAACGGGGCATCACCCCGCTCGCCATCGGTAACGAGCCCTGGCAGCTGGCGGTACTGTTTGAAACGGTGGCGCTCGGTGAGGGCGGTAAAGAATTCTATCGCAGGGCGTTCCTCGAGCAGGACAGCGCCACCCTGACCGGCCCCGACATGGTGCGGGTGTTGACCCGTTTCCAGCAGCTGCGCGCCTATGTGCCGCAAAAATACGCCGGTCTGAAGTGGCATCAGGCCACCAATCTGCTGGAGAGCGGTGGCGCCGCCATGCAGGTGATGGGGGACTGGGTGAAGGGGGAGCTGAGCGCGGGCAACTACCGGCCGGGTGAGGATATCGCCTGTCTGCCGAGCCCGGGCAGCGCCGGGCTATTCAGCTACAACCTCGACTCCATCGCCATGTTCAAACAGCGGGATCCGGCCCAACTGCAAGCGCAGGGCGATCTGGCCCAGCTGCTGATGACGCCGAAATTCCAGGAAGAGTTCAATCGGGTGAAGGGGTCTATTCCGGCTCTGACCAATCCCGACATGAGCAAGTTCGACCGCTGCGCCGTCCGCTCCTATCAGGATTTCCTGCTGGCGGAAAAGCAGGACAACCTGCTGCCCAGCATGGCGGAGGGGATGGCGACGCCGACCAATATGCGGCAGGCGATCCTCGATGTGCTGAGCAACTTCTTCAACGACCCCAAGGCCAACCCGGAGCAGACGGCGCTGCATCTAGAGCGGGCGATGCGCTCGACCCGCTGATCCGGGCAGATTGCCAAACGGCAGAAATGACAAAGGCGGAATTGCTCCGCCTTTGTTGCTGAATCGTCATCCGATTCAGGATTGATCGTTCTCGTCCTCATCCTCGTCATAGTAATCGCTGAGCTCGATCCAGAGCCCCAACCCGACCATCACCATGGAGCCGAACCAGGTACCGGTATTCCCGATCGGGCTGCCCATCACTATCATGGCGAAGGACAAGAACCCCATGCCTGCATAGGCTTGTAATCTGCCGTAGGAGACCTGCATATTCACCTCCTTGTTGAATATGGTTCAATTTTTATATTACTCGTCCGGCGCAAGCTGGATAGGGCCGAATAACATTTCGGTTACATATGCTGGTTGATGGGGCGTTTGTTTGATTATTTTTTAGCCCTGAGTATCATTGGCAGCCGAATAGGTTGAAGGTTGATAATAGATGAGTGATTTATTCTGCGGCGCAACCCACGAGTTGGACGCAATCGGGCTTCGTTGCCCGGAACCCGTTATGATGGTTCGCAAAAAAGTACGGCTGATGGCGGATGGCGAGACCCTGCTGGTCAGTGCCGACGATCCTTCAACCACCCGCGACATCCCCAGTTTCTGCCGCTTTATGGATCACACCCTGGTCGCCAGCGAGACAGAGCAGGCCCCCTACCGCTACCTGATCCGCAAGGGTCAATAAGCCCCCGTACCGGAGCACTCCATGACAACCATTACCCGAATCGGCACCACCCAGCGTTGGTCAGACGTGGTCATCCACAATGGCACCCTCTACGTGGTGGAAGTGCCCGTCAGCGAAGAGGCCGACATCCACCAGCAGACCCGCGAAGTGCTGGCAAGCCTGCAACGCCTGCTGGAAGCCAACGGCTCTGGCGTCGACAAGATCCTGATGGCCAATATCTATCTCAAAGACATTCAGGACATCGTTGCCTTCAACGAGCAGTGGGATGCCTGGATCCCGGCAGGCACCGCACCCGTGCGCGCCTGCGTACAAGCCCGTCTGGCCCACGAAGGTTACAAGGTGGAAGTGCAGCTGACTGCCGCTGTCTAAGTAAAACGGGATGCCTGGCTCCCCTTATGCCGACACCGCACCGGTCCGCGCCTGCGTACAGGCCCGCCTCGCCCACGAAGGCTACAAGGTCGAAGTGCAGCTGACTGCGGCCGTCTAAGAGGCGCTTATACCCCTCATCCCCGCCCCTTCTCCCACGAGGGGAGAAGGGAGCAAACAACAAGGCGTCATTGCTCGCCACGGCGCCAATAGAAAGGCCCCGCCATCACTGGCGGGGCCTTTTCGTTACCGAAACCTGAACGACTTAGGCGGTCGGGGTCAGGGTAATGGTCACGCGGCGGTTCTGAGCTTTGCCAGCGGCGGTGCTGTTGGTAGCAACCGGCTGATCCGGGCCCACGCCGGTGGTGGAGATGCGGCTGCCTGCAACGCCCTGACCAATCAGCTGAGCGGCAACGGCATCGGCACGATCGCGGGAGAGCTTCATGTTCAGCTCGCGGGAACCGGTACTGTCGGTGTGACCGACCACGTTCAGGCGGGTCTTGTCGAACTCGGCAACGACCATGGCCACACCGGAGAGGGTGTTGGCACCGGCCGCTTTCAGCTGGGAGCTGGAGCTGTCGAAGGTGACGTTGTTCGGCATGTTGAGGATCAGCTCATTGCCATTGCGGGTCACGCTGACGCCGGTGCCCTGCAGCTTCTCGCGCAGCTTGGCTTCCTGCACGTCCATGTAGTAGCCGATACCGCCACCCAGCGCCGCGCCGGCAGCAACGCCGGTCAGGATGCCCTTCTTGCGGTCACCCTTGCTGGAGGAGAGCGCACCTACGGCCGCACCGGCAGCGGCGCCAGCCAGCGCGCCCCAGGCACCTTTGGAGGTCTGGGATTCACCTGTGTAGGGGTTGGTGGTACAGCCGCTCAGGGCAACGGTCAGTGCCAGAGCAGGCACCAGGATCTTGGCTCGCATGAAAAAACCTCTGTGAAAACAATCCGGCACCATGCCGGGGGCCGGATTGTAACGCGCTGGCACGCCATTGTCTGACGCAAGCCTGAATCAACGGCGAGAGTGATGTTTTTTTGGCCAACCGGCGGGCTGTCAGCGCGGTAACTGACACTCGGCGTGGCAAGGACAGCTGACCAGATGATCGTTCACCATTCCCACCGCCTGCATAAAGGCGTAACAGATGGTGCTGCCGACGAAGTTGAAGCCAAGCTTTTTGAGCGCTTTCGACATGGCATCTGACTCCGGCGAGGTCGCCGGAATATCGCCATTGCCCTGCCGCTGGTTAACGATGGGGGCGCCGCCAACAAAGCCCCACAGGTAGTCGGCGAAGTCGATCCCCTGCTCCTGCAACGCCAGATAAGCGCGGGCATTTCTGATGATCGACTGCACCTTGAGCCGGTTGCGGATAATGCCGGTGTCCTGCATCAGCCGCTCTACATCCTGCTCGTCGAACCGGGCAATCTGCACCGGATCAAAGTCGGCATAGGCGCGGTAGTAGCTCTCGGTGCGCTTGAGGATGGTGATCCACGACAGCCCCGCCTGCTGGCCGTCGAGGCAGAGCTTGGCAAACAGCTCGCGGGCGTCATAGACCGGCCTGCCCCACTGTTTGTCATGGTATTCGATGTATTCCGGGTCTTTGGTCACCCAGGCGCAGCGCAGTTCCATTTCCTCTCCCTCGTTATTTCAGCGGTTTCCCCGCCCCTGCCCACTCTGCAGGCGGCACTGCTCACATCATATACCGGACAGCCCGCCCGACCAGCCAGAGCGCAGCACCATCCCGCGAATCCGCTGCAATTTCGCCTATTATCCGACCATGCCAGACGGTATACTCCCTCGGTTCACATTCAGCAAATCTTGCTCTGATTTTCATTTCGCGCGAAAAAAATTATGCAAAAATTCGATGTCAAAACCTTTCAGGGCCTGATCCTGCAGCTGCAGGACTATTGGTCCCGCCAGGGCTGTACCATCATTCAGCCGCTGGATATGGAAGTGGGTGCCGGTACTTCCCACCCCATGACCTGTCTGCGTGCCCTGGGCCCGGAGCCCATCGCCTGCGCTTACGTGCAACCGTCCCGCCGTCCGACTGACGGCCGCTACGGTGAAAACCCGAACCGCCTGCAGCACTACTACCAGTTCCAGGTGATCATCAAGCCTTCCCCCGACAACATTCAGGAACTCTATCTGGGCTCCCTGAAAGAGCTGGGCATGGATCCTGAAATCCACGACATCCGCTTCGTGGAAGACAACTGGGAAAACCCGACTCTGGGTGCCTGGGGTCTGGGTTGGGAAGTGTGGCTGAACGGCATGGAAGTGACCCAGTTCACCTACTTCCAGCAAGTTGGCGGCCTCGAGTGCAAGCCGGTCACCGGCGAGATCACCTACGGTCTCGAGCGTCTGGCCATGTACATTCAGGGCGTGGACAGCGTCTACGATCTGGTCTGGTCTGACGGCCCGCTGGGCAAGACCACCTACGGCGACGTGTTCCACCAGAACGAAGTGGAGCAATCCACCTACAACTTCGAACACGCCGATGTGGAGTTCCTGTTCCACTGCTTCGAGCAGTACGAGAAGGAAGCCCAGAATCTGCTGGCACTGAAAAAACCGCTGCCGCTGCCTGCCTACGAGCGCATCCTCAAAGCCGCTCACTCCTTCAACCTGCTGGATGCCCGCAAGGCCATCTCGGTCACCGAGCGTCAGCGCTACATATTGCGCATTCGCACCCTGACCAAGGCCGTGGCAGAGGCATACTACGCCTCCCGCGAAGCGCTGGGCTTCCCGATGTGTCAGCGCAGTGAGAACAAGCAAGGTTAAGGAACGGACATGGCACAACATACATTTTTGGTAGAGATCGGTACTGCTGAGCTGCCGCCCAAAGCCCTGCGCTCCCTGGCCGAAGCCTTTGCCGACAACTTCAAAGCCGAACTGACCAAGGCCGACCTGGCCTTCGGCGACGTCGAGTGGTTTGCCTCACCGCGCCGTCTGGCACTGAAGGTTAGCGAGCTGGCCGGCGAACAGCCTAGCAAGAGCGTCGAGAAGCGCGGCCCGGCCGTGGCGCAGGCGTTCGATGCCGAAGGCAAACCGACCAAGGCTGCCGAAGGCTGGGCCCGTGGCAACGGCATCACCGTTGAGCAGGCCGAGCGTCTGGTCACCGACAAGGGCGAGTGGCTGGTTCACACCGCCAAGGTCGAAGGCCGTCCGGCCGTCGATCTGCTGGGCGAACTGGTCGCCTCCGCACTGGGCAAACTGCCGATCCCGAAGATGATGCGCTGGGGCGACAAGACCATCCAGTTCGTGCGTCCGGTCTTCACCGTGACCCTGCTGCTGGATGGCGAGCTGGTTCCCGCCCACATTCTGGGTATCGACTCTGCCCGCACCCTTCGCGGTCACCGCTTTATGGGCGAGAGCGAATTCACCATCGACAACGCCAGCCAGTACCCGCAGATCCTGCAGGAGCGCGGCATGGTGATTGCCGACTTTATGGCGCGCAAGGCCAAGATCAAGGCTGACGTCGAAGCGGCCGCTGCCGCCTTCGGTGGCGTAGCCGATCTGGACGACGCCCTGCTGGAAGAAGTGACCGCACTGGTCGAATGGCCGGTGGTGCTGACCGCCAACTTCGAAGAGAAGTTCCTGGCCGTTCCGGCTGAAGCGCTGGTGCACACCATGAAGGGTGACCAGAAGTACTTCCCTGTCTACGACAAGAGCGGCAAGCTGCTGCCGAAGTTCATCTTCGTCACCAACATCGAGTCCAAAGACCCGAGCCAGATCATCAGCGGCAACGAGAAGGTGGTTCGCCCCCGTCTCTCTGACGCCGAGTTCTTCTTCAAGACCGACCTCAAGCAGACCCTGGCCTCCCGCCTGCCGCGCCTTGAAACCGTGCTGTTCCAGCAACAGCTGGGCACCGTCAAGGCCAAGGTCGAGCGCATCGAGACCGTCGCCGGCTTTATCGCCGAGCGTATCGGCGCCGACGTAGCTCAGGCCAAGCGTGCCGGTCTGCTCTCCAAGTGTGACCTGATGACCAACATGGTCGGCGAGTTCACCGACACCCAGGGTGTCATGGGGATGCACTACGCCCGTCACGATGGCGAAGATGAAGCAGTGGCCTTGGCCCTCAACGAGCAGTACATGCCGCGCTTTGCCGGCGATGCCCTGCCGTCCGGTCTGGTTGCCTGCGCCGTCGCGCTGGCCGACAAGTTCGACACCCTGGCCGGTATCTTCGGCATCGGCATGCTGCCGAAGGGTGACAAGGACCCGTTCGCCCTGCGTCGCGCCGCCATCGGTGCCCTGCGCATCATGACCGAGAAGCAGCTGGATCTGGATCTGGTTGAACTGGTTGAAGAAGCGGTACGCGTCTACGGCGACAAGCTGACCAACAAAACCGTCGTTACCGACGTGGTCGACTTTATGCTGGGCCGCTTCCGCGCAGCCTATCAGGACGAAGGCATCGGTGCCGACGTGGTGCTGGCCGTACTGGCCCGCCGCCCGACCCGTCCGCTCGACTTCGATCGTCGCGTCAAGGCCGTCAGCCACTTCCGCACCCTGGATGCCGCACTGGCACTGGCTGCCGCCAACAAGCGCGTGAGCAACATTCTGGCCAAGGTCGAAGGCGAACTGCCGACTGCCGTCAAACCGGAACTGCTGGTCGATGCCGCCGAGAAAGCGCTGGCCACCCAGGTTGCCGAACTGCAAGCCGAACTGGCCCCGCTGTTCGCCGCCGGTGACTATCAGGCTGCCCTCACCCGTCTGGCCGCCCTGCGCGAGCCGGTCGATACCTTCTTCAACGAAGTGATGGTGATGGCCGATGACGAAGCCCTCAAGGCCAACCGTCTGGCACTGCTGAACAACCTGCGCAACCTGTTCCTGCAAGTCGCGGATATCTCGCTGCTGCAGTGATTAGGGTTGAGTAAGTGATATTAAAAACGGCGCCGCGAGGCGCCGTTTTGATTAGGTTCACAGTTTTTATATTTAAATTATGTGACATTTATTTCATAAAAATCAAAGAGAGCAATTTCATGAATAAATTTTTCATTGTCTTTTTTTTATTGTTTTTCTCTGTTGTGATAAATGCACATGCAGAAAAAAACTCTCAGAGCAGCGTAGAGAATGGCTCTCTTATTAATTATGAAACAATTTATAAACTAAAAGCATTTGAAGAGCTTAAAATTGAAAACAAAATAATTAAAGAGTACCATGACTCATTGTTAAGCACCGTGTACTGGGCTATAGGTGCTGTTTTGGGAGTATCAGCATTATTATTTGGTTTCGGATGGTGGTCAAATTTTAAAATACATGAAAAAGATAAATCAACACTACTAAACGAAACATCCAGACTTATCATTGAATCAGAAATAAAGATTGCAGGAATAGTTGATGAAAAAAACTCTAAAAACGTAGATAACCTCTTAGCCTCACTAAAAAGCACCAATGAAAGAATAGATAAAATTTATAATTCAATTGAGGATTATTCCAGCGAACTTAATGAAATAAAATCTGGAATATCAAAAATAAAAATCGAACTCTCCCTGCAAAACAAAACAATTAAATACAATGAATACTCCCAAGAACTAAACCTTCGCTCTGTAGAAGAACGCCTTTGGGATTTAAAAAAGGTTTACAATAACGTTTTACTGGCGCAGTTGGAATCACTGGAGGCCAGTATTAAAATGAACCATATTCTTGGTTCAACTGAACACAACTTTGATCTAACACCAATATTGGAGAGAATTAAAACAACCATTGAGGATAATATCCTAGGGAAACCTTGCTACATATCTGACTTTACTACTTCTCGAACAGTAGAAATTCTTAAATCCATTGGTGGAGAATATAGTATAAAAGTTAATGATATTCTCTCCTTAGTAGAGAGAATAAACGTCACGCCAAGCCCATTTAGCTCGTAGGTTCGATTAGCCGTCAGGCGTAATCGGACGTTCGCGTAAATCAATTCTCCCGCCATAACGGCCAGCCGAATTTTCCCCTCCGGCTGGCCGCCTCTGTTTCACGGCAACAACCGTAATCAAAGCCTCTCGTTCGTCCGATTACGCTGCGCTAATCGAACCTACAGGGGGGTGATCAGCTGTTATCATTTGAGACAGTGCCCAGCGCCGCCACGCCCCGAGAGGAGAGTCATGGATATACCTGCCGCCCCGTCCCCCGCCATCTGCCAGCTGTGTCAGGAGAAAGCCGATCTCGACTTCGACTTCACCATGGCCTTTCAGCCCATCGTCGATTGCAGCAAGCGCACCATCTTCGGCTACGAGGCGCTGGTGCGGGGGTTCAACAATGAGCCAGCGCAGAGCGTGATTGCCCGGGTCAACGATGGCAATCGCTACCGCTTCGACCAGCTGTGCCGGATCAAGGCCATCGCGCTGGCTGCCCGGCTCGATATGCGGGGCATGCTGAGCATCAACTTTCTGCCCAATGCGGTCTACCGCCCGGAGCGCTGCATCCGCACCACCCTGCAGGCGGCCCGCGAGCATCTCTTTCCCATCGAGCAGATCATGTTCGAGTTCACCGAGGTGGAGCAGGTGCTGGATAACCGCCATATTCGCGGCATCGTCGATCACTATCAGGCGCTCGGCTTCAAGACGGCGATCGATGACTTTGGCGCCGGTTACTCGGGCCTCAGCCTGCTGGCCGATTTTCGCCCCGACATCGTCAAACTCGATATGCACCTGCTGCGCGGCATCGACCATGACCCGACCCGGCAAGCCATAGTGCGCCACTCTCTGGCCCTGCTTGCCGAGTTGCAGATCACCCCGCTGGCGGAGGGGGTCGAGACCCGCGAAGAGATGGCCTGCCTGCGGGAGATGGGCATCAACCTGATGCAGGGCTACCTGTTCGCCCGCCCCGGCTTTGAAAAACTGCCGGAAGTAGATTTCGCCATCCTCTAAGCCATGTCGGCCAGGGCTGCGCAAACATCCGGCTCCATTGCGCTGGATGACAAGCAGTTTCGCCTGCGCCACTGCTATGATGCTGGCACCTGTTCATCAACGACCGAGATATCATGAAGCGCAAAACCATGGCCCTGCTGCTGGGCACCCATCTGCTGGTCGCGGCGGCAGGCTTTGCCGCCGGTGTCTACACCCTGCCGATCCTGATCGCGCCAACCGCCCCTGATACCGAGCAGGTAGCGGCCAGCCAGCAGCAGGCGAGATTCCACGGCACCTTTCGCCGGGATCTGAAAGACAGCGATCGGCTGCACTGGGGGGAAGGCAAGGTGAGCATAGGGCCGGATGCCGTCAGCCTGATGGGCAAGCTGGCCCCCGGGCCGGACTACCAGCTCTACCTCTCCCCCGAGTTTGTCGAGACCGAAGCCGATTTTGCTCGCCTCAAGGATCAGATGGTGCGAGTCGGGCCGGTGAAGACCTTCGACAACTTTATCGTGCCGCTGCCCGCCACGATCGATCCGGCCCGCTACAGCAGCGTGATCGTCTGGTGTGAAACCTTCGGCCAGTTCATCACCGCCGCCCGTTACCAGGATGAGAGACCGGAGCAGTAACCTCGCCCCAGACCCGCACCATGAAAAAGGGCTGACATCGCTGTCAGCCCTTTGGCTATCCGATCCGCTAGTCATTAACGCTCCGGCTTGGTCATCTCCTGCAGCAGCTGATCGATGCAGCCCACTACCTGCTCTGAGTTCTGCTCGATCTCGCGATAGAGAGCCTCTGCCTCTTCATGCTTGTGCTGATTTTTCAGCTCGATAATCTGCTGGATCACCTGATGCAGTCTGGCGTGCGGGGCGGCCATCGCCCTGAAGGCGGGTTGATCGCCGCAGCATGCCTGCCCTTCGCTGAAGTACCAGTGGCCAAGGCGGCACTCCTTGTCACTGACCGCCTCGCTGCGCGACAGCCCCTCCTGCCCATCCAGATAGGCACGCACCCGGGTCTTCCAGCCCATATGAGCGGCGCGGGCGCGACTCAGCACCATCCGCACGTTGGAACCATCCTGGAACTGCCCGGCCAGATCCCCCAGCTTGTCCACCAGGGTCGCCACATGGCTGGCGATATGGGCGGTATCCCGCGCCACCAGCGTGGTGGCCTGGGAGATCTCGTGGACGCTGACGATATTGCGGGTGATCTCGTCGCTCACCGAGGATTGCTCCTCCGAGGCCGCGGCGATCTGGGTGTTCATGTCGCGAATGCTGTTGACCGCCCCCTTGATCCGGCCGAGGGCTTCTCCCGCCTGATTGGCCCGCTCCACCGACTCCCCGGCCCGCGAGACGCTGTGTTCGATCATGGTCACCGTGGTGCCCACCGCCCGTTGCAACTGCTCGATGGTGCCGCGGATCTCGGCGGTGGAGTGCTGGGTGCGCCCGGCCAGCGAGCGCACCTCGTCGGCCACCACCGCAAAACCACGCCCCTGTTCACCGGCCCGGGCCGCCTCGATGGCAGCGTTGAGGGCCAGCAGGTTGGTTTGCTCGGCGATGGACTGGATCACCGCCAGCACCGAGCCAATCTGCTCGCTGGCCTTGGCCACCTCTTTCACTGTGTTGCCCGCGCTGGCGATCTCCTCCGCCAGCTGTTCGATCATGTTGACGCTCTGCTGCACCACCTCATCGCCGGTGACCGCCTGATTGTCCGCTTCGTTGGCCGCTTCGGCCGCCTGCGCCGTGTTGTTGGCCACCTCGTGTACCGTGCTGGTCATCTCGGTCATGGCGGTGGCGAGCTGGGTGGTTTGCTCCTGCTGGCGCGTCATGTTGCCAAGGTTGCCCGCCGCACTGCGCGACAACCGCTCACTCTCGCCAGCCAGTTCGCCCAAAGTGGCGGTGAGCTGGCTGATGGTGTCGCGGATCTTGGCAACAAAGCCATTGAACGCCGACCCGAGGCGGCGGATCTCCTCCGGCCCCGCCACCGGCAGCTTGCTGCCGAGATCGCCGGAGCCATTGGCCAGCGCCTCCAGCGCCTTGACGCTGTCGAGCAGCGGACGGCTAAGACGCGCCAGCAGCAGCACCAGCGCCACCGCAATCAGAGCGGTGCCAAGTAGCGCGATCATTACCATCTGCCAGCTCTGGCGTACCAGCGCGGCTGCCACCTCACTGTGATCACGCGCCAACTCGATCACCCCGACCGCCTTGCCGGAGAAGTCGCGCAACGGTGCCGCCATCACCAGAAAATCGCTCCCCTGCTGCTTGATGGTGGTGAAGCGGCTCTCTCCCGCCAATACCTCCTGATACCAGTCCACCGACTCACCAAGCATGGAGGTACCAGTCAGCATAACGGGTTTACCCTGTTCAAACAGATAGATGGCAAGGCGACTCTCCTTGCCCAGCAGATCGGCAAACAGCGAGGTGTCGAGGGCGCGGCCAAACTCCACCGAGCCGACCGACTGGCCATTGAAAGTGACCGGCACTACGCCGCGGATCCCGGTGCCACCCTGACCGGTCTCCAACCCGCCGACCGGTTGATGATTGCGGTTCACCTCGACCACAGCCAACCGTGTAGCAGAGAGGTCGTCGCCATGATTTGCGGGCTTGTGTACCCGATAAAGGGAAGTAGCCGGGGGAATGTGAAAGTGAAACTGCTGGATCCCCTGCGCCTTGAGGGCGGGCCAGAGCGGATCAAACAGATTGGCGAGGGTCTGCCAATCCTTGTCGGCCACCGCCTTTGCTGCATCCGGCCGCTGGGCGATCAGGGTCGCCGCCAGCACGGTTTCATGGCTGGTATTTTTGATCACAGCTTCCACGTTCTGGAGCTGGCTCCGCAGTGCAGCCTGCTCGGCCGCGAGCGCCCGCTGGCGATTTTCAAACAGATTAAAGGTAAGCAGCACCACGGCGAGCAATACGATGCCGCCAATTGCCAGCAGCGTGATCTGGTGACCCAGCTTGCGAGGGGGGAACATAAGACACCATCCTTGACAGTCATACCCAACCTACAGGATGGAACGGTTAAGTCGGGAGTCCATCAGAACTTAACCCTTTGTTGATATTGATCAAACGATTAACAAGCAAAATGCGAGGCAGCTCAAACGGGGGGAATATTCACTCACAAGGCCGAGATCGGCGCTGCGAGCCACTGGTTGAAAGTAAACCGCCCATAAACAAAAACCCCCTCGTGACAGAGGGGGTTTTTCGTTTTGGCAACGGGTGCGGATTAACGCAGCGGTTTGACCGAGCGACGGACAATCAGCTCGGGCTGTACCGTCATCGACTCCACTTCCAGCTCCTTGTTGCGGATCCGGCTGACCAGATGCTTCACCGCCAGCTGGCCCAGTTCGGCCTTAGGGTGACGGATGGTGGTCAGCGGCGGGCTGGAGAAGCGCGCCATCTCCACATCGTCGTAGCCGATGATGGAGATATCGTCCGGCACCTTGACTCCCGCTTCCCAGGCAGCGCAAATCGCGCCGATCGCCATGGGATCGTCGAAGGCAAAGACCGCGGTCGGACGAGGCTGCAGGGCCAGGATGCGCTGCATGGCATCGAAGCCGCTCTGGCTCTCGTAATCCCCTTCAAAGACCTGCTCATCTTTGAGGGTCAGACCGTGCTCGCCCAGCGCATCACGTACCCCGTCCAGTCGCTGCTGGGTGGTCGGCTTGGAGAGCTGGCCAGTGATGCAGACGATGTCGCGGTGCCCCAGCTCCAGCAGATGGCGAACGGCCATGCGGGCGCCGATGCGGGCGTTGTCGTTGATGACGTTGGCGAAATCGCACTCCGTGCCCCAATCCAGTACCACCTGCGGCACGTTCTTGTGGATGCGCAGCATGTCACGCAACGGGGTGTCGATATCGGTACCCAATACCAGCAGTCCATCCACCCGTTTTTCCATCAGCATTCTCAGGTAATGCTGTTGGCGAGGCGGCTGGTTTTCGGTGTTGCAGAGGATCAGGCTGTAGCCCTGTTCGAAGCAGTACGCTTCAACCCCTTGCACCACTTCTGCGAAGAAGGGGTTTACGCTGGTGGTAACCAGCATGCCAATGGTCTTGGTCGAATTTATTTTAAGACTGCGCGCTACCGAGTTGGGCGCGTAGTTGAGTTCTGCCACCGCCTCAATCACTTTCTGGGTCGCGTCTTCGCTGACCCGCCGAGTGTGGTTGAGCACATGTGAGACGGTGGAGATGGATACGCCTGCGCGCGAGGCGACATCCTTGATAGTGGCCATCTCTGTCTCCTGACTGTCAAAGGCGGAACATTAGCAGATTTCCCGAATAAAGGCTTGGTTTTAACGAGCTCTGCCACGGAATTGTCAATGCCGGCTAATTTAGGCGCTCATTTCTGTTTGCGCAAATGGATTCTGGTCAAAATGGGAGCGCTGTCAGAGTAAAATATCGCCAGATTAATCCTCTGGCGTTTGTCAGAATCGCCTCTCGTTACCAAGATGTTAAGTCAACAAATCAAAATTAAGCTCTGATTAGCCGAAAATAACAGGTCATTTATTTCAAAATCCGTCCATCCAACCCCCTCTGGTTAGTATCTTTAACAGCTTGTTATTGCCCCGTGAGGAATGATAGAACCATACCTATAGCCGGATGCACGGGATGTAGATCCGGAATGGCACACGGAAATGAAACAATCCACTGATTAAGGGACGAATCAATGCATAAGTTGAGCAAAATCACAGTTGGCGCAGCGGTTTCTTTGGCTCTGTTTGGATCGATCTCCATCGCCCACGCGGCAGACACCATCAAGATAGGTATCGCAGGCCCGGTTACCGGCCCGGTTGCCCAGTACGGGGACATGCAGTTCACCGGCGGCAAGATGGCGGTAGAGCAGATCAACAAGGCTGGCGGCATCAATGGCAAGCAGATCGAAGCAGTCGTCTATGACGATGCCTGCGATCCCAAACAGGCGGTGGCCGTTGCCAACAAGGTGGTGAACGACGGCGTCAAGTTCGTGGTCGGTCACCTCTGCTCCGACAACACCCTGCCCGCCTCGGACATCTATGAAGACGAGGGGATCCTGATGGTCACCCCCGCCTCCACCAACCCCAAGATCACCGAGCGCGGTTACCAGCTGACCCTGCGCACCATCGGCCTGGATAGCGATCAGGGCCCGACTGCCGCCAAGTACATCATCGAGCAGGTCAAACCCCAGCGCGTCGCCGTTATCCACGACAAGAAGCAGTACGGTGAAGGGATCGCCTCCAGCGTCAAAGCGGCGCTCGACAAGGCTGGCGTGAAAGTGGTGGCCTTTGAAGGGATCACCGCCGGTGACAAGGACTTCTCCGCCCTGATCGCCAAGCTGCAGAAAGAGAACGTCGATTTCGTCTACTACGGCGGCTATCACCCTGAGCTGGGTCTGATCCTGCGTCAGGCTGGCGAGAAGGGGCTGAAAGCCAAGTTCATGGGCCCGGAAGGGGTGGGTAACAAGGATATCTCCGCCATCGGTGGCCCGGCTTCCGAAGGCCTGCTGGTGACCCTGCCGAACAAATACGATCTGGTGCCTGCCAACGCCCCGCTGGTGGCAGCGTTCAAGGCCAAGGGTCAGGACTCCTCCGGCCCGTTCGTCTGGACTACCTATGCCGCGGTGCAAACCCTGGCCGCCGGTATCGCCAAGGCGGGTGAAGATGACCCGGCCGCCGTTGCCGCCGCCATCAAGGTCGCCCCGATCGATACCGTGATGGGCCCCCTGACCTGGGCACCGAACGGTGACCTGAAAGGCTTCGAATTCGGTGTGTTCCAGTGGCACGCTGACGGTACTTCCAGCCAAGTCAAATAATCTGCCGATCGGGGGTGAGTACGCTCACCCCCTCCTCTCTTTGCGGGCAAGTACAGGGAACGCAGTATGTCCGAACACCTCCTCTATCTGGTTCAGCAACTGCTGAACGGATTAACCATAGGCAGCACCTATGCGTTGATCGCCATTGGCTACACCATGGTCTATGGCATCATCGGCATGATCAACTTCGCCCACGGCGAGGTGTATATGATCGGCTCCTATGTCGCTTTTATGGTGATGGCGGGGCTCATGATGATGGGCATCGACAGCACCTTTCTACTGCTGGGAGGCGCCTTCCTGGTCAGTATCATCATCACCGGCACCTATGGCTGGAGCATCGAGCGGGTCGCCTACCGGCCACTGCGCGGTGGCAACCGGCTGATCCCCCTTATCTCCGCCATCGGCATGTCGATCTTCCTGCAGAACATGATGCGCATGGCGCAGGGCTCGCGGGATATCGCCATGCCCAGCCTGATCTCCGGTGGCTGGATCCTGGGGGGGGAAGATGGTTTTCAGGCCAGCCTCTCTTATATGCAGCTGATCATCTTCGTGGTGACTTTCATCACCATGCTGGCGCTGACCCAGTTCATCGGCCGCTCCCGCATGGGCCGTGCCTGCCGCGCCTGTTCGGAAGATATCAAGATGGCCAACCTGTTAGGGATAGACACCCATATAGTCATCTCCATCACCTTCGTGCTGGGGGCTGCGCTGGCCGCCGTCGCCGGGGTGCTGCTCGGCATGTATTACGGCGTCATCAATCCCTACCTCGGCTTTATGGCCGGTCTGAAGGCTTTCACTGCCGCAGTGCTGGGCGGTATCGGCAGCATTCCGGGCGCCGTACTGGGCGGCCTGCTGCTCGGCGTGGTTGAAGCGCTCACCGCCGGTTATCTCAGCACCGAATACAAGGATGTGATGGCGTTTGCCCTGCTCATTTTTGTGCTGCTCTTTATGCCTACTGGCATCCTGGGTCGTCCGGAAGTGGAGAAAGTGTGATGAAACATCAATTTATCCACGCCTGTATCGCCAGCCTGGTGCTGCTGGTGCTCTCTTTCTGGCTGCTCGGCTTCAAGCTGGAGACCGATGGCTCCAGCCTGCAGGTAGTGAGCCGCCTCGATGTGTCGCTGGCCTGGCTGCTGGGGGGAGCCACCCTTGTTTTCTGGTTCCAGATGCTGCGCGGCCAGATCGCCAAGCTGTTTCAGGCTTCCATCAGCGGCTTCTCGGTCGGCTTCACCAAGCTGGTGCTGCCGAGCCCGGAAGAGGCGCCCAAGCTCTATAACCTCACCGCCGTGCTGGTGCTGCTGTTCGCGGTGAGCTGGCCCTTTATGGCCTCTCGCGGCGCCATCGATCTCGCCACCCTCACCCTGATTTACATCATGCTGGGGCTGGGCCTGAACGTGGTGGTCGGCCTCGCCGGTCTGCTCGATCTCGGCTATGTCGGCTTCTACGCGGTCGGTGCCTATAGCTATGCCCTGCTCAACACCTACTTCGGACTGAGCTTCTGGGAGTGCCTGCCCATCGCCGGGCTGATGGCCGCTACCTTCGGCTTCCTGCTCGGTTTCCCGGTGCTGCGGCTGCGGGGGGACTATCTGGCCATCGTCACCCTGGGTTTTGGCGAGATCATCCGCATCCTGCTCAACAACATGACCACCCTGACCGGCGGCCCGAACGGGATCTCCGGCATTCCCAAACCGACCCTGGGGGGGCTGGAGTTCAACCGCACCGTCAAGGATGGGGGCTTTGATACCTTCCACAACTTCTTCGGCATTACCTACAACGCCAACCACAAGGTGATCTTCCTCTACCTGATGGCGCTGGTGTTGGTGGTGGTGACCCTGTTTGTCATCAACCGTCTGCTGCGCATGCCCCTTGGCCGCGCCTGGGAAGCGCTGCGGGAAGATGAGATCGCCTGCAAATCGCTGGGGCTCAACCCCACCATCATCAAGCTGACCGCCTTCACCATAGGCGCCACCTTCGCAGGCTTCGCGGGGAGTTTCTTTGCCTCCCGGCAGGGCTTTATCAGCCCGGAATCCTTCGTCTTTATCGAGTCGGCCATCGTGCTGGCGATTGTGGTGCTGGGTGGTATGGGCTCCCAGATCGGGGTGGTGCTGGCAGCTATCGTGATGACGGTGCTGCCGGAGCTGGCCCGCGAATTCAACGAGTACCGCATGCTGATGTTTGGCCTCTTGATGGTGTTCATGATGATCTGGCGGCCACAGGGATTGCTGCCGATGACCCGTCCGCATCTGGAGTTGAAGAAATGAGTACACATCAGAAGTTAATGGAAGTCTCTGATCTGTCGATGCGCTTCGGGGGCCTGCTGGCCGTCAACGGGGTCAAACTGGATATCGACAAGGGCGAAGTAATCTCCATCATCGGCCCCAACGGCGCGGGCAAAACCACCATCTTCAACTGCCTGACCGGTTTCTACTGTCCGAGCGGCGGCACCATCCGTTACAAGGGTGAAGAGATCCAGGGGCTGCCCGGCCACCTCATCGCCCGCAAGGGGATTGTGCGTACCTTCCAGCACGTGCGGCTGTTCAAGGAGATGACAGCGGTGGAGAACCTGCTGGTCGCCCAGCACCAGCACCTCAACACCAGCTTTATCGCCGGTCTGTTCAAGACCCCGGCCTTCCGCCGGGCGGAGCAGGAGGGGCTGGAGCGGGCCGCCTTCTGGCTGGATAAAGTGGGCCTCAAGGATCTTGCCAACCGCGCCGCCGGTAATCTGGCCTACGGTCAGCAGCGCCGCCTCGAGATCGCCCGCTGCATGGCGACCCGTCCCGAGCTGCTGATGCTGGACGAACCGGCTGCCGGCCTCAACCCGAAGGAGACCGACGAGCTGGACGAGCTCATCATGAGCCTGCGGGACGAATTCGGGGTCTCGGTGCTGCTGATCGAACACGATATGAAGCTGGTGATGGGCATCTCCAACCGTATCTTCGTGGTCAGCCAAGGCACCCCGCTGGCCCATGGCAAGCCGGATGAGATCCGCAATAATCCGGCAGTGATCAAGGCCTATCTGGGCGAGTCGTAAGGAAAACAAGATGTTAGAACTTCGCAACGTATCGACCCACTACGGCAAAATTCAGGCGCTGCACGATGTCAGCGTCGAGGTGAAAGAGGGGGAAATCGTCACCCTGATCGGCGCCAACGGCGCGGGCAAGACTACCCTGCTGATGACCCTCTGCGGCGAGCCCAAGCCCAGCAGCGGCTCCATCTGGTTTGAAGGGGAGCAGATCAGCTCCCTCACCACAGCCCGCATCATGCGCAAGGATATCGCCGTGGTGCCGGAAGGGCGCCGTATCTTTGCCCGCCTGACGGTGGAGGAGAACCTGCTGATGGGCGCCTTTTTCGTCGACAAGGCAGAGCAGCATGGCCTGCTGGATCAGGTGTTTACCCTGTTCCCACGCCTGCACGAGCGGCTGGAACAGCGCGCGGGCACCATGTCCGGCGGCGAGCAACAGATGCTGGCCATCGGCCGCGCCCTGATGAGCAAACCGCGCCTGCTGCTGCTGGATGAACCCTCGCTGGGGCTGGCCCCCATCGTCATCCAGCAGATCTTCGACACCATAGAGCAGTTGCGCCAGAAGGGGATGACCATCTTTCTGGTGGAGCAGAACGCCAACCAGGCGCTCAAGCTGGCCGACCGCGGTTATGTGCTGGAGAACGGCCACGTGGTGCTGCAAGACACGGGCGCCGCCCTGCTGGCCAACCCGGCGGTGCGGCAGGCCTATCTGGGCGGTTAACCCACTGACACGCATGCCATATCGACAAGGGAGCCGCTGGCTCCCTTATCTTTTGTGGGGTTAGTTTGCGCCCAAGCTTGCGGTACACTGGCCCGTAATCAACCTATTCGCAGGACATCCCGATGGACCAGTTTGCCCATATCAGTGCCCATGATGCCCACCAGAAACTGAGCGCGGGTGAAGCCCGTCTGGTGGATATTCGCGACCCACAATCCTTTGAAGCGGCCCACGCGGTCGGCGCCTTCCACCTCACCAACGGCACCCTGGTGCGCTTTATGAACGAAGTGGATTTCGATACCCCGGTCATCGTGATGTGCTATCACGGCAACAGCAGTCAGGGGGCGGCCCAATACCTGCTGCAACAGGGTTATGACGAGGTCTACAGTCTGGATGGCGGTTTCGAGGCGTGGCGCAGGGAGTTTCCCATCGAGGCAAGCGAGGCATGATCCAGCTGCTGGTGCTCGACAACGCCCGCATGGCGCAGGCGCTGGTGGACTATCTGGCGACGCTGGGCATCTCCTGCGAGCTGACCCAGTCCGAGCTGGGGGTCACCATCTGGCTGGCGGACGAGCAACGCCTCGCTCAGGCCCAGCTGGAGGTGAAGCGCTTTCTGGCCGAGCCGGGCCACCCGCGCTACATGGAGGCCTCCTGGCAATCCGGCCGCGCCGATGCCCGCATCGACTACAGCAAGGGGATGACGGACCCCATCACCGATTTCCTCCATCAGGCGGGGCCGCTGACGCTGGTGGTCATCATCGCCTGTCTCGCCATCTACGGGATCGAGGCCATCGGCCTGCCAATCTACGATGAACTGGCATTCCACCCGACGCTGGCCCAGTTCACCGACTGGCAGGCGTGGCGTTATTTCACCCCCGCCCTGATCCACTTCTCGGTGCTCCATCTGGTGTTCAACTTGCTGTGGTGGTGGTATCTCGGCGGCCAGATCGAGCAGCGCCTCGGCAGCGGCAAGCTGCTGATCCTGCTGCTGGTGGGCGCCGCCCTGCCCAATATCGCCGAGTTCTTTGCCAGCGGCCCGCTGTTTGGCGGCCTCTCCGGCGTGGTCTATGCCCTGCTCGGCTACTGCTGGCTGCGCAGCAAGCTGCAACCGGCCTGTGGCCTGACTCTGCCACCTGCGCTGATGGGCTTTATGCTGTTCTGGATGGTGCTCGGCTTTTTCGACATGCTCGGCACCAGCACCGCCAATATCGCCCACCTGACCGGTCTGCTGGTCGGCCTGCTGCAAGGCTGGCTGGATCGCAACCACCAGCCGACCTGATTTTTCAGCAGTTGCAGAAACGAGAACGCCGCCCCGAGGGGCGGCGTTTTTTTACGCGATGGGCAGTTACTGCTTGATCAGGGTGTCGTCAGTCACCTTGACCGCCGCACCGCCACTCATAAAGAAGCTGGCGAACTGGGTCTGGATCTCGGTGGTGACCGCGCCAGCCTGATCGAAGTTCTCGTCAGGAGCCAGCAGCGAGCTGTGACCCCCTTTCAGGAAGCGCGCAGCATGGTGACCCGCCGGGAGCACGCCGGAACCCTTCAGCTCTTGCAAACCCAGCACCCGGAACAGCGGCTCGGTGCCACCCAGCGGCGCAGAGGCGATGCTGTTGGGGATCACCTGATCCGGCAGATTGAGCGCACCATCGCCAACAATTTCGGTCGCGAACAGCGGGAAGCTCTTGGCGATGCCACTGCCCAGATTGATCGGGTCGGCAGAGTCCAGCACTGACTGGGCGGCAAAGGTATAGCTCTGCAAGGTGCTCGCCGCACCCGCCTGCGTGGCGGCATCCAGACTGGGCAGGAACTCGTTGACGAAGCAAGTGGCGGCAGCCGTTTTGCAATTCGGTGCATAGGCGGTAAAGCCCGCTTTCAGCGCCGGACTGCCCGAGGTGAGCACGCTCATCTTGATGGTCGGCCCGAAGCTCGGCGAGTTGAGCAACAACGGCGCGATGCCGCCACCCGGCATCGCCAGACCACCGGTATCGAACTTGAACAGGGCATCAGCCTGAGCACTGCCGGTGGTCTGGTTGGCGACAGCCAGCAGATTGGCCCCGGTAATGGCACCGAGTGAGTGACCGAGGAAGTGAACTTTCAGACCGGCACCACCCAATTGGCCACCCAGCCCCTTGGCATTGGCCAGGCCGACAGCCAGTCGCAGCCCCAGCAGATCCGCCACGCTCTGCTTCAGGTTGTCCCGCGCCACCGTCAGATAGCCCAGATTCAGGTAGGGAGTCGGGTTCTCGGAGGTGGTGACGGTATCCATGCTGCCGCTCAAGGCGTAGCCACGTTCGCCGTGCAGTGGGTGATCGATCACTACCACAGCGACGCTCTTGCTGGCTGTGGCACCGGCGCCGATTTGGCCCAGCGCCAGCGCATAGGCGTTCTCCTTGATGGAGGTAACCCCGTGCTGATAGATGATCACATCGGTGATGGTATTGAGCGGTGCGGCGGCGAAGATCCGCAGCGGTACCGATTGTACTTCGGTCAGGGTCGGCAACGGGTTGAAACGGCCGATATTGCGCTCGGCATCCAGCGGCTTGCCATCGGCGGTGAGGGTCACCCCGATCAGCTTGCTCGCCTCGGTCAGCAGTTCACTCTGACGGCTCGGGTCGGCGATCAGCTCACCCAGCAATGCCGGGTCCACGCCCGCCCCAACCAGCCCACCGATCACCTCGGTATCGCCCGCTTTCAGCGCGTTGGCGATGGCATAGAGGCTGGGAATGGCGCCGTGCCAGGATTGGGTCTTGGCCTTGTCCCATGAGCCAGCTATCGCGGGTGTAGAGAGGAAGTAAGGGAGTTTGATGGTGCCGGTATAAACCTTGGTCGCCGCTGCGACTCCGTTGAGGGTGCCATTAGCCGCCACAGCGGCAGCAATCGCATCACGATCTTTCTGCGGCAAGAATGGCTCATTCGCCAGCTGGGTCAGAAAATCCACCCCGCCATTAAGACCATTGATGGTATAGGTTGCTGGCAGGCTGGTGTTGCCCTTGGCATCCTGTTTCCACAGCGCCGCGGCGTCCAGGCTCGGGCTCTTCAGCACGGAAGCGGCGGCACTCTTCACCGCCAGCAGCACATCGGCACCAGATTGGGTGGCAAACCAGTCGGAGAAGATCACCCGGTCGCTGGTGATCCCGGTGGCCGCCTTGAACAGACCTTCCTGCAGCGAGATCAGGCCGTTGATGGTCTGCTCCTGAGTAGTTGCGCCAGCTGTCGATTTGAAGCTGCTGTAATCGCCTCCCGCCTTGAGCGGTGTGCCGCGACTGTCCTTGAGGGCATCGGTCGCCACGATCATGTAGTAAGAAGAGGGATTGAGCGGCTTGAGCGGAACCAGATTGAGCTTGCCGTCCCCGCCAGTGACCACAAAGTCGGTCCCATAAACCAGTGGCTTGCCGCCCTTGACTCCGTTGGGTTGCAGAGTGACCGGATCCAGCGTGAGCTCGAGCAGGTAGAGGGGCGCAACGGCAGAGGCATACTCGCTGGCCGCCGGTGCCGGCACAGAGACACCGGTCACGGTCGCTGGTACCAGCTGGACCGGTTGGGTGGTTGACCAGCCATCCAGGGTGGAGAGGGCAGATACCGGGTTCGACAGATCAGCAGTTTCTGTCGAAAACTTCAGGGTACCGTCGCTGGCACGGGGGGCCAGCACGCTCGGGCGCACCCCGTTGGCGCCACTCAGGACGTAGTCGAGGGAGCTGGTGGTGTCTCCCTTGTTGTCATCTCCACCACATCCGGCCAGCAGGGCGCTGACAACAGCTGCATAAATTAGCTTCTTCTTCATTTTTTATTCTCTTTTTATAAGGTTGTTATCCATCACAAGCCAACGGGGTCATCACGACCTCGACTGCAAAACGTTAACATAAAACCAACACCAAATAAGACTCATGCCGGACAGTTCTGGCTCAGCTTTGTGGTGCATGTCATGGTTTCAGGTTAACAAAGGGGCGCAAGGGTAGCAGTTGTGGCCCCATCACCAGACCCGACCAGCCAGCGGGCACCATCACGACTAAAAAGCCGCCGCGATCTCGGCAAAGTGAGGGAATTGTCGGTAGAATGTCCGCCAACGCTTAAGGAGGACATCATGATCGACCCGAAGAAACTGGAAGAGATCGCCAAGCAGGTGCACAACTCCCTGCCGCCCGGCATTCGCAGCATGGGTGAAGAGGCCGAGAAGAAGATGCGTCAGGTACTGCAAGCCCAGTTGGGCAAGCTGGATCTGGTCAGCCGCGAAGAGTTCGACGTGCAGACCAAGGTGCTGCTGCGTACCCGTGAAAAACTGGCCGCCCTCGAAAGCAAGCTGGCTCAGCTCGAGCAGCAGCTCGGCGCCAAAGGCGAATAACGAAAACCCCAGCTCGGCTGGGGTTTTTGCTTTGTATTGAACCTGTAAAAAACATCACACCTGAAGCAGATACCAGGCCCGCTTGCCGCGTGCCTTAGCCTCATACATGGCACGGTCGGCCACCTCCAATGCCTGTCGGAAGCTCAATGGCTCCTCCTCCCAAAGGGCGATGCCGATACTCAGCCCCACCCGTTGCGGGCAACCGGGTTTGGGCACATAGCCATGCATCCGGCTGATCAGGGCGTCGGCCAGTTGTGCCAGGCCATGGCTCGACACATCCCGATGCAAATGCACCACAAACTCGTCGCCGCCGTAACGGCCACATAGCGCCGAGCCAGGCATGATAAGGCGCAACCAGTCCGCCATCTGCTGCAACACCAGATCGCCGCAGGCGTGCCCCAGCTGGTCGTTGATCCCCTTGAAATCATCCAGATCGATAAAGAGCAGCGCACCCGCTCCTTGCGGCTGCAGCTGGGCAAACGCCTTGCCAAACCCCTGCCGGTTGAGCAAACCGGTCAGCGCGTCGCTGTTGGCACGCTCCGCCAGTCGCTGCTCATAAGCCTTGCGTTGGGTGATATCGATATGGGAGCCCATGATCCGCAGCGGCTTGCCATCGCCATCCCGATCGACGACCCGTCCCCTATCCCACAGCCAGGTAACCTCGCCTTGCGGATTGATGGTGCGGTATTCGGCTTCATAGAAGGGGGTTTTCCCCTCAAGGTGGGCAAAGTAGCTGCCCATGGCATGGGCGCGATCGTCGGGATGGAGCTTGGCGCTCCACTGATCGAAATGAGGAGCCATGTCACCGGCCTGAAAGTTCTGCAGATTGAAGACCCGCAGCTCGCCGGTGGGAATGGAGCCCTGCCAGAGACAGATGCCGGTGCCATCGAGGGCGGCATTGAGCTTCTCCTGCAACAGGCCATTTTCATGCTTCAAAGCGGCGATCTCTGCCTGCAAACGGGCCATTTCACCGCCATGAGGGGAGGGGATCAGCGTTGCGATCCGCTCGACAGAGCCGGTCTCTCCCCTGTCATCCTCCGCAGATGCCCTGCCCTCTTCACTCAACACTGCGCCTCCTTGTGCTTGCTCTATGGATGCTCTTGTCAATCCCCCACAAAGATGCCATCAGCTAGGCTCGATTAGTAGCCATTCATAGCCAAAATATTGAAAAATAATGGGATAACGCCGCGATAATCCAACCATTCGGTACGATCAGGTACTGCGGCGGCCACAAAAACAAAAGCCCCCGGCAAAACCGGGGGCTGCGTCATCCAGACGGGGATCCCGTCAGATAAATTCGTAGGCGTCACCAAAGATGCGCTCCGGCTCGGCGCCGAGGATCTTGAACTCCTCCCGCGCGGCCCCCGCCATCTCGAAACGGCCGGCGACATAGATGTCGTAGTCGTGGAGACTGACGAAGTCATCCATGATCGCTTTGTGCACCAGCCCGCTCTTGCCGGTCCAGTCAGCGTCAGGCTCCTGCACCACCGGGATAAAGGTGAGCGGCGCATAGTCACGCTCCCACTGCTGCATCTGCCCCAGCTCATAGAGCCAGTGAGCCTGACGCACCCCCCAGTAGAAGAACACCGGACGCTTGCTGCCCGTGTCGATCAGGTACTCCAGAATGGAGCGGGCGTAAGAGAAACCGGTGCCGCCCGCCATCAGGATCAGCGGACGAGGGGATTCATCGCGCAGGAACGCCTTGCCAGCGGGCAATTCGACCTCGATCTCCCCCTGCTCGCGCATGCGGGCCAGCACCTGACCGGCATAGGCGTTCTCGGGAGTGGCACCAATTTGCAGCTCCAGCACACCCGGGCGGGTCGGCGAGTTGGCGATGGAGAAGGGGCGCTTGTCCGAATCGCTCATCACCACCAGCAGATACTGGCCCGGCTTGAAGCTGATCGCTTGCTGCGGCGTCAGGGCCACATGCCAGATGGTGTCGACATATTCGCGCAGTTCCTCTACGCGGCATTTGATACGTTGCATTCTTGTCCTTGTGGCGGGCTCGCTCGGCCCGCTTCGCTCATTGTTTCACTATGGAGTGACGACCAGCAGCCCTGGCCCCGTCAGTCGAGAATACTCAAATCAGTGCGGATCGCATCACTTTTTGCAGCAAAGCTGTCATGTTTGCCTCATCCGAGGATATTGAGCTCATCCCAGATGGCATCAACCTTCTGCTTCACCGCCTCATCCTGAACTATGGGCTGACCCCACTCCCGATTGGTCTCGCCCGGCCACTTGTTGGTGGCATCCAGCCCCATTTTGGAGCCGAGGCCGGAGACCGGCGAGGCGAAGTCCAGATAGTCGATCGGGGTGTGCTCGATCAAGGTGGTGTCCCGTGCCGGGTCCATCCGGGTGGTGATGGCCCAGATCACATCCTTCCAGTCGCGAGCGTTGACGTCATCGTCACACACCACCACGAACTTGGTGTACATGAACTGGCGCAGGAATGACCAGACTCCCAGCATCACCCGCTTGGCATGGCCCGGGTAACGCTTCTTGATGGTCACCACCGCCATCCGGTAGGAGCACCCCTCCGGCGGCAGATAGAAGTCCACAATCTCGGGGAACTGCTTCTGCAGCAGTGGCACAAACACCTCGTTCAGCGCCAGACCCAGCACCGCCGGTTCATCGGGCGGACGGCCGGTGTAGGTGCTGTGATAGATGGCATCACGCCGCTTGGTGATGTGGGTGATGGTGAAGACCGGGAACTCGTCCACCTCGTTGTAGTAGCCGGTGTGGTCGCCATAGGGCCCTTCCGGCGCCATCTCACCCGGCTCAAGATAGCCTTCCAGCACGATCTCGGCGCTGGCGGGCACCTCCAGATCGCAGCTGATGGCCTTGATCACCTCGGTACGGCTGCCGCGCAGCAGACCGGCAAAGGCATATTCGGAGAGAGTATCCGGCACCGGCGTCACCGCGCCGAGAATGGTCGCGGGATCGGCACCGAGTGCCACCACCACTGGGAATCGCTCACCGGGATGGGCCTCCTGCCACTCGCGAAAATCGATGGCACCGCCACGGTGATCAAGCCAGCGCATAATCAGCTTGTTTTTGGCGATCTTCTGCTGGCGATAGATGCCGAGGTTCTGGCGCTTCTTGTAGGGGCCGCGGGTGATGGTGAGGCCCCAGGTGACCAGTGGTGCCACATCGCCGGGCCAGCAGTGCTGGATCGGGATCTGGTCAAGATCGACCGCATCTCCCTCCTGCACCACCTGCTGGCAGGGGGCGGAAGAGAGGCGCTTGGTCGGCATGTTGAGTACCTGCTTGAAGATCGGCAGCTTCTCCATCAGCTCCTTGAATCCCTTGGGCGGCTCGGGCTCCTTGAGATAGGAGAGCCAGACCCCGACCTGACGCAGGGCGCCCACATCGGGCTGCCCCATGCCCATGGCAACCCGATCCGGAGTACCGAACAGGTTGGTCAGCACCGGCATGGTGTAGCCTTTGGGATTTTCGAACAGCAGAGCCGGGCCACCCGCACGCAGGGTGCGGTCGCTGATCTCGGTCATCTCCAGATAGGGATCTATCTCGCGGGTAATGCGCTTGAGTTGTCCGTTTTGTTCCAGCTGCGCGATGAAATCACGCAAATCCTTGTATTTCATGCAAGTTCCCAACCGGGTTCAGGAGGTCACGCATTATAACCCTGGCTGCCCATCGGGTGTACCCGAATCGGGCAGCAGACTCGGTGCAATGGGTGACATGTCACGCTGGCCGAGGCGTCTGGCCAGCGCAGAGAGCAGTTGGGGCTCGTCCACCTCCATCAACAGACCGGCCACCAGCGCCCCGTATTGACGGTTGGAGAGTTCCGCCAGCAAGTATTTCTGGGCTTGGGGCGGCAAGGGCGAGAGCGCGCTCAGCTGACGCAGGGCGGCCCCCTTCAACCCTTCGTTGCCACTGGCGGCAATCAGCAAATCGCTGGCAGCGCTGCCGTGATGGAAGCGGTTGATGGTAGAGAGTGCACGCAGCGCATCCTGATCTGCCGGCCGCCGCCACAGCATGCTATAGAGCGCCGGTTCGCCGGTGCGCTGCAACAGATGGAACAACAGATGATTGTCGGGCAGATAGATATTCTGGCTGGCCAGCGCTTGCGCCTCCCGCATCCAGATCGGTTGCGGCAAGCTGTCGAGGGCCAACAACAGGGCTTGCTGCTGCATGGCGAGATCGGGGTTACTGCTGTAGTAGATGGACTTTAGCTGGAAGCTGCCCTGGGCAAGCTGCTGCCGATAGCGCTGCATCAGTGATTGCAGCTGCCACTCCCCCAGCAACTGACGGGCCTGCGCGGCAAAATCATAGACAGGTTGCTGCACCAGAAAACCGTCGACCTGCTGCTCCATGAGCCACTCGGGGGCCTTGTCGGCCTGAGCCTCGACCCACTGTTGCAACGCAGGAGATGCAGGGGTGGTCGCGGGAATATCCCGCAGCAGCTGCAACAGCAGGAACTCCCGCCGCTCGCGACTCAGGGTCGCCAGCAGAGAGTCGATGGCTGCAAATTGCCCCTCCTTCAGACGGCCCGCCAGATAGCGTTGGTGAGTCTGCAACGTCTCGGCTGTCACCGCGACCGGTGCACTCTGCGCACAGGCTGGCATTGCACTCAGCAACCCCAGCAATAACCAGAAAACAGGCTTCATGACGTCTCCATCCATGTGACATCGGGATCTCATACTACTAGGGCGACCGGAAAACAGATAAACAAAAACCGCGACCAGGGCCGCGGTTTCGTCATTTTCTGACCGGACTTACTTCTGCTGGCGCCGCATGGCGTCGAAGAACTCGTCGTTGGTCTTGGTCATCGCCAGCTTGTCGATGAGGAATTCGATACCGTCGATCTCGCCCATCGGGTGGACAATCTTGCGCAGGATCCACATCTTCTGCAGCTCGTCACCGGAGGTGAGCAGCTCTTCCTTACGGGTGCCTGAGCGGGTGATGTCGATGGCCGGATAGACACGCTTCTCGGCAATCTTGCGCGAGAGGTGCAGTTCCATGTTGCCGGTACCCTTGAACTCTTCGTAGATAACCTCGTCCATTTTGGAACCGGTATCGATCAGCGCGGTAGCGATAATGGTCAGGCTGCCGCCCTCTTCAACATTACGCGCGGCGCCGAAGAAGCGCTTGGGACGGTGCAGGGCGTTGGCATCCACACCACCGGTCAGTACCTTGCCGGATGACGGGATAACGGTGTTGTAGGCGCGAGCCAGACGGGTGATGGAGTCCAGCAGGATCACCACATCTTTCTTGTGCTCGACCAGACGCTTGGCCTTCTCGATCACCATTTCGGCAACCTGAACATGACGGGAAGCAGGCTCGTCAAAGGTGGAAGCGATCACTTCACCTTTCACCATCCGCTGCATCTCGGTCACCTCTTCCGGACGCTCGTCGATCAGCAGAACGATCAGTTCACAGTCCGGGTGGTTGTAGGCGATGCTCTGGGCGATGTTCTGCAGCAGCATGGTCTTACCGGCCTTGGGCGGCGCCACGATCAGGCCACGCTGGCCTTTACCGATGGGGGAAGCCAGATCCAGTACACGGGCGGTGATATCTTCGGTAGAGCCGTTACCCCGTTCCATACGCAGACGTTCGTTGGCATGCAGGGGGGTAAGGTTTTCAAACAGGATCTTGTTGCGGGAGTTTTCCGGACGGTCGTAGTTGACCTCATTGACCTTGAGCAGTGCGAAGTAGCGTTCGCCCTCTTTCGGTGGCCGGATCTTGCCGGAGATGGTATCGCCGGTACGCAGGTTGAAGCGGCGGATCTGGCTCGGGGAGACGTAGATATCGTCAGGGCCTGCCAGATAGGAGCCGTCTGCACTGCGCAGGAAGCCGAAACCATCGGTCAGGATTTCCAGCACACCGTCGCCAAAGATATCTTCACCACCCTTGGCGTGCGCCTTGAGGATTGCAAAAATAATATCTTTCTTGTGCGCCCGAGCCAGATTTTCCAACCCCATGGATTCGCCAAGCTTGACCAGCTCGGACACAGGAGTGTTCTTTAATTCAGTCAGATTCATAGTGGTGAAAGTCTGTAAGCAAGGATTGAAATGAGGAGACAGTCTGCTGGATTGATGCTGATCGGATTTGATTGCCAGGCTGTGGTTAGCAAAGAGTCAGGCAAAAAGGTTAGCAAACGAGCGATAAACTAGCACCAATCGGGATGAGCGTCTAGGTGATAAAACACAAGGAGCGCATTATTGCAATGCGCTCCTCTTTAATTATTACAGGTTGCCGTCCAGGAACTCTTTCAGCTGAGTCTTGGACAGTGCACCGACCTTGGTCGCTGCCACTTCGCCATTCTTGAACAGCAAGAGGGTCGGGATACCACGAATGCCGTACTTGGGCGGAGTATCAGAGTTATGGTCGATGTTCAGTTTGGCTACGGTCACGCGACCTTCGTACTCTTGGGCAACTTCTTCCAGAATCGGGGCAATCATCTTGCACGGACCACACCACTCGGCCCAGAAGTCGACCAGAACGGCGCCATCGGCTTTGATTACATCTGCCTCGAAGCTGGCATCGCTCAGCTGAACAATCTTGTCACTCATCTCCAACTCCAGTCAGTAATTAAGGCTTTATTGACATATCAACAAAGGCAATAGTTGCCCTATTTGAAATGATCCTGTTTATTATTGCAAGCCTAACCTGATAACCTACCGCCATGAGCAAAACACACTTAACGACCGACAAATTCGCCCAAATGGGCCTCGAACCCGAAGTTCTGGCTGGTCTGGAATCAAAGGGATTTCACTATTGCACGCCCATCCAGGCACTGTCTCTGCCACTGCTGGTAGAAGGTCATGACCTCGCCGGTCAGGCCCAGACAGGAACCGGCAAGACCATTGCCTTCCTGGCCGCGACATTCAACTATTTGCTGACTCACCCGCTGACCAAGCCCCGTCTGGTTAACCAACCCAGAGCCATCATCATGGCACCCACCCGGGAACTGGCAGTACAGATCTATAACGATGCCGACAGCATCGCCGCCTCTACCGGCCTGAAACTCGGCCTCGCCTACGGTGGCGAAGGTTACGACAAGCAGCTGGCCGTGCTGGAGCAAGGTGTCGACATCCTGATCGGCACCACTGGCCGCATCATCGACTACTTCAAGTCCAAGGTGATCGATCTGAGCAACATTCAGGTCGTGGTACTGGACGAAGCGGATCGCATGTTCGATCTGGGCTTCATCAAGGACATCCGCTTCCTGTTCCGCCGCATGCCGCCCGCGACCGAGCGCCTGAGCATGCTGTTCTCCGCCACCCTCTCCCTGCGCGTGCAGGAGCTGGCCTACGAACACATGAACCACCCGGAACATGTGCAGGTCGAGCCGGAGCAGATGACCGGCGTGCGGATCAAGGAGGAGCTGTTCTACCCCTCCAACGAAGACAAGATGTTGCTGCTGCTCTCCCTGATGGAAGAGGAGTGGCCGGAAAAAGCCATCGTCTTCGCCAACACCAAGCATGTCTGTGAAGACGTTCACGCCTGGCTGGAAAACGACGGCCACCGCGTCGGTCTGCTGACCGGTGACGTGCCGCAGAAGAAGCGGATGAAGATCCTCGAGGATTTCACCAAGGGTGCGCTCGATATTCTGGTCGCCACCGACGTGGCCGCCCGTGGTCTGCACATCCCTGACGTGACCCACGTTTTCAACTATGACCTGCCCGACGACGCCGAAGACTATGTACACCGTATCGGTCGTACCGGTCGTGCCGGCAAGAGCGGTCACTCCATCAGCCTGGCCTGTGAAGACTATGCCTTCAACCTGCCGGCCATCGAGGAGTACATCCACCACGCCATTCCGGTCAGCAAGTACGACCGTGAAGCGCTGCTGGATGACGTGACCCCGCCGAAACGGGTGTTCCGCAACCGTCAGCCGGTGAACCGCAACATGCGGGATCGTCAGGGCGGTGGCAACAGCAACAACCGTCGTCGTCCGCCGCGCAAGAGCTAAGGACAGGCCCGTTGCACAACTCGCCTCTCTATGCCGCTATCGACCTCGGCTCCAACAGCTTTCATATGCTGGTGGTGCGCGAGGTCGCCGGTGCCCTGCGCACCGTCGCCAAGGTAAAGCGCAAGGTTCGCCTCGCAGCCGGGCTCGACCCGGAATTTCGTCTCAGCCGTGCCGCCATGGAGCGGGGCTGGGACTGTTTGCGTCTCTTCTCCGAACAATTGCAGGACATTCCGGCCGACAATATCCGGGTGGTGGGCACCGCAACCTTGCGGCTTGCCACCAACGTCGACGAGTTCCTCAGCGAAGCTGAACGGGTACTCAACCACAGCATCGAGATCATCTCGGGCGAGGAAGAGGCCAAGACCATCTATGAAGGGGTCTCCTGGACCTCTGCCGGGGAAGGCAACCGACTGGTGATCGACATCGGCGGTGCCAGTACCGAACTGGTGATCGGCGAACATAGCGAAGCAAAACTGCTCAATAGCCTGCACATGGGCTGCGTCACCTGGCTCAATAATCACTTTGGTGATGGCGAGCTCTCCGAAGCCCGTTTCGAGCAGGCGATTGCTGCCGCCAAGGCGGTGCTGGAGAAGGTGGCTGATGATTACCGTGCCCTTGGCTGGCGTACCTGTGTCGGCGCCTCCGGCACGGTGCAGGCGCTGCAAGAGATCATGCTGGCGCAAGGGAAGAGTGAACGGGTCACCCTGCCGAAACTGCAGGAGCTGATGGGTCAGGCCATCGCCTGCGGCAAGCTCGACCGGCTGCAACTGGAAGGGCTGGCTGCCGAGCGGCTGACCGTGTTCCCCTCCGGCCTTGCCATCCTGATCGCCATCTTCGAAACCCTCGATATCGAGAGCATGACCCTCGCGGGTGGCGCCCTGCGTGAAGGACTGATCTACGGTCTGCTTGGCAACAATCACGACTGTGATGCCCGGGATCGCACCGCCGACAGCCTGATCAGCCGCTATCAGCTGGATAAAGAGCACGCCGAACGGGTGCGCGATACCGCCGTCGAGGCGTTCAACCAGCTGCAACCGGCCTGGCGACTCTCCAAACGCTACGGTCGCCCGATTTTGCGTTATGCCGCCCTGCTGCACGAGATCGGCCTCTGTATCGAATATAAGAAGGCGCCGCAACACGCCGCCTACATCATCGACAACATCGACATGCCGGGCTTTACCCCTGCGCAAAAGAAGCTGTTGTCGGCCCTGCTGTTCAACCAGCGGGACGAATTCAAGCTGGAACCACTGGAGAGACAGGGTGCCGTCACCGGTCGTCAGGCGATCCGGCTGGCCCGTATCCTGCGCATCGCGCTGATCCTCTGCATGCGCCGCACCCAGGGCACAGTGCCCAGCTTCACCCTGCAGGCAGAAGAGGAGTCACTGACCCTGACCCTGCCCAAGGGCTGGATGGATGAACACTACCTGCGCGCCAGCGAGCTGCGCTTTGAAGTGGAACGCCAGCAGAAGATGGGCTGGCCGACCCGTGTACAGGAAGCCTGACTCAGCAACCTGCCTGTTTTGGAGCCGATCATGCCGGATTATCAACCCATCAGCTGCGATCTCTACGACTGGCTCGAAATTGCTGCCAGCTGGCAACTGCCGGTGACCCTAACCAGCCGCGATGATCGCCAATGGGATGACAAGATCCGCACTATCGAAGCCAGCGAAGGGGTCGAGTATCTGCTGCTGCACAGTGGCGAGCGGCTCAGTCTGGCAGAACTGGCGACCCTGCGCCTGAACTGGCAAGGGGAAGAAAAGCTGATCCGCTTCGCTCCAACCAACTGAATCCAGTATGAAAAAGGAGGGCCAACATGACGTTGGCCCTCCTTTTTTGCATCCGCAACTCACACCGACCGTTAACTCGCCGCCAGCGCCGCCATCACATAGACATCGAAGCGGTTGCTCTTGGTCTCGATAGCCATGCTGGGCTTCTGTTCGTTGAGCCAGCCGGCGTAGTCCGGCCGCTTCACCACCACCCGCTTATCAGCCATCTTGAGCGCGGCAGGCAACAAGGCATCCGCATCGAGATCCGGTCCCACCAGCGACTGGAACACCCGCATCTCCTTTTTCACCAAAGCTGACTTCTGCTTGTGAGGGAACATGGGGTCGAGGTAGATCACCTCGGGCCGCTCCGGCAGCGCCATCAGGTTGTCCACCGCCGGGCCTTGCAGCAGGTGCATCCGCTCACTGACCCAAGGACCGATCTCGGGATCCTGTGCCGCCCGCGCCAGCCCATCCTGCAACAGAGCGGCCACCACAGGGCTGCGTTCGATCAGGGTCACCTTGCAACCGAGGGAGGCGAGCACGAAGGCATCGCGCCCCAGCCCGGCGGTGGCATCCACCACGGTCGGTGTGGCACCGGCCTTGAGCCCCACCGCCTTGGCGATGGACTGGCCCCGACCGCCGCCAAACTTGCGGCGATGCGCCACCGCCCCTTCCACGAAGTCCACATAGACAGCACCCAGCTTGGGCTCATCCAGCTTGCGCAGTTCCAACCGTTCCGGGGTAAACACCAGGGCAAACTGGGGAAGGTCGAGCTGGGCAAGCTGGCTGGCCAGCGCGTCTGCCAGCGCGGCCTTGGCGGGGTCTTCGAGGAGGATTTGCATGGTCTTTGGATGCGTTCTAAGTTCAGTGAACCGAGTGTACCACAGCCCCTTCAAGTCGCTGTAGGGAGGAAATCCCATGAACCTGTTCATTGCCCTGCTCCTCGCCGCCCAGAGCGGTACAAACCTGAAGGTCTGCGGCGTAGACTGGCCTCCCTTTTCCTATGCCGAACAGGGTAACCTGAAAGAGGGCATTTCGGTGGAGATCCATCAAGAGGTGGCGCGCCGCCTTGGCATGAACCTCACCCTGCTTGAACTGCCTTGGGGACGCTGCGAGCAGTATGTCAGCACCCAGCTGGCGGATGGCATTCTCGACAATGCCCCTCTTCCCGGTTGCTATCACTCTGACCTTGCCACCGCCTTCTATCCTCTGGCCGCCTATGTGCGTACCGACAGTCCGTTACAGAACTTCTCATGGGAGATGGCCAAGGGGCTGAAAGTAGGGATGGTCAGGGGGTATGACTATACGGCCAAGATCAGGAACTTCACCGGCTGGGAGCCCATCAAGGTTCACTCCGACAAACAGCTGCTACTGATGCTGGAAAAGAGCCGGGTCGATATGATCATCCTGGACTACTTCTCTGCCCCCATTCTGTCGAGGGAGCAGGACGTCAGGATCCGCGCCCTCACCCCCTTTATCGATTCGACGCCGCTCTACCTCTGTTTTGGCAAACAGAAGGCTGACCTGCTGCCTGCCTACAACAAGGCGCTGCAACAGATGCAGGATGAGGGAGTACTGGATCGCATCTATTTGCGCTATCTCGGCGAGGATTACCGGACATTGAAAACCAAACAGGAACAGATGACATCGAAGGAGTAAGCGCCACTAGCTGATCTGCAGAAACATCCCTTTGTCATTGAGCTGCAGATATTCGGTGAGATCGTCATAGGCCAGCGGGCGGCTGAGCAGATAACCCTGGGTGAAGGCACACCCTTTCTGGCAGAGGAAGTTGAGCTGCTCGCGGGTCTCTACCCCCTCGATCACCACCTGCATGCCGAGGTTGTGCACTATGTTGATGATGCCGTCGAGCAGCATCCTATCCTGCTCGTTGAAGGGGATATGGCGCACGAAGGAGCGGTCGATCTTGACCAGATCGACCGGGAAGGTGCGCAGATAGTTGAGGGCCGAGTAGCCGGTACCGAAATCGTCGATGGCCAGCTTGCAGCCCGCCTCGCGCAGGGCATCGATCCGCACTCTGTGCTGATCGCTGCTCTCCATCAGCAGAGATTCGGTGATTTCGATGACGATGTCGGCAGGATCGAGCCCGAAGTGCTGGATCACCTTGAGCCACTCACTCGCCTCGGGGTCAATGGTCTGAAACTCCATGGTGGAACGGTTGATCGACATCTGCAGATCCGGGAAGCCGGATTGCTGCAACCGCGCCAGATCCTGGCACGACTGCCACAATACCAGCGCACCCAGCCCCTGAATGAGCCCGGCCTCTTCCGCCAGCGGAATGAACTCGGCAGGGGAGACCTGTCCCCATTGGGGGTGATACCAGCGCACCAGCGCCTCCAGCTTGGCGACCCGTCCGCTGCGATTGTCCCAGATGGGCTGGTAGGCCATGGTCAGCTGCTCCAGCTTGATCGCTTCGGCCAAATCCTGCTGCATCTGGTGGCGCTGGCGCACCTCTTCCCGCATGGATGAGCAGTAGGCACCGAGCAACCTTCCCTGCCGCTTGGCCGCAAACAGCGCCTGTTCGGCGTTGCGCAGCAGCTCGTCGCTCTCGCTGCCATCAACCGGGCAGAGGGTCATGCCGATGGTCGCGGTCACATAGAGATGCTGGTTGGCCAGCATAAAGGGCCGGGCGAAACTGCCGATCACCTGCTTGGTAAACACCTCGGCCTGACGGCGGGTGACGATGCCGGGCACCAGAAACGCGAACTCGTCGCCACCGATACGGGCCACCAAATCTTCGGTGCGCACCCGGCTCACCAGTCGATCCGACACCTCTCGCAGCAGGGCATCGCCAGCATGGTGATCCATGCTGTTGTTGACCGCCTTGAAGTTGTTGAGGTCGAGCACCATGAGCGCGAAGCGCTCGCCCCGCTCGCAGAAGCGGGTGAGGCAGCGGCCAAACAGCCAGCGGTTGGGCAGGCTGGTAAGGTTGTCGTAGTTGGCCTGGGTCGCGATCTTCTGTTCAGCCACCTTGGTCTGGGAAAGATCGCTGAAAATGGCGATATATTGCTGAATTTTGCCAGCTTCGCGCAGGGTGCTGATCATCAGCTGCTGCGGATAGAGCTTGCCGTTCTTGCGCTTGTTCCACACCTCGCCACGCCACACCCCCACCCGCTCCAGCGCATGGTACATGTCGGCATAGAAGGTCTGATCGTGCAGCCCGGACTTGAGCATGCTGGGACGTTGGCCCCGCACCTCATCGCTGCTGTAGCCGGTGATCTGCTCGAAGGCCGGGTTGACCGAGATGATGCGGCTGTCGGCATCGCACACCAGAATCGCTTCGGAGAGGTTGTCGTAGACCCGGTGGGAGAGCTTGAGCTGCTCCGCATGGCGCTTGAGGGGATCGATATTCTCCAGCAGCACCATCAGGTAGTCCGGCTGCTGCTGCTCGTCGCGGATCAGGGTGACAGTCACCCGTCCCCACAGGATCTCGCCCCCCTTGCAGAAGTAGCGCTTCTCCTGGGTGAAACTGCTGCGCTCGCCGCGCCGGATCTCTTCGTAGCACTCAAGGCTGCGCTGCCAATCCTCCGGGTGATTGATGTCGGAGATGGAGCGATGAAGCAGCTCGTCGAGGGGATAACCCAACATCTTCTCTATGGCCGGGTTGGCCCAGAGAATGCGGCCGGTGAGATCGAGCTTGCCGATCCCCACCGGGGCCTGAAACAGCATGCTCTGCAGCACATGGGGGGTATCAGGCAAGAGTTGCGGCAGCTGGCGTTGCAGCATCAGCGCCAGTTCGCGACCGGCCAGCGGCCCCAGCAACCGGAGCAGCCCCATCACCTTGGTCATATTGGCCTGCGGCTGACGATAGAGCAGGCAGCAGATGCCTATGGTCTCGCCATCCGCATCCTTGAGGGCGATCCCGGCGTAGGCCTGGGCCTGCCACGCATCGGCAAGCGGCATCGCGGGGAACAGCTGCAACAGACGATCGCTGAACCAGGCTTCCCCCTCCTGCCAGGTAATGGCATCGGGAGAGTCAGTGATTGGCAGCGTCAGGGTATCGGGGTCAAGAGAGGAGGGATGGGCAGCCTGAACCGTAAGATGGGAAGCATTTGATTCCCTGCTGGCGATCAGGACGACATCAGCCATCACAGCAGCGGCGATTTCACTCACAAAGGTATCGAAATATCCCTGGCCGCTCGAATGAGCCAGACTGGAGATGATTTGATAGACGGAATCGAGTGCTCGCCTCATGGCAAGTGGCTTTCTCTCCTTGAAGGTTAGAACACGACTCTACTGAAGAGCCGTGGGCAGTGCAAATATGCAATCAGCAAGATATTAAAAAGCCTTGAAAAAAGGGACCAAAAGGTCCCTTTTTGTCGCAGAAATCACGACTCGATCCCACTATGCCGCAAAACAGTGTACCTGCTTGAAGCTCACACAGGCGGTGAGTCAGGAATCTCAGGCGGCGATCCCGCTATGTCGCAGCAGTGCATCCACCTTGGGCTCACGACCACGGAAGGCTCGGAACAGCTCCATCGGCTCCTTCGAGCCTCCCTTCTCCAGAATATTCTTCAGGAAGGATTGGCCGGTCGCCGGGTTGAAGATCCCCTCCTCCTCGAAGCGGGAGAAGGCATCGGCAGAGAGCACCTCGGCCCACTTGTAGCTGTAGTAACCCGCCGCATAGCCGCCCGCGAAGATGTGGGAGAAGCTGTGCTGGAAGCGGTTGAACGCCGGTGGCGTCATCACGGCCACCTGACTGCGCACCTCGTCCAGCAGCGCCGGAAGCTGCGCCGGATTGGCCGGATCAAACTCCTGATGGAGACGGAAGTCGAACAGGGCGAACTCCAGCTGGCGCAGCATCTGCATGGCGGCCTGGAAGTTGCGGGCGGTCAGCATCTTCTCCAGCAGATCGGCAGGCAACGGCTCGCCGGTCTCGTAGTGGCCGGAGATAAAGGCCAGCGCCTCGGACTCCCAGCACCAGTTCTCGAGGAACTGGCTCGGCAGCTCGACCGCATCCCAGGCCACGCCGTTGATACCGGCCACGCCGGCCACATCGATGCGGGTCAGCATGTGGTGGATGCCATGGCCAAACTCATGGAACAGGGTGACCACTTCGTTGTGGGTAAACAGCGCAGGCTTGCCATCCACCGGGCCGTTGAAGTTGCAGGTCAAGTAGGCCACCGGTTTTTGCAGCGAGCCATCCTGACGGTAGCGACGACCCAGACAGACATCCATCCAGGCCCCGCCCTGCTTGTGCTCGCGGGCGTAGAGGTCGAGATAGAAGCTGCCGCGCAGCTCGTCGTCGGCATCGAAGATGTCGTAGAAGCGCACGTCCGGGTGCCAGGTGTCGATGCCGAGGCGCTCGCGCACCTTCATGCCGAACACCCGCTTCACCACTTCGAACAGCCCCTTCACCACCTTGCTGGCAGGGAAGTAGGGGCGCAGCTGCTCATCGGAGATGGAGAACTTGTGCTGCTTGAGCTTCTCGGCGTAGTAAGCGAGATCCCAGGCTGCCAGCTCGCTCTGACCATGCTGCTCGGCGGCGAAAGCGCGGATCTCCTCCAACTCGGCCTTGCCTTGCGGCAGGGATTTGGCCGCCAGATCGGTGAGGAAGCTCACCACCTGTTCGGTCTTGTCCGCCATCTTGGTGGCCAGGGAGAGCTCGGCATAGTTGGCGAACCCCAGCAACTGAGCCAGTTCGCGGCGCAGGGTGAGCAGCTCGCTCATGATGGCGGAGTTGTCCCACTTGCCCGCATTGGGGCCCTGATCGGAGGCGCGGGTGGTGAAGGCTTCGTACATCTCGGCCCGCAGCTCGCGGTTGTCCGCGTACATCATCACCGGCAGGTAGGAAGGGATATCCAGCGTGAACAGCCACCCCTCTTTGCCTTTAAGTTCAGCCATCTGGCGGGCAGCGGCACGCACACTGTCGGGCAGACCGGCCAGCTCGGCTTCATCGGCCACCAGCTTGTGCCAGCCCTGGGTGGCATCCAGCACGTTGTTGCTGAAACGGGAGGCCAGTTCGGAGAGGCGGGCCTGAATTTCGCCGTAACGCTGCTGCGCCTCGGCAGGCAGACCGATGCCGGAGAGGCGGAAGTCACGCAGGGTATTCTGGATCTCCTTGCGCTGGGCACCACTCAGCAGCGGGAAATCATCGCTCTGGGAGAGGGCCAGATAGGCCTGATAGAGCCCTTCATGCTGACCAACATAGGTCTGGAATTCGGAGAGCAGCGGCAGGCAGGCATCATGGGCCTCGCGCAGCGCTTCGCTGTTGAGTACGGAGTTGAGGTGGCTGACCGGTGACCAGATCCGTGACAGGCGGTCATTTACCTCTTCCAGCGGGGCAATCAGGCTATCCCAGGTATGGGGATCACGCTGGGCCAGCACATCGCTGATCTTCTGCTTGCAGTCAGCAATCGCCTGAATCACGGCAGGCTGAACCTGCTCCGGCTTGATCTGGCTGAAAGGGGGCAGAGAATCCATTGTCAGCAAAGGGTTATTCATCCCGGTTACCTCTTGTTTGGTCTTGAACAGACCGCTTTAGCAGCTCTGTATGGCTTTCTAACATGTGGCCAAGCCACGCAATAATCAAGCGGGAATCCGCCGCAACCCTGTACTTTTCCAGCCATTGCGACCCGGATCTCTGCCGTTGCTGCAGTTTTGCTATCAACAGCCAGTAACAGAATGAATCTGTGGGCCTTTTTTGGCTCTTACCGCTACTTTCAAGGGGCAAAAAATCGCCATTTACCGGCGCCACAGCTGCCAGCCAAGTACCGTCATGCTCAATCATGGAAACGGACAAAATGTGGTAGATGTAACAAATTATCAATATTTTTCAGTCAATTAGAATCAAAACCAACTATTGATTAATTTATTTTCAAGCATCTATCATAGGCAACCTGCCATGCAGGTCACTTGATTCTCTGTGCTGCACAGAAATCGGGTGAAAAAGGCAAAGTGACCCGAAAGGGCGCGACGCAAAGCCACCGGTCTAAGGGAAAACACCTATGACAGCGGGGCTGCCCCCGGGGACGTCCGGTCACAACCGACGCCCCATTTGCACCGTACGGAGAGACGATGAACAAACTCAAATTATCCCTGCTTGGCTGCCTGCTCGGCATGGGCGCCCCCATGGCGCAGGCCGCCTCGGCCGGTCAGGCGATGGTCAACCCCCAGTCCGGCGTAGTGGTCGGCTATTGGCACAACTGGTGTGACGGCTCGGGCTACAAGGGCGGTATCGCCCCCTGCGTCAAGCTCGATCAGGTCAACCCGCAATACAACGTGGTCGATGTCTCCTTCATGAAGGTCTATGGCAGCGATCCCATCCCCACCTTCAAACTCGACCCGGCCATCGGCATGAGCGAAAGCCAGTTTATCGAGCAGATTGCCGAGCTGAACCGTCAGGGCCGTTCCGTGCTGCTGGCGCTGGGCGGTGCCGATGCGCACATCGAGCTGCGCAAGGGTCAGGAGCAGGCCTTTGCCGACGAGATCATCCGTCTGGTGGAGACCTATGGCTTCGACGGGCTGGATATCGATCTGGAACAGGCCGCCATCACCGCCGCCGACAACCAGACCGTGATCCCGGCGGCCCTGCGTCTGGTCAAGGCTCACTACCGCGCCCAGGGGAAAAACTTCCTCATCACCATGGCGCCGGAGTTCCCCTATCTGACCCAGACTGGCGCCTACATCCCCTATATCCGCAATCTGGAAGGGTACTACGACTGGATCAACCCCCAGTTCTACAACCAGGGTGGTGACGGTATCTACATCGATGGCATCGGCTGGATTGCCCAGAACAACGATGCCCTGAAAGAAGAGTTCATCTACTACATGGCGGATTCGCTGAGCAACGGTACCCGCGGCTTCTACAAGATCCCCCATGACAAGCTGGTGTTCGGCATTCCGACCAACATCGACGCCGCCGCCACCGGCTATGTGCTGGATCCGCAGAAGCTCTACAACGCCTTCAACCGCCTGAAGAGCGAGGGGCAACCACTGCGCGGCGTGATGACCTGGTCCATCAACTGGGACATGGGCCGCAACGCCGCCGGTCAGTCCTACAACGAATCCTTCATCAAGAGCTACGGCCCCTTCATCCACGATCAGGAGATCACGCCCCCGGTCGACAACGGCAAGCCGGTGTTTAGCGGCCTGAGCGATATCCGCATCAAGCAGGGCACCGCCTTTGATCCGCTGGCCGGTGTCAGCGCCAACGACAAGGAAGATGGCGACCTGACTGGCCAGATCCAGGTAGAAGGCTCGGTAGACAGCCAGCGCATCGGCCTCTACCCCCTCACCTACAAGGTGAGCGATCGCGACAACAACGTCACCGAGCAGGTACGCACCATCGAGGTCTACAGCATGAAGCCGGTGTTCAGCGGTGTCACCGACACCACGCTGGAACTGGGTACCGCTTTCGATCCGATGACAGGCGTCAGCGCCCATGATGAAGAAGATGGCGACCTGACCGCCCAAATCAAGGTCAGCGGCAACGTCGACAGCAGCAAGGTCGGCCGCTACACCCTCACCTATCAGGTGAGCGACAGCGCCGGTCAGCAGGTAACCCAGCAGCGCAACGTAACCGTCAGGGAGCAGGGCGCCGTCTGTGAAAACAGCTGGGATGCCAAGAAGGTCTACGTGGGCGGCGACATCGTCAGCCACAACGGCAAGAACTGGCGGGCAGGCTGGTGGACCCAGAACGAAGAGCCGGGCACCACGGGTGACTGGGGCGTCTGGCGCGTACAGGGCGACAGCGACTGCGGCGGCACAACGCCACCCGCAGAAGGCAGCAGCGACTTCACCGTCAGCGCCATGGGCTCCGACTACACCATAGTCAACGGTCAGGTCAGCATCCGCTTCAACCTGACCACCGCCAACCCGGTACAAATCACCGCGACTCTGGAGCAGAGCGGCCACAGCCACGGTACCACCAGCAGCCAGGTGAACGGCACCAGCACCCTGATGCTGCAGGGCAGCAACGTCACCGATGGCAGCTACGAAGTGGTCATCACCGGTCTGGCTGACGGCCAGCAGCCGGTGGTACAGCGCTTCCCGGTTGCGCTGACCGAAGAGAACAGCGGGGGTGGCGAAGGTGACTACCCGGCCTACGCCCCCAACACCGGCTATCAGTCCGGTGATCGGGTCAGCAATGCCGGTGGCAACTACGAGTGCAAACCCTGGCCGTACAGCGGCTGGTGTGGCGGCTCGACCAGCCACTATGCGCCGGGTACCGGCAGCGCCTGGAGCGATGCCTGGATCAAGCTGTAATCAGCCGCTCGTTACCAAAAGAGAGCCATAACGACAGAGGGGGAGCCATCGGCTCCCCCTCTCGTTTATCTCTTCAACCCGGCTTAACGGGCATCTTCCTTCAGCCACTGCGCTACGCGCTTGGCGAAGTAGGTGAGGATGCCATCGGCCCCGGCCCGCTTGAAGCAGAGTAGAGACTCCATGATGGTCTCCTTCTCTTTCAGCCAGCCGTTCTGGATCGCCGCCATGTGCATGGCGTACTCGCCGCTGACCTGATAGGCGAAAGTCGGCACGCCGAACTGATCCTTCACCTGACGAACCACGTCCAGATAGGGCATGCCCGGCTTGACCATCACGCTGTCGGCCCCTTCCTGAATATCCAGCGCCACTTCGTGCAGGGCTTCGTTACTGTTGGCCGGATCCATCTGATAGGTGGCCTTGTTGCTCTTGCCGAGGTTGCCGGCAGAGCCAACCGCATCGCGGAACGGGCCGTAGTAGCAGGAAGCGTACTTGGCGGAGTAGGCCATGATCTGGGTGTTGATGAAGCCATTCTCTTCCAGCGCAGCGCGGATGGCGCCGATGCGGCCATCCATCATGTCGGACGGCGCGACGATATCGACCCCGGCCTCGGCATGGGAGAGCGCCTGCTTGATCAGGATCTCGGTGGTGATGTCGTTCAGCACATAGCCTTCGTCATCGATAATGCCGTCCTGCCCGTGGGTGGTGAACGGATCGAGCGCCACGTCGGTGATGACCCCGAGCTCCGGGAAGCGGGCCTTGAGGGCACGCACGGTGCGCTGGGCCAGCCCGTTCGGGTTGTAGGCCTCTTCCGCCATCAGGCTCTTGCTCTCCAGCGGAGTGACCGGGAACAGGGCAATAGCAGGTACGCCCAGTTCCACCAGCTCGGCGGCTTCCTCCAGCAGCAGATCGATGGAGAGACGCTCCACCCCCGGCATTGAGGGAACGGCTTCACGGCGGTTCTCCCCTTCCAGCACAAACACCGGATAGATGAGATCGTTGACGGTCAGTACGTTCTCGCGCACCAGACGACGGCTGAAATCATGTTTGCGCAGACGGCGCAGGCGGCGGCCCGGAAAGGCGCCCGGAAGAGTTGTAGCCATGAATCACTCCTGGAGAGGAAGTTGGAAGAACGCGGCGGAGGTGGCCCGGGTATGGGCCAGCAAGGCCTCGGGCGCTTCACCACGACAGGCCGCCACCACCTGGGCGATGTGCGGCAAAAAAGCAGGTTCGTTGCGTTTCGGGCGCGGTTTCAGATCTCGCGGCACCAGATAGGGGGCATCGGTCTCGATCATCAGCCGACCGGCCGGAATACGCGCAACCTGTTCGCGCAGCAGCTGACCACGGCGCTCATCGCAGAGCCAGCCGGTCACCCCGATATGCAGCCCCAGCGCCAGACACTCGTCCAGCTCCTCGTCGGAACCGGTGAAGCAGTGCAGCACGGCTCCCGGTAGTTTCGGCAACCAGGGACGGAGGATCTCGATAAAACGGGCGTGGGCATCGCGGCAGTGGAGAAACACCGGCATCCGGAGCTCAGCAGCCAGTGCCAGCTGGGCGTCGAATACCGCATCCTGCACCGGGCGGGGGGAGAAGTCGCGGTTGTAGTCGAGACCGCACTCGCCAATAGCCACCACCTGCGGCAAGGCTGCCAGCTCGCGCAAGGCGGGCAGGGTCGCCTCATCGACACTCTTGGCATCGTGAGGGTGTACCCCGGCGGTGGAGAAGCAGTAGCCCGGCCAGCGGGCGGCCAACCCGGCGCTCTCGCGGCTACCAGCCAGATCGGTACCGGTGAGGATCAGCGCTTCCACTCCGGCGGCGCGGGCACGGGCCACCAGCTCAGCCTGCTCGCCGGCGAACTGGCTGCTGGTCAGGTTTAAACCGATATCGATCATGGAATGAGACGTTCCGAACAAAAGGAATACATATCAGGTATTTGAAAACCATCTACCGAATGGGGTCTTACCATACGCCTCGAACGGGAGCATGAAAAGAGGAAGGGAGCCTCAGCTCCCCTCGTTCTGTTATTCCTGCGGACGTCGTCATCCTCTCGCCGTCCGGCAAACAGGTGACGAACAGAGCCTCAGCTCTCCACATCCGGTTGTTCCTGTTGTTCTTCATCCTCTTTCTTCACGTAGAAGCGGGCGAAGAACAGACCTATCTCCCACAGCGCCCACATCGGAATGGCGAGCAGGGTCTGGGAGAAGACATCAGGCGGCGTCAGCAGCATGCCGACCACAAACACCCCGACAACGACGTAGGGACGTTTCTCCTTCAGGTTTTGCGGTGTGGTCACGCCGGTCCAGCAGAGCAGTATGGTGGCCACCGGAATTTCGAACGCCACCCCGAACGCGAAGAACAGGGTCAGTACGAAGTCCAGATAGCTGGCGATGTCGGTCGCCACCGTCACCCCGGCAGGGGCGGTACTGGTGAAGAAACCGAACACCAGCGGGAACACCACGTAGTAGGCGAACGCCATCCCCGCATAGAACAACAGGGCACTGGAGACCACCAACGGCATGATCAGGCGCCGCTCATGCTGGTACAGACCGGGGGCGATAAAGGCCCAGGCCTGATAGAGCAGATAGGGGATCGCCACGAAGAAGGAGACCACCAGGGTCAGCTTGATCGGCGTCAGGAAGGGGGTCGCCACATCCGTCGCTATCATGCTGGTCCCTTCCGGCAGCTGGCTGAGCAGCGGCTGGGCCACGAAGTCGTAGATGTTGTTGGAGAAGTAGATCAGCGCCAGAAACACCACCAGAATGGCGGTAATGGAGCGCAGCAAACGGGTTCTCAGCTCAACCAGATGGCTGATCAGGGGTTGTTCGGCCTGACTCATGGCTTCACCTCCCCTTTTACTGCGGAATCGCTGACCGGCACCGGCTCACTCTCTCGCTGGCTATTGACCGGCGGCACGTCGTGGCTCAGCTGCACCGCAGGCTCAGCCAGCGTGGCAGGCTCAGCCTGGGCGACCGACTCGGGGCGCGGCGGACGGATCTCGTTCTCCACCTGATAGGGGCGATTGACCGACTGGGCCGCCGCCTTGAGCTGTTCGATGGACTCCTGCAGCTCGGGGCTCAGGTTGCTCATCTGCAACTGTTCGGCCTTCTTGAGGTCGTTATGCAGCTCTTGCAACTTGAGCTCCTGCTCCAGCTCGGACTTGACCGAGTTCGCGGTCGAACGAATGAGGCGGATCCAGTGGGTAGCCGTGCGGATGGCAACCGGCAGCCGCTCGGGCCCCAGTACCACCAGTGCTACCACACCGATAACGACCAGCTCCCAAAAACCGATATCGAACATGGCTTAGGCCTGGTCTTTGTCTTTCTGCTTGGCGGTCTCACTGCTCTGAGCGGCCGCTTCGTTCAGCTGTTTCGGGGGAAACTCGGCATCTTTCTGCTCGGCCTTGGCATCAGCCGGCTCGTCGGAGAGGGCTTTCTTGAACCCTTTGACCGCCGCGCCCAGATCACCGCCAATGCCGCGCAGTTTCTTGGTACCGAACAGCAGCACGACGATGACTGCAATGATCAACAATTGCCAAATACTGATACCACCCATGATTTTCTCTCCAGAACAGGCGCCTGACGGCGCGGTTGTTGATTAATGGGAACGGGTTCGCAACCAGCCGACCAGCCAGCAGAGGGCTGCACCGGCGAGACTGGCTTGTCCCCACTCAATGTGTTGTTTTTGGGTCAGCAAGAATACACCCGCCAATAGCAGGCTGGCTCCAACCCCTAAGAGGTAGCGGGCCTGCCCCTGCCGACGGCTGTGACGGCGGAACTCGGCAAACATCTGGTCGAAATGACGCTGCTGATGACGGGTCTGACGCAGGGTCTCATAGACCAGCTCCGGCAGCTCCGGCAGCTTCTCCGCCCAGAATGGCGCCTTCTCCTTGATGGCGTTCAATACCGACTTGGGCCCGACCTGTTCGTGCATCCAGTTCTCGAGGAACGGCTTGGCGGTCTGCCACAAATCGAGCTGCGGGTAGAGCTGACGCCCCAACCCTTCCACATAGAGCAGGGTCTTTTGCAGCAGCACCAGCTGCGGCTGCACCGTCATATGGAAGCGGCGCGCAGTGTTGAACAAGTTGAGCAGCACGTGACCGAACGAAATTTCGGAGAGCGGCTTCTCGAAGATGGGCTCCAGCACGGTGCGAATGGCGAACTCGAACTCGTCCACCTTGGTGTCTGCCGGTACCCAGCCCGACTCCACGTGCAGCTCCGCCACGCGGCGATAGTCACGGTTGAAGAAGGCGAGGAAGTTCTCCGCCAGATAGCGTTTGTCTTCCCGATTGAGGGTACCGACGATGCCGCAGTCGATGCCGATCCAGAGCGGGTTTTCCGGATGTTCGTAAGAGACGAAGATGTTGCCCGGGTGCATATCGGCATGGAAGAAGCTGTCGCGGAACACCTGGGTGAAGAAAACCTCTACCCCGCGCTCGGCCAGCAGCTTCATATTGGTGCCGTTGGCTTCCAGCGCAGGAATGTCGGAGACCGGAATACCGTAGATCCGCTCCATCACCAGCACCTGCTCGCGGCAGAGATCGGTGATGATTTCAGGCACATAGAGCGCTTCGGAGCCGGTGAAGTTGCGCCGTAGCTGGATGGCGTTGGCCGCTTCGCGCATCAAATTCAGCTCGTCGAGGATGGTCTTGCGATACTCCTCCACCACCTCGATGGGGCGCAGTCGCGCGCTCTGGGGCACGAAGCGGGCCACCAGACGGGCCAGCGCCTGCATCAGTCGCAGGTCGGCCTCGATGACAGGCTCGATGTCGGGACGGATCACCTTGATGACGATCTCGCGGCCACTCTCCTTCAAGCGGGCGGTATGCACCTGCGCGATGGAAGCCGACGCCAGCGGCGTCTCGTCGAAGTCGTCAAACAGGGTTTCGATGGGACAACCCAGGCTCAGCTCGATCTGCTGGCGCGCCGCCTGACCACAGAAGGGGGGCACCCTGTCCTGCAGCAGGGCCAGCTCCTCGGCGATATCCGGCGGCAGCAGGTCGCGGCGGGTCGAGAGCATCTGGCCAAACTTGATGAAAATGGGGCCGAGAGCCTCGAAGGCGAGGCGGATGCGGGCTCCGCGGCTGAGATCCGGTTGCCTGTTCTTGAGCCAGAACAGGGAGCGACGGGCCAGACGACCCGGCCAGGGTTGATAGCGGGCGGGCACCAGTTCGTCGATGCCCTGCTCCAGCAGGATGGTGATGATGCGATAGAGGCGTTTGAACTCCTTCGGGGTCATCAGGTCACCTGCTGTTCGAAGCGGGCCAGCCGCAGTTCGACGGCCTTGAGCTGCTGGGCCAGCACCTCGACATCATCGTTGAAACTCGCCACTTCCAGCGGGCCGGGGGCGAGGCGGGCCTCTTCGGTCAAATATTCCGCCAGCTGGCTGCGGGTGCGGCACAGCTCGCGGCCGACCAGACGACGCGCCTGACGGGCACCGCTGAACAGGGTGTGGGCAACGACATCGCCGGTATAGCGCGACAGCTCCTCTTCCCAGTCGATATCCAGCTCACCCAGCAGCACGCTGAATGCCTGCACCAGCTGGGGATCACCGCTCAGATCCAGCTTCTCCTCACGGATATAGCGGGTCAGAGCGGACGGGTCTTTCAGCAGACCGAGGGCGGTCAGCGACAGGCTAAGCACCGCATCGGCCTCCCCTTCATGCTGGGCCAGCACATCCAGCCGACGCTCGGAGAAGACAAACCAGAGCGGCTTGAGTTCACGCAGCTCCAGCTTGAGCACCTTGCCCACCAGTTTGCGCAGCCGCTCCGGACTCTGTTTGTCCAGCACCAGCAACTGGTTGAGGCTGGTTTCGATCACCGCGGTGACCATGGCATCCATCGGCATAGGCAACCTTAAAACTTGTAACCGCGGTGCAGGGCGACCACACCCTGAGTCAGATTGAAGTACTCCACCTGCTCGAAACCGACATTTTCCATCATGCCGGCCAGGGTCTGCTGATCCGGGTGCATACGAATAGACTCTGCCAGATATTTGTAGCTTTCACTGTCGTTCGCGACGATTTCGCCCATTTTCGGCAGCAGTTTGAAGGAGTAGAGGTCATAGAGCTTGGCGATCACTTCGCTGACCGGCTTGGAGAACTCCAGCACCAGCAGACGGCCACCCGGCTTGAGCACCCGGAACATGGAGGCGAGCGCCTTGTCCTTGTCGGTGACGTTGCGCAGGCCGAAGCCGATGGTGATGACGTCGAAGTGGTTATCCGGGAAGGGGAGCGCCTCGGCATTGGCCTGCACGTAGGAGACGTTGTTGGCGACCCCCAGATTGCGCAGCTTGTCGCGGCCCACTTTCAGCATGGAGTCGTTGATATCTGCCAGCACCACCTGACCGGTCTCGCCGACGATGCGGGAGAACTTGGCGGTCAAGTCACCGGTACCACCGGCCAGATCCAGCACCTTCTGGCCCTTGCGCACACCGGAGCAGTCGATGGTGAAGCGCTTCCACAGGCGGTGGATGCCGAACGACATCAGATCGTTCATCAGATCATACTTGGCTGCCACCGAATGGAAGACACCTGCTACCAGAGTTTCCTTCTCGGTCGCGGCCACGGTTTTAAAGCCAAAATGCGTTGTCGTTGCTTGTTCTGACATCCCTTAAACACCCATAGAGCAAAGAATGGCCGCCAGTTTACCAGAGCCACTGGCGTCCGGACACCTTAAACCCGGCTCGCAACCAACTGCATGCCCAGCACCACCATGGCAAGACAGAGGAAGAGATTGAGAGCGATATTGAGCAGCGCTTTCAGATAGGCTCCATGTTGAGCCAGCACTACCGTATCGAGGGCAAAGGAAGAGAAAGTAGTCAGGGCACCGAGGATCCCCACCATCAGCAACGGCTTCATCGGGTGTTCTACCACATGACCATGACTGATGAGGGCAAATGCCACCCCCATGATGAAAGAGCCCACCACGTTGACCACCAGAGTCCCGTAAGGAAAGTGGCGCCCCAGCAGCAAGGCCATCAGTTCGGCAATCCCAAAACGAAGGCAGGCGCCGATGGCGCCCCCTGCAGCAACATAGAACCAGGTTTGCATGGTGTCACTCCCTCAGGGTCAGGCCGCCATTATGTCGCAATGGCGGCCCTTGTGCCCAGAGGCGGAACTAATCGACATCCAGCCTGATTGAAATCTCAGCGGCGAAAATCGATGGGCTCTGGCTGACCCAGCACGATCTCGGTCTGGGCCGGGCGGGTCTGGGCAATCACCTTGCCGTGGCGGATCGAGTAACGCACCGGCACCTGACGGCGCACCGCATCGAAGCCGTTCTCGGCGGGCAGGACCAACAGGTTGGCCGGTTTGCCCACCTCGATACCATAGCGATCCTGCACATTCAGGGTGCGGGCGCTGTGGCTGCTGATCAGCTTCAGACCGTCGTTGATCTGCTCGTAACCCATGATCTGGCAGACATGCAGCCCCATGTGCAGCACCTGCAACATGTTGGCGGTGCCCATGGGATACCAGGGATCGAACACGTCGTCGTGACCGAAACAGACGTTGATGTTCGCCTCCAGCATCTCCTTCACTCGGGTAATGCCGCGGCGTTTGGGATAGGTATCGAACCGCCCCTGCAGGTGAATGTTCACCAGCGGATTGGCCACGAAGTTGATGTCCGCCATCTTGAGCAGACGGAACAGGCGGGAAGCATAAGCACCGTTGTAGGAGTGCATGGCGGTGGTGTGACTGGCGGTGACTCTATGACCGATACCCCGCTCGTAGGCCAGGGTCGCCAGCGTCTCGATAAAACGGGACTGCTCGTCATCGATCTCGTCGCAGTGCACATCGACCAGAACCTGATACTTCTCGGCAAGATCGAAGATGTAGTGCAGACTTTCGACCCCATATTCCCGAGTGAACTCGAAGTGAGGGATCGCACCGATCACATCGGCCCCCAGCTTGAGCGCCTCCTCCAGCAGTGCCTTGCCATTGGGGTAGGAGAGGATCCCCTCCTGCGGGAAGGCAACGATCTGCAGCTCCACCCACTCCTTCATCTCCTCCCGCACTTCCAGCATCGCCTTGAGCGCGACCAGATTGGGGTCGGAGACATCGACGTGAGTACGGACGAACTGGATGCCGTTGGCGATCTGCCACTTCAGCGTCTGGATGGCGCGCTGCTTCACATCCTCATGGGTCAGCAGCGCCTTGCGCTCGGCCCAGCGCTCGATCCCCTCGAACAGAGTGCCGGAGAGATTCCAGCTCGGCTCGCCCGCCGTCTGGGTGGTATCGAGGTGAATGTGGGGTTCGATAAAGGGGGCGATCGCCAGACCGCCCTCCCCGTCCAGCACCCGACCGGCGACGGCATGTTCGTCATGGGGTTCGATGGCGGTGATGACCCCATCCTGACAGCGGATCTGCCAAAATCCTTCCCGATCGGCCAAACGAATATGTTGAATCAGCATTTGTTAGCTTCCTGTACCAGAACCGGCCGCTGGGTGAGGCGAACCAGAATGAAATAGGTGAAGGCGGCGCCCAATACCGCGTTGAGTGGCACTATGCCCGGCAGCCACTTGCCGACAGCCACCCCGACAGCCGTGGCGACCAGCGCCTGCCAGCGCACCGTCTCGAACTGCTGATCGGCAAATTGACGGTAACGCTCACGATTGAGCAGGAAATCCATGATGATAATGCCACCGATCGGCGGAATTGCCGTACTCAAAAAGGCCAGCCAGCCGACAAAGTTGTTGTAAAGCCAGAGGGCGCAAGCCGTACCGATGAGGCCGTTGATCACGCTGAGCGGCTTGCTCTTGAGGCCGGTAATGTTGGCAAAACCGAGGCCGGAGGCATAGAGCGCGTTGTCGTTGGTGGTCCAGATATTGAGGCCCAGCACCAGAATGGCGGGGATCAGCAGTCCCTGCATCAGCATCACTTCCGAGATATCGGCCTGACCGGTCACCGCCGCACCGGCTGCGCCGAAGACGAACATTAGCGTATTGCCCAAAAAAAACGCCACCATGGTAATCATGACGGCGCCCCAGGGTTTGCGACCAAAGCGAACAAAGTCGGCGGTCAGGGTTCCTGCACTGATAAAGGAACCAACCACCATGGTCAACGCCGTGGTGAACTCGATGGGATTGCTTGGTTGTACCTGCTGCAGCGCCGCCATGCCACCGGTCGAGGTCACCGCCAGCCAGACCGAGTAGCCGCCAAGCAGTGCAATGGCCGGTACGGCCACAAAGCTCAGCGCCATCAGGGCGGAGATGCCGAAGTAGACGGTCACCGTCATCAACATGCCCGAAATGGCGATCAGCCAGTTCACATCTATGCCGGTCGCCTTCTGCACCGGCAGGGCAAACATCGCCACACCAACGCCAAACCAGCCGACCTGAGTACCGCCCAGCAGCAGGGATGGCAGCCAGGAACCTTTGACGCCGAAGGAGTATCGCGCCAGCAGATGGGTAGAGAGACCGGTTGAAGCACCGATATAACCGAGACAGGCGGTATAGATCCCCAGCAACAGGTTGCCGATCAGTACCGCCTTGATGAAGTCGTCAAACACCAGACCGGTACCCAGCGCACCACCGGTCCACATACTGGCAGAGAAGAAGGTCAGCCCGAGCATCACCAGCATCAGCGACAGCACACCTTTGCGCCCTTTGGCGGGAACCGCCCCCAAACAGTATTCGTTATCCTGCGCCATGCTCTTTCTCCACGTAATAGGCAAAACGCGCCGGATTTTACATGTAAAACGTTTCACGTCAATCAATCATGGTTAAATATCTGGATAAAACCATCAATAGCAGTCAAATGAGTAACACATTAGGACTCAAACCAGCAGATAAACAGTGTCGGCTGCAAGCAGAAGGGGTTGCGGGAATAGGGAATGTAAGGGGATATCAAAAAATGACGGGTGCAAAAAAGCCTCCCTTTTCAGGGAGGCTTTCTATTTAATGGTGCTGATACCCAGAATCGAACTGGGGACCTCATCCTTACCAAGGATGCGCTCTACCGACTGAGCCATATCAGCACACTAACCGGTAAAGAC